>JAILGH010000012.1 GCA_024697025.1 Pseudobutyrivibrio sp.
GCAAGAAGCTCTACACCTGTTGCTCCTGTCTTGGCAGTTTCACGTAAGCATCCCTCTAAATCAAGCTTTCCAAGATAAAACTCATCCTGGTAGCTGTAGAGAGATACGGCTCTTTTAATATCGCTCATTTCATTACCTCCCTACTAAATCTCAAATGTAGTATTGCAAGGTGCCTCAATTACAAATGGCATATATGAAGGAGCAATCCTCTGGATAGCTTCGATTGTATGGCTGCCCTTTGTAAGTCCGCCCTCTTTTTTAACTGTTACTGTTGCATACTCGCCAAACTCCCAGCGATACTCTGGATCGATGACTGTTCGGCATTCTTCTAATGTAAATGTCTCGCCATTTACAGTGATTGTGATGTCTTCTCTATTTACATTAACACCATCAACCTTAAGGATGATGTCCCTCAAAATCGAGAGAGTAAATGAACGGTAGTACTGGGCTTTCCAGTCGAAGCTATAGCCCACTACCTGTCCATTCTCCTCAACATTCTTAAAGCTAGATGGATTATAAATTGGTCTTCCTGCCATTTATATATCCTCCGTAAAATTTGTAATTCTTTTAATAAGACGAAAGTTTTCTAACAAGATTTAAAATCCTTATTTAAAAGAAGTATTCCTTACCAGACTCTGCTGACTTGTAAATACCCTCAAGAATCTGTGTTACTACAAATGCTTGCTCTGGCTTAACAAGTGGCTCCTTGTCGTTGATGATAGCATCAAGCCACTGATCTGCCTCACGAACAGCCTCTGCTGCAGCGCCACCTTCGAAGAAGTCAACTACACCTGCTGGTGAGATAACCTTCTCCATAAGCTGATTGTGCTCAACTGTGTTGTAGATGAGCTCATCCTGTGGATATGAACCACCGTGGTGAATCTCAGCACCTGCCTTTGTACCGCAAAGTGTTGTAGATGCTTCCATAGACTTAAGAACGTTAAGTGCCCAAGAAGCCTCAAGGTATATAACTGCACCATTCTTCATCTTTACAAGACCGAAAGCTGAATCCTCAACCTCAAAAGTCTTAGGATCCCAAGGACCAAATACGTTACCCTCTGGACCATGCTCGTCACGACCAAGCTTGTAGAATACCTGACCAGAAACTGAAACTGGCTCATAGTTATCCATCATCCAAAGTGTGATATCAAGAGCGTGTGTTCCGATATCGATAAGTGGACCGCCACCCTGAAGTGCCTTGTTAGGGAATACACCCCATGTAGGAACTGCACGACGTCTAAGAGCGTGTGCCTTTGCCATGTAAACTTCACCAAGCTCACCAGCTTCACATGAAGCGTGAAGTGTCTGTGTGTCATCACGGAATCTGTTCTGATAGCCGATTGTAAACTTCTTACCAGACTTCTTCCAAGCATCAATCATCTTACGTGCATCCTCTGTGCAGTGAGCCATTGGCTTCTCGCACATTACATGCTTGCCAGCCTCGAAAGCTGCAACTGTAATAGGGCAGTGTGCAACGTTTGGAGTACATACATGTACAACATCAATGTTTATTGAAGTGTCAGCAAGCATCTCCTTGTAATCTGTATAAACCTTTGAATCTGCTGAGCCATACTGCTCTTTAGCCTTTACTGCTCTCTCTTCAATGATGTCGCAGAAAGCAACGATTTCTGCTCTATCTGGAAACTTTGCAAGAGAAGGAAAATGCTTCTGATTTGCAATTCCTCCGCATCCTACTACAGCAACTCTAACTTTACTCATTTTAAATTCCTCCTGAAAATCCCGCACATAAATCACACTTTTTATTTTTTTCTCGCTGGTTACGTTCTCAAACCTGAGTATTGTCTTCACTCACCAAAACGTTCGTTGCGACAACACTCAGAGTTTTATAACTACCAGCTCCTCTAACATTTTTTGAGTGTGATTTATATGCTATTTTTATTCTTATTAATAATTTGATTTTTTCTTTATATGTTCTTATTAATAGACTTTATGTACGTGTTAACTTAGTCCTCTATATACTCTGCTGCTTCCATACCAGCAATACGTCCTGTGTTTACAGCGTAACCCATTGAGTTACCTGGAAGTAGGAACATGTAGCTGTCATCATAGATGTTGCATGAATCAGCACCACAAGCATAAAGACCTGGGATTGGCATGAAATCTTTGTCACAAACCTCACAGTTTTCGTTGATTCTGATTCCACCGACCGTACCGTATCCACCTGGATGATATGTTCCACAGTAGAATGGTCCCTTTCTTAACTTACGAAGGTATCTGTAGTTCTTGAAGAACTCCTCATCTCTGCCTTCGCAGTAATCGTTGTAGTCATCGATTGTCTCCTCGAGAACCTCTGCATCAACACCAATCATCTCTGCAAGCTCCTCGATTGTCTCAGCCTTAAAGAAGTTCTTAGAACCTTTGGAAACAACCTCGTCCATTCCCTCATAGAAATCTGATACGTCTGGATCTGGTGTAACAAGGCTTGTTACATCAACACCGTTCTTTACATATGACTTAACGATTGTTGAATCAACGATTGAATATAAAACCTTATCCTTCTGATGCATTGCTACATTTGAAAGATATGTTGTGTTCTGTGCATATTCCTCGTTCATTACACGCTTACCAAACTTGTTAACAATAAGGTTTGGTTGTCTGAGAACGTTCTTTACTGAGCCTGAAGCTTCCTCGCCACCGCCAAGGTCGCAAGCCTGCTCTATTCTAACTGGAAGGTGGTCAGCACCTGCCTCCCAAGCCATCTTTAATCCATCACCCATAAGACCTGGAATTGCAAAGTTGAACATGTCCTTACCCTGCTCTAAGCCAGTTTCCTCAAGGATGAATTCCTTGTTGCATCCGGCACCGCCTGTCGCGATAACTGCTGCCTTACACTCGATTGTGAATTCCTCACCATCCTTATTTACTGCAACAACTCCGCAAACCTTGCCTTCATCATCCTTAAGAATCTTCTTGCCAGCTGTCTCAAGTAAAACTTTTACCCCAAGCTCCTGAGCTCTGTTAAGAAGTGCCTTGTTCATATGACCTGCTGCACGAGGTCCGATCTTGTTTCCAGTCTTAACGATATGCCATGTAGCCTCTGACTGTGGGAAGTACTTGAATGCACCTTCAAACTCAACTCCCAAGTCCTCAAGCCACTCAATTGTCTCGCCTGACTGCTCGAAGTATCTCTTTATAAGTCTTGCATCAACATTGTAATGTGTGTAATCCATAAACATGTTAAATGCCTTTTCAACAGTGATATCTATCATCTGTTGCTGCTGGTACTTTGTTCCAATACCAAGTGGTCCCATACCCATGTTGGCTGCACCACCAGTAATTGCTGCTTTTTCAATTAAGATAACCTCAGCTCCGTCCTCAGCTGCCTGAACTGCTGCTGATAAACCAGATGGGCCACCTGCAATTACAACTAATTGTGTCTTTAAGTTTTCCATTTCTTCTCCTTCTAAAACTTCAACCTAATTGTTTGGTTCTTATTTTCTTGTATATAAGTTAGCACCCCAAAGCAATTGCAACTATTTTCAAATTCCTTAAACCTTATCTATTATTGCATTCAAATTTTTGCTGACATTTTCATCTGCAAAAAAAGACAAGACACTGTTGCACAGGCTAGAACTTACCTACCTTAGTTCTCTTCTTAGGAAGCTTTGGTAACTTGGTGGCTGTCTTGATGCAGCCCTCGTCGCAGGCACCCACACACTTGCCGCACTGTTCGCAAAGATCCTGGTCAATCATATGTATGAAACCGTCTTTTCCTTCGATTGCTTCCTCTGGACAAGCATCTATACAGTCGCCACAACCAATACATTCATCTGGGTCGATATAGTAAAGTGCAGCTGCCTTGTAGCACTTGCCACACTTACAGGTCTTTTTCTTGATATGGTCATTAAACTCCTCTGCAAAAATTTCCATTGCAGATGTAAGAGGTCTTGTCATGCTCTGGCCAAATGGACAGTAAGCACCCACTGTAATCAGCTCAGACACTTCCTTGATAAGGTCCACATCAGTAGCCTTTGCCTTTCCTGTAGTCATCTCTGTGACAATCTGTCTAAACTGAGATGTTCCTTCGCGGCAAAGAACGCACTTACCACAGGAAGCCTTATACGCTTCATTCATAAGCTGAACACAAGTCTCAACTATACACTGGTCCTGACCGTATATAGATATTGAGCTAAACTTTTCTGTGGCATCTATCTTGGTTGAAGAAGCTTCCTCAGGTGTAACAAAGGAACCCTTCAAACCACCGATAAGCACTGCCTTAGCATCGTCAAGTGATGCTACTTCTGACAAGGCTGTTCCTACTGCAACCCTCTTAATCTCTGTTTTGTCACCTGAATTTACAGCGACAAATCTCTCCTCAAAACCGTTCTTAATGCCATAGGCAACCTCTGGTGTAATAACCGAAACAGCCTTGTCATCATATACTGTAACGTAATCATCCTGAATCATTGGACGAGGAAGGTTACCTGAAAGTACCTGAGCTACAGCATATGGATTGTTAAGTGTAGGGGAAGTTGTCTTGGCATATCTTACTTCACCATCCAAGCCCTCTACCTTGTCGCCTTCTAATAGAAGATAAATTATATCTGCATCAATCTCCTTAGCCTGCTTATTTGCCCCAGCTACAACATCCTCAAGATAGTTGTTCATAAGATACATGGAGATTGGTGCCTTAACATCGTCACTTACACAACTAACAACTAATAAATTCTTCATTACTGCTGACCTCCTTCCTCTTCAATGTAATCGCTCCAGAACTTCTGTGGAGAGATTTGAACACGAAGGTCACACTGCAAGCAACGGCTAGCTTCACAGCCTGCCTTGCTGCAGTCAAAGCCAAGATCCATTGGCTCAAAGTTGCACTTTCTAGCTTCAATGTCAGTTACATTTGGCTCATTACGATGAGTCTTGGTAAGGTCTTCATTCTTGCCGATGCATGGATTGAGAGTCTGCTCTGGCGCAAGACTTTCTTCGATGTTTCCATCTCCGCCAAGATACTTATCAATCTCACTGACAGCTTCTCTTGCCTCTGCAATTGCTGCAATGACTGAACGTGTACCTGTAACAGCATCACCAGCGGCATAGATTCCATCCTCAGATGTCTTGTGCTCATCTGATGTAACAACACGACCTCTGTTAAGTTCAAGACCAAACTCCTCGTCTATATCTGGATGCTGGCCAACTGCAAAGATAATTGTGTCTGCAGGGAATGTAACTGTTGAATCAGGAATGCGAGTAAACTCTGGTCCCTTAGGCCCAAACTTAAGTCCCTCAATTCCTGTGACAGTAAGGCCTGTCACCTTGCCATTTTCTGATTCGATGGCATCAAAGGTGCGGGAATTTTCTACAACGATTCCGTCTTCCTTAGCCCATGTAACCTCTTCTTCTGATGCAGTCATCTTGTCTGCTGCCTCAAGACATGTCATAACAACATGCTTTGCCCCAAGACGTAGAGCTGACTCTGCACAGTCGATTGCAACGTTACCGCCACCAAGTACTACTACGTTGTCTCCCACTGGAAGTGGCTCATCTAAATTGATAGCACGCAAGAAATCTGCATTGAGATAAACGCCAGGCAAATCATTTCCTTCAAGAGGAAGCTTGTTACCAGCGTGAGTACCAACTGAAACAAACACTGCATCATAACCCTGGGCCTTAAGCTCAGTAGCTGACTTCACATCACTGTTGCACTTAATCTCTACTCCTACTGCTTCGATTTCTGCAATCTCTCTATCTAATACTTCTCTAGGTAATCTATATGAAGGAATACCATATCTCATCTGACCGCCAGCCTTTGGAAGCTTCTCAAAAATAGTAACTTCATGGCCAAGCTTCTTGAGATAGTAACCTGCTGTAAGACCTGCAGGGCCTGCACCAATTACAGCTACCTTTTTGCCAGTTGCAGCCTTCATAAATGCCTTTTCTTTCCAGCTACCATCGTCCTGGCTTGCTGCAAATCTTTTAAGATTTCTAATAGAAAGAGGTCCATCAAGATGATTTCTCTTACACTGTAATTCGCATGAATGCACGCAAATATAGCCAAGTGATTCTGGGAATGGTGCCTTCTCGCGAACTGTTGCTGCAGCTGCTGGGAAGTTTCCTTCCTTTATAAATCTGATATATTTTGGAACGTTGATATGAGCTGGGCATCCCTCACTACAAGGAACAAGGGTCATCTCACGGCTGAGGCCCGGATCATCCTTAAATACTCCAACCTTATCTCGAATAGAACCTGTAGGACAAACCTCTACGCAGGCTCCACAGAACTGGCAGCCAGCTTCCTCAAGGCTGTTTCCATTGATAACAACCTTCATTCTTCCATCAATCTTTTCAAACTTAAGGGCACCTACGCCTCTAAGCTCTGAGCAGGCACGAACGCATCTGCCGCAGAGAATGCAACGATACATTTCGTGAAGCATTAATGGATTCTCTTCATTTTCAATAAGAGGAAGCTTCTGCTGACGTAAATCACGACCTGAATCTCCTACATACTGAGAAATTGAAGCAAGCTGACACTTGCCATACTTAGGACATCCAACGCACTCGCTTGGATGTGTTTTGAACATTAAATCACAAGAAAGCTTTCTAACCTTTTCAGCTGTCTCGTCCTTAGTGTTGATTACCATGCCCTCCTTAACCTTTGTAGAGCAGGATGTAATAACACCATCAACTCCGTCTTGTTTTACCACACAAAGACGACATCCCCCATTTGGATGCAAATCGTTGTGGTGACAAAGATGTGGGATATAAATACCATTATCAAGAGCTGCCTCTAGGACAGTTTTTGATTCATCTGCCACTATAGACTTGCCATCAATTGTCAAATTGACTGTTGCCATAATACTAGACTCCTTTAAAATTAAATCTTTAGAAAATAAGAACAAATTTAATTCCTTTTTGACTGTTCTTATTCTAAAAAAATAAACGTCAAGGTTCTTTTAAAATCTTTTACGATTTTTTGCCTTAATTTGCACAATTGATTTATCCATCTATGGGGGATGCAACAAATACTATGATTGTATTGCAGTCTCAAAGTTCTTGATTCGCTCATTCATAAGGGAATCAAGCTTTTCCTTATTAGCCATAATCTTTGGTCCACAGATTCCTCCAAAGCTTTGGATTTCTACTGTGTGCTCACGAAGTCCCTTGAATGTGCCGCGGGCTCTCTCCTGCTGCTCCTTGGTAAACTCAACCTGTATACCATCATCAACAATTGAAAGCTGACCGTGGATACCACAGATTGGGCAGGTGACCTTTGTTGAGCCAGGTCTTATCATAAGAAGTCTCTGGTGACAAACCGGGCATACCTCTTCAGGCTTACCTGCTGGTCTAAAGAATTCTACTGAATCGTCATTTAATCCAAGGACAGTGCGCTTGCCCATCTCGTGCATGTTTGCAATAAGCTCATCATCAAGGTATGGATTTCCTGTTGTGCCCATGCAGTTTGCATTGTAGTTACCCATTACCTTCATCATAGGTGGGAAGCCAAAGAAATGTAGTGTGGATGTACCCATTGATGTCCAATCATCTGTGATAGCTCCGCCTACTGAAATATAAGAAACAGTTTTCTTTCTCAATCTTTCCATAGGGAAGTCATCTGCGTTGCCTGGAAGCTCCCCGTTTCTTCTCTTATCAAGTACATAGGTAATTGCAGAATAGTCATGACGACAAGAGAATCTATCTACAAAATCCTTGAACTGACCTACTGGCTGAAGCACATAAACCGGTGCACCTAAAATAATTGAGTCCGCCTCGTGAACCTTATCCTCCAGCATCTGGAAATCATCCTGGAAGATACATACATTGTCTTTTCCTTTTTCTAACTGGGTAGAGCAGGCTCCGCAGCCACGGCATCTTCCAATGTTAAGATTTACCGTATTTACGAATTCCACCTCAATTTCCGGCATAGCTTCTTTTGCACCAAAGAGAGCTTCCTTTACCAAAATATCAGTGTTTCCATTTTTTCTACCAAAGGAAATACCTAAAACCTTCATCTTTTTTCTCCTGTTCTTTTATTTAACAAATTTCTCTGCATAGTGACATGCCACAACGTGATTTGACTTCAGCTCTCTCAATTGAGGTTCCTGTGCATAACACTGCTCGGTTGCATAAGGACAGCGAGCAGCAAATCTACAACATGGCTTTGGGTCTATTGGAGATGTAAGCTCTCCTTTTAGCACCATTCGCTCATGTTTTGCATGTACATCTGGAATTGGGATAGCAGACAATAGTGCCTGGGAATATGGATGAATCGTATTTTTGAAGATTTCATCTGCAGGGCACTTTTCAATCATCTGTCCCAAATACATAACAACAATATCATCTGAAATGTGCTTAACAACTGACATGTCGTGGGTGATAAACATATAGGTCAGACCTCTCTCCTGCTGCAGGTCCTGCAGCAGATTGAGGATCTGTGCCTGTATGGAAACATCAAGAGCTGATACTGGTTCGTCACATACAATGAACTCTGGATTAAGGGATAGTGCTCTTGCTATGCCAATACGTTGGCGACGACCACCATCAAGCTCATGAGGATACACACCTTCAAGTCGCTTGGCCAAGCCAACAAGCTCCATCATCTCTCTTGCCTTTGCAGATACCTCCTGCCTGGACATGGATTTGTTGTTGGTCTTAATAGGCTCTTCTATCAGCTGTAACACATTCATACGTGGGTCTAAGCTTGCATAAGGATCCTGGAAAATCATCTGAATATCGGCGCGATATTTTTTCTTGAATTCCTTGATAGGCATATTTGCAATATCCTCGCCCTTGAAAATGATTTCACCGCTGGTTGGCTCGTGAAGTCTCATTAATGTCTTACCAAGAGTTGATTTACCACAGCCTGATTCTCCAACTACTCCTACTGTTTTCCCCTTCTCAATGTTGAGGGATACGTTGTCTACCGCATGCAGGCTTCCTCTTGGAGTAGAAAAATATTTCTTTAAATTTTTAATTTCTAATAAATTCTCTGCCATTATTTTTCCTCCCTTGCCTGATACTTAAGACATTTCACCACATGGCCATCGCTGACCTCGTAAGGCTGTGGATCCTGTATCTTGCAAGCGTCACATTTTTCATCACACCTGTCATAAAAGCTGCAATGACTAGGTAAATCAGATGGATCACAAACCATTCCCGGAATCACATGAAGTCTTTCAACATCTTTGTCCAAAGATGGAATTGATTTGTATAAAGCCTTGGTGTATGGATGCTTTGGATTATCAAAAATCTCCTGTAAGGTTCCATACTCAACAATTTCACCTGCGTACATAACTGCACAGTGATCGCACATTTCAGCCACCACTCCCAAATCATGGGTGATTAAAATTGTGGATGTGTTGTTCTTTTTTTGCAGGCCACGCATCATATCAAGAATCTGTGCCTGAATTGTAACATCAAGGGCAGTGGTTGGCTCATCTGCAATTAGCAAATCTGGCTCGCAGGCCAAAGCTATGGCAATTACGATACGCTGCTTCATTCCACCTGAAAACTGGTGTGGGTAATCCTTGTATCGCTCTGGAACTATGCCAACAAGGCCAAGCATTTCCTGGGCACGCTTAAGAGCTTCTGCCTTGGAGCACTTGTCGTGAAGTAATATAACCTCGGCGATTTGATCTCCCACAGTTTTAACAGGGTTGAGGGCTGTCATTGGATCTTGAAAAATCATGGAGATTTTGTTACCTCTAACAGCTCTCATTTCCCTTTTTGATTTTTCTAAAAGGTTCTCACCTTCGAATTTAATTTTTCCTTTTTTGATGGCTCCAACATGCTCTGGAAGTAATCCCATTATAGCTAGAGCTGTTGTTGTTTTTCCCGCGCCTGTCTCGCCCACCAGACCAAGAATTTCTCCCTTTTTCATAGTGAGCTTAATGTTGTTTACAGCCTCTACTACCTCATCGTCAGTTTCGTAGTGAACCACCAATTCTTCTATTTCTAAGATATTTTCCATGATTATCCTTTCCGACTTTATTTGGATTTAGGATCGAAAGCATCTCGCAAGCCATCACCTAAAAGGTTAAATGCAAAGCAGGTAACCATAATCATAAGGGCTGGGAAAAACATCATGTAAGGACTGCTGGTCAAATATGCTTTTCCATCATTTAAAATAAGCCCCCATTCAGGTGTAGGCGCTGCAAGTCCAACTCCGATGTAGCTCATTGCGGACATCATCATAATTGAAACTGCCAAAAATCCTACAAAATAAATAATCATTACGCCTGCGGCATTTGGAATCATATGTTTAAAAATCATTTTCATCTGACCAACTCCAATTGCCTCAGAGGATTCGATGTAGTCACAGCCGCGAACTCTGAGAATAGCCGCTCTGTTGTTTCTTGCCATGGTAGGCATGGATGCAAACATAACTGCTGCAACAAGCTGAGGAATACCATTTCCTAAAACAGATACAATGCACATTGCCATCATAATCATTGGAATGGATTGAAATACATCCATGATTCGCATTATCACCGTATCTACAACTCCACCGCAGTAGCCTGCAATAATTCCAAGCAGGCCACCGGATAATAGAGCTGCAATGGTACAGAATAATGCTATAAATAATGAATATCTGGCACCATAAACGCATCGACTGAAAATGTCTCTGCCAAACTGATCTGTTCCAAATAGATGCGCCGAGCTTGGCGGCTGCATCATAGCTAAATAGTCCTGACTCTGATAATCATAAGGTGCAATAAAATTAGCAAATATCGCAACCAGTATAAGAATCCCCACTACTATAAGACCAACTATAGCTGTCTTATTTCTTCTAAATCTCTTCCATGCTTCAAATGCAGGAGTAGATTTTACAGGCTTATTTCTCTTAGCCTTTTTCTTTGCAATTTTCTCCATCTCTGGAGTGTATAACTTTGCCATATCCTTCTCCTTCAATGAATATTATGCTGCTTTTTTTAGCTTCTTTTTTCCGCCAGAAATAATTGTGGTCTTTAGTCGAGGGTCAATAAGTATAAAGCTAATATCTACCAAGAGATTAATAACTGTTAGTACTATCGCTATTATTAACGCTCCGCCTAGAACCGATGGATAATTACGCTGTGTAATTGAATCTGTAATGTATTTTCCAACACCTGGTATACCAAATACTGTCTCTAAAACCATGGCTCCACCAATGGAGTTGCCAAGGTTGGTTCCGATGGACTGAGCCACTGGAATCATTGCATTTCTAAGTGCATGTCTTTTGGTAATGTTTCGCTCTGTCTGGCCCTTTGCCCTGGCTGTTCTGATATAGTCTTCCGAAAGCACTTCTAACATAGAAGAGCGGGTGATACGGGTGTAGCTTGCTACTGATGAAAGGCCTATACACATCATTGGCAAAATATAGCCTTTTGCAGATTCAATTCCGCTGGATGGAAGAATGTGGTAGGTTACTGCAAAGATAAAAATCAAAACCAGTCCCACTACAAACTCCGGAACGGATTGGAAAAACATTGATACAACAAGCACCAGTGAATCTATCCAGGTGTATTTCTTTAGTGCAGATACAATGCCTAAAATTATTCCTATTACTGCACCTATTGCCACTGCACCAAGAGTTATCAATCCAGAGGTTTTCAGCCTAGGTAATATTTCTGATAAAACCGGATTTCCTGTTCTATAGGAGTCTCCAAAGTCTCCTTTAGTTACGATTCCTTTTATATAATTGAAATACTGAACCACCACTGGATCATTCAAACCCAATTCTTCGCGTTTTGCATCTACCTGTTCCTGGGGTGCATCATTTCCTAAGATAATTCTTGCAGGATCACCAGGAGTAAATGTTTTTAAAGCAAATATGATGGCTGACACCCCCAGCATAATAGGAATAAGATATACAATTCTCTTGATAATATATTTAATCATCGTCAGCTCCTATTTCTTAATTACTGTTCGCGATAGAATGATGTAACATCGATATATCCGCGCTCTCTAGTTGCAAGACCGTAAATGTCTGGCTGTGTAATTGCTGAACGCAATTCTGGACAAAGGTTAAGTACAAGTGTGTCTCTCTTGAAAATCTCCTCAAGTGCTGCAACCTTTTCCTTAGCAGCTTCATTGTCCTCTGCCTTAATTACTTCCTGAATAGCAGACCAGATTTCATCTGAAGTATACTTGTCACCACCGATACAGAATGTGTTAATTGAATTCTCATCAAAGAATACCCATGCTGATGGATTTCTTGAATCAAGGTACTCACCTACAAGGATGATGTCATAGTCACCACCGTTTGCCCCCTGTACAAAAGTAGGAATATCAACTGAGTTGATTTCAAGTGTGATACCTGCCTGTGCAAGCTGAGCCTGCATTACTGTGTATAAGCCCTCTGCATCAGGTGTTCCAAGGCAAGAGATTGTAAGGCCATCGCCGTAGCCTGCTTCCTCTAAGAGAGCCTTTGCCCCCCCAACATCCTGCTTTCTCTCATCCTCTGTGTAGTAGTCAACTGCAAATGGAACATCAGCATCAATGTAACCTAATGACTGCTTTGCCTGACCGCCAGTTGCATAGGCTGCAATTGCGTCATAATCAAGTGCCTTATCAAGAGCCTCACGTACCTTTACGTTCTTCATTGGCTCTGAATCTCTCATGTTCATCCAGATGTGATAAACCTGACCAAAGCTGTAGAAGGATGTCTTTACATTCTGGTTGTTTACATATGTTGATGCCTGAGCAACTGGAATTTCGTATGCAACTCCTGCATCTCCTGCCTCAACTGCCATCTCTCTTGCAGCTGGGTCCTGTGTGAATGTAAACTTGATTTCCTTGAAGTATCCAGCGTAATCCTGGTTCCAGTAGTTGTCGTTTCTCTCGAGAACTACATACTGTCCCTGAACCCACTCTTTAAATCTGTACTTACCAGAGCCGATTACCGGGCTGTCTGCAGCTTTGTCAAATCCGCCGCAAGCTTCTACCTCGTCCTCTGAGAAAATACCAAATGGTGTCCATGTAAGCATTGTTACAAGGTCAGGTGCTACAGTGTTGAAGCCAAGAATAACTGTGTGGTCATCAACAACCTCATTCTTGGATGGATCAAGGAACTTACCACCATCGTTGTTTCCTGACTGTGATGCAAGAGTTTCAAATGTATAAACTACATCCTCCGCTGTAAGAAGAGAGCCGTCAGTGAATGTTACATCATCACGAAGAGTAAACTGTAATCTGTAATCATCAAGCCACTCCCATTTTGTTGCTATGTTTGGTTCAACCACCCCTGTGAACTGATTCTGAGATACTAAGGTATCAAGAATAGCTCCTGAAATAATGCTTGATTCATTCTCTGATTCACCAACAAGTGTTGGAGCCAGTGAAGATGGCTCTGAAGCAAGTGCAACAACAAGTGTCTCATCTGATTTAACTTTGTTTACTAAATCAACATTGGCTGTATTTTCTGTTGCAGCCTTTGAACCCGCTGTTTTAGCTGGAGCACTGCCTGTTTCTTTTTCTGAACTGCCGCAGGCTACAACTGAAAATGCCATAGCAACTGCTAAACCAGCCCCAAGAACTTTTTTTAGTTTCATCTTTTCTTCTCCTTTTCTTTCCCCATAAAAATTTTTGCCTTTCGGCTGTTATGTATACAATCTTATCCATAGACTCAAGGTAGAAATATGGATTTATTATCCTAAAAAACTTTTTTACACATTAAAAATTGCCCTTTTGGAAATTTAAAAATAGTCAAAAAAATAACAGGTCAAAAATCAACATGAGATTTTTGACCTGAGAAAAATGTGAGGCGAAAGTTTATATTCTTTTCAAACTAATGCATGCCACTTCATTTGCTTTAAGCTGAATATTGTATTTTAAAATACCATCCACCACCTCAGCTCTATCAATAGTAAGATGTGGTTCACACACCTTTCGGCAGAACTTGATGTCATTTTTAGAAAGGTTATTGTCAAATCCAAGCCCCTTCCATATATCAACTATGCTTCCATAATCATCGTTTACTCGATACACCCTAGCCTTGTACTTATCGCCTCCCACATCCTTTATCTGAAAACCGATGTTAAGCAAATCATTGTCCTCATAGTACTTCCACAAATCATTTTTGCTAATATCACCTTCGTCAGTAAGATAATAGTTGTAATTCAGTCGCTTTTGGTTATGGCAGACAATGGTGAAGTTCTCATCCTCATCCATTGAGATAATATACTCTTTGCCCTTTCCCACAATATATGGCTTAAGGCGATTCATAAATTCAAAGGCATAAGCCGCCGGCTTGAATATACTATCCTTTGTAATAAGTCCGCTTCCTCCAAATAAAAGTGCGTTGGTATCTGAGTACTCCACCGTCCTGTCTGTAGCATGGAAATATCCCATACCGTCGATACTTGTAATGTTTTGTATAAGATTTCTTGCAACATAAGCCCCCTTATAGCATGAGTCATTTATGGCATTTCTGTCTGAAATGGTATTATTCCATTCAGTTGCATAAAGTGGTGTGTCCTCTGAAAAACCAGCCTTGGTCATGCTGGCTCTGATACGTTCTGTTGCGTGCAAAAAAGAATCATTGTCAGTGTTTCTTCTAGAATATAAATCATTTCTAATCTCTCCACTGACATAAGGAAAGTGCATCATTGAAATGTAGTCCGGCTGCTGCTGTTGTTCTCTCCATTCTTTGAAAAAGCCATCCATCACTTCGTCACTTATGTCATCTCTGATACCACAGCCACCTATTTGGATTCGCTTGTTAATACCTCTAATAATAGAAGCAGTCTGATTGAATAACTTAAAATAATTGTAGCCTTCTATGGCCTCAGCCCTTTCATCATTCCAAAGCTCAACAAGCCAGGTGCCCACCTCCTTTGGATCATAGCAATCGTTAAGGTGGATAAAAAAGCTTTCAATCATTTTGCCCCAGTAATCCGCTTCGTATCTAAGTTCTGAGTTGTCCTCACCTTTTAAAATGGGAAGTCTGACGCTGGCCTGTATTTTCTTTGGCTTACATCCAAGCTCCAAGGCAGGCTTCATGCCATGCTCCAAGAGGAAATCAATTATGCCGTCTATCTTGGAAAAATTGTACACTCCAGTACCAAATCCAATTTCAAGAAGCATATTGGGCGTAAAAATATTCCAAAACCTAACATATTCAAAGTGCAGCGCTTCACCTATTAAAGCAATATGTTCTCTGGTGCCTGCATTTAGCAAATCCTCTGCATTGCCACCATTTAATATCTTCTTGTAGCCGGTGGTAAGTGTTGGAAACAAAGCCTTGTACTTTAGTGAATAGTTGGCGAAAATCTCATTGCAATTCTCGTAGAAAGCCTCCTGCTTTGAGCCACTTTGGATAAAATCCTCAAGCCTTGCCTGAAGCTTTTTGTCCATGGAATAGCAATCCTTCGCTGAATCCGCCAGAGTCTTTTTTCTAAATTCTGATGGTGTTTGGCCATACACCTGCTTGAAGGTCTTGTTGAACAAAGCCACCGTGGAAAAACCGTTATCAAAGGCAATCTTGGTAATTGGCTCGTTGGTGTAAAGCAGACTCTCGTAAGCATGACTCACCCTGATGTTGGTAACATATTTCAGGAAGCTCATGCCATAGGTTTTTTTAAAAAATCTTGATAAATATGCCTCTGATAAGTACAGCTTGTCAGCCAAATCCTTTAGAGATAGCTGCTCCTTGTAATTACCCCTGACATAATTGTTTATCTGATTAATCCTGACTGTGATATTGTCGTCAGTGTTGTCGTGTCTATCTCCGCCTCGAACCTGAAAGTTAACTGTAAGCTCATCCAACAGCTCATAACAAAGAGCAATATGACCGAAGTCCGCCACATTGCCGTTGGTATTTACATAATGAGTCAACAGACTTTTAATCCTCTTTCTTAAGGCATCGTATTGCTCATTATTTCCCATATTGCTGTTGCACAAAAACTGTACATCCAAGGAACCCAGCACGTCACTTAACAGTTCAAATGAGATGCAAACCTTTACTAAAAGACCATCCTCCGACAATCTTATACTGTGCTTTTTATTGGCGTTGATTAAGTAAAATCCTTCCTCAAACAGAACCACCCTCTCCTGGCCCATCTGGATTTCAACTCGCCCCTGAAGCACGTAGCACAGCTCAATATTTTGATGGAAGTGCTCCATTTCCAGCTTCTTGTCAGAAACCTCGATTCTAACTCTTTCTCTAGAATTCTTTGACTCCATCTAACCCCCTACATTATTTAACTACTAATCCCTCTTCCTACTAACATTCAAAAAGAATGAATAAACCGCCACCAAAAGAATCACTACGCCTGCAAATAAAAACTTTGGCGCTGCACCATCCCCCATGATGCCAGCGCAGGCATTGACTACTATTGGTGAAATAGCTGCCCCGACATTTATCATTGCCAAATAAACCGACACTGTAAAAGCGTTTGTATCCGGCCTTGTATTTTGGGCAAGCAGGTAGCTTCCACCTGCATTAAATATCGCATATCCGTATCCCACCAAAAGACTGCCTGCCACTATGGCAACAATATTTGGAATGAAATATGCTATTAAAAATCCAAGGGAAATCACCACAAGAGTGAAGGTCTCCACCTGATTTTTGAACTTAACTGAAATGCCTTTAAAGGTTGCACCACCTGCAATTCCACCAAAGGTGTTGGCCATTGTAACAATGCTGGCAACCCCGGCGCCAGCACCGATTGCCTCAGCCACATACTCGGATGAATTAGTGTTGAATGCATTTTGAGTGACAAAATATATAAAGCCTATAATGAATAATCCCATGATGTATGGATTCATTTCAAAGTAACTTTTTGACTTTGACTGACCCTCTGGAAGCTCCAGCTTTTGTGGCTCTCCCTTTGGCAGACATGTAAGAGCAATAATGATAATTGGTATAACTGCAAGAAAAGTCAAATAGCTAAATCTCCAACCAAACTTTGCCAACTGCCCGCCTATAAAAATAAAAGTCAATGCGCCAAGAGCTGTAAAGGTGGCGTTTAATCCCATCAGGGTTGCCTGCTCTTCCTTTTTAAAATACTGAACAATAAAGCCATTTATAAGTGGCATCAAAAAGCCTGTTCCCACCCCTATGATTGCGCTTCCTGCAAGCAATTCCCATATGCTTGAATTAAAGAAAAACGGAAATAAACCTCCAATCAGATAGCAAAACAATGAAAATATTGCAATCGCCTTTTTATTTACGTAGCCCATTGCAAATCCACTAAGTGGTGAACATGCAATAAATAAAAAGCTAGGAAGAGTAATTATCATCTGCACTAAAGTCACATTTACTCCGGAAAACTCACTGGAAATGCTGGCAAGCACAGGTGATAGAGACATATAAGTCAGTGCCACTGCGCAAATAGATAATATTCCTACTTTTATCTTTTTGTTTTCCATAATATGTATAGCCTCATTTCTAAATACTTCTCTATTTATGAGTCTATTATGAAAAGTCAATCCAAAATACTAATACATTTCTTTATTCTTGCTTTTTTTTGCAAAGAAATCTTTAGGTCACTTTTATGTTCTTTTGATTGCAACTATCATATATAGATTCTTGTTTTGTATCAAAGGAACAAGAAAATATATCCAAAAGCGCCAAAAGGTGCCGCACTAGCGACACCCTTTGACTTTTTAATAATATGGGAACAATTTAAGACGATTATCTCCGCTACGGTTAGGCCTTTCTAGAGTTACCTCTCCTGAGGCAGCCCATTCAGTACCTCTCACAAGCATTGTGATGAAATTGAATCTATCCAATGCTTCCCAGTGACCAATTGATGTGACAAACACACGTCCTTTGCCGTATTCGTTTGTCCAAATAACTGGTGTGTATTCATTGACTCCTGGCATGTTTTCAAGCTTGCCCTCTGGAATCTCTACCGGATGATGTGGTGGTGGGAATCCCGGGATTCTGTAGTTTTCCACGCCATCATATATAGATGCAAGCACGTGCATCTTGGCCTCTGGATGAATGATTAACTGTGTAAACAAATCATCAAATACATTCATCCACTTGTCGTCAATATCCTTGGTGATAGGATGATTCTTGTCTGTGGTTACCACATAGTGATCATCCTTTGGACAGCGCCTGCAGCCCTTATCCATGGCGCAGTAACCGCCAAGCAATTTACGGTATTCATCTGGCCAATCAGGATCAACCCATATGCTTGAATGATAAAATACTACCCCTCTACCCGATGCAACAAAATTAAATAATGCTGACTCACTCTGCTCTCCAAAACGTCGGGCATGATCCGTTGGCCAGGTCTTACCGTCATAATTTATGAACAAAGCATCATACGGCTCTAAATACTCTGGAGTGATATTTCTAAACTCCTCTGTAATGACTACGTTAAATCTGCCTGTAGCCTCAAGGAGCTCTCTCAAACGCTCCTGCATTTTGCGGCCCTGGTGCTCTGCTGTCAACAAGCCTGTTACTAATAAAATATTTAACTCATCCATTATAACCCCTCTTACTGCTTCTCCTTTAAAGACAATGCCAATGGAATTGTTATACCTAAAAGTATCGTAAATACGATATACGCAAATCTTACTTCTCCAAATAAGTTCATGCACATTGCAATAACAAGAAATGTAAGCTGGCCTCCCATACTTACCAGTGGAAATAGAATTCCATTTACAACCTTAAAATTCTCTCTTCCAAAAACTGATATTTCAAAGGCTGGCATAAATATCTGGTACAAGGAAATAGATAGTCCAAACATTGGAACTGAAAGATAAACCAAAGGTACTATATTGGTAAAGTTTAAAAGCAAAGAAACCATAAACCATATTGCAAGTACCACATATGCTTTTCTTGTGCCAAGTCTGTTTTCAATATTTCCTGCAATAATGCTTCCGATAATACCTGCAACCGCACAAATAGACATCATAAAGGCTGCCTTTGTTTCGGTGTAGCCGTTGCTTGTGTAACGTACCAGCCACTGTGCCATAAGGCCAGTCTGGGACATGCTGCAAACGCCACAGATGGCTGCCACTACCCAAAATGATTTAGTCTTTAAAAGCTGTGAAAGAGTAATAGTTGGGACATCAACTTCTGTCGCATGCTCTACAGGAAGGTTGTCAGGGGTTTCCCCTACTTCCTCTGGATTGTTGTGTACAACCACAAGACATATAGCTGCCACAATCAGACATACGCTACAAAGAGTAAATATACCACCTGCTATTCCAAACTTTCCTATTATCATATTTAGTACTGATACCATGATAATGGTTGCTGCTGGTGGTCCCATGGAAACAAATCCCATGGCAAGTCCCTTTTTCTTTGGAAACCAGTTGGCAATTACTGAGTTGGCTCCAAAAAATGAAACCGCCTGACCACAACAGATTGTTCCAAACAAGCCTATTACAAATACCACAAGGGACTTGGAAGTACCGTACAAAAATACGAAGAATGCTGATAAAACCAAGCCAAGAATTATGGCAAACTTACCACCCTTTTTCTCACATACTTTTCCAAGGAAAAAGCTTCCAACTACGCTGGTACATCCTGCCACTGTGGCCAGTGTAAGCACCAGACTGTAATCCCATCCATTTGCTGCTGCAAGCTTTGGTAATATTACATTTTCAGAATCTGATGTAACGGCATTAGCCAGCAAAAAGAGAAGGAAACATAAGATAACTACTAACCAATGCCTTTTACTAAAATTGTATTTCTGTTTCATAACTACTTTGTCCAAACATAAGGTAATTTTTCTCCAGCTAAGTACGCATTTACGTTTTCAGCCATCTTGCGTCCAGACCATCCATCAACATCTGTTGTAAGACCTGCAAAGTGAGGTGAGCAAAGTACATTTTTCATCTTTAAAAGTGGATGATTAGCTGGTACTGGCTCCTGCCAGTATACATCTACTGCTGCGCCTGCGATTGTCTTGTTCTCAAGAGCCTCTACAAAATCCTTCTGATCAATAACTGCTGCACGAGCTGTGTTAATAACGAAGGCTGTTGGCTTCATCTTTGAGAACCAGTCTTTATTTACAATGCCTCTTGTAGATGGAACTACAGGAAGGTGAATGCTGACAATGTCTGACTGAGAAAGCATCTCGTCAAGTGAAACTGCCTTTGCTCCTGTTGCCTCGATAACAGCTGCATCAAGGTAAGGATCGTAAGCTAAGATTTCCATGCCGAATGCCTTTGCACGACTAGCAACCTCGCGACCGATTGCACCATAGCCTGCAAGGCCAAGCTTCTTGCCGTAGAGCTCAAAGCCAATGCCGTAATCTGTGTATGGATGATTCTCATCAAGTGGTCCCCAGATAACATTCTTTACATCTGGAACATCATAAATATCATCCACTGGTGCACCAAGGTGCTCTCCCATAAGAAGCCCTGCAACTGCTCTAGTCATGAAACGAGTTGATGCAATCATCATACCCATGCAATACTCAGCTACTGCAACTGCATTTCTACCTGGTGTATATGTAAGCTGGATTCCAGCTGCTTTAAGGGCCTCGTTATCAACTGTAACTGGTGTACCCTTGGCAACTCCAATAAACTTCATTCCTGACTCAATCCATGCGTTGATTGTATCTGTGCCGGCGACCTCGTCACCTAATACAACGATTTCTGCTCCCATACACTCTTCGCGAGTCATTTCCTCTGTAACGTTACCCTTGCCGTGCTTTAATTCACCGCAGATAGTAACTTCACATTCTTTTTTTATCTTTTCAAGCTCCTCTTCTGGAAGAGAAGTACATAATGCTAATTTTTTCATTTTTCCTCCTTGCTAAACAGCCTGATCTGCCGCAATTAAATCCTGCATTGCCTTTTCTGCTTCTGCTGACATTGGCTCGTAGGTTCCAAGAGTCTTTGCGATAACTGTTGTCTGTGCCATTTCCTCTGTGTAGATTGTTGCATGCATTGCCTGCTTCATGCTCTTACCACAAGAGAACATTCCGTGATTCTTGATGAGACATACAAGGCCCTTGCCGCCAAGTGTATTCTTAACCTTGTCTGCGACCTCGTCAGAACCTGGCATTGTAAAGCTTACGATTCCAATTGGTGTAAACTCACACTGTGGTGGTGTAATTGGTCTAAGCTCTGGATTCTCACCCATGGCGCAGATTGTTGCGTACATGCTGTGTGTATGAACAGTTGCATTTATCTCTGGGCGATTTCTAAGTACTGCAGTGTGCATTGGAAGCTCTGAAGAAGGCTTGAAGTTACCTTCTAGCCATTCATTCTTGCCATCCTCGTGCATCTTAACTACTGCTATATCCTCAGCTGACATTCCTGTGTAAGAGATGCCAGATGGTGTTATACAACAAATTGTTGGATCCTCAGGTGTTCTCATGCAGATGTTGCCTGAAGTACCATTTATAAGCCCCTTTTCAACAGCCTCAAGAATTGCCTCAAGTACTGTCTGTCTTGTCTTTTCGTAGTTCATTAAAATACCCTCCTATTATTTAGCTTCTGATGTCTTACATCAGTGACTAATAATCTTTAATTTCTATGTAAATCATAGCCGCCTGCACTAGCGGAAACAAATTTTCTATTTCCGCTATGTAGCGGCAATTGGTAAAGTTAAGTCCATGCAAATTGTCTGCTGTGATAAACAATCAACTAGCCTCTGCTGCCTAGAAAGCCTGCTTTAGGATTGAGATGATATCTTCCTTTGTAATGCCCTGGCGTGGGTTAAAGTTTAAAACAGGCTCCTTTAATACATCCTCTGCCAACATATCAAAATCGCTTTCCTTGATTCCCTGCTCAGAAAGAGTCTTGATTCCAAGAGCCTTTGTCATAGCAAGTAATTCCTTAGAAAGAGCAAGAATATCCTCATCCTCATTTCCTGAAAGAGGAAGATCAATTACTTTTGCAAGCTCTATCATCTCAGCCTTGCAGCTAGGTGCATTAAAGGCGATTACATAAGGCAGCACGCAGGCATTTGCCATACCGTGTGGAAGGCCAAAGTGAGCGCTAAGTGTGTGGGCGATGCCGTGTACAAATCCAAGGTTTGCATTAGAAAATCCGAAGCCTGTAATGATGCAGCCAAGCATCATATTTTCTCTAGCTTCCATATCCTCACCATTTTCCACTGCACGCTGAAGGTACTTATGGAAAATCTTTAAGCCCTCAATAGAGTTGTACTTTGTAAGTGGATTTGACATGTTTGAAATATATGATTCCACTGCATGAGTGATTGCATCCATACCAGTTGCCGCTGTAACAGACTTTGGCATAGTGCGTGTAAACTCTGGGTCCGCAATCACATACGAAGGTGTAATCTTGTTGTCAATCACAACGTATTTACAAACTGCCACTGTATCTGTAAGGGCAGTTACATTGGTTATCTCACTAGATGTACCAGCAGTTGTTGGAATGGCAATAAGTGGAAGAACGTTATTCTTTACCATGCCGATTCCACCGTACTGACCGATTGGTCCTTCGTTAGTCATAAGAACATTTACAGCCTTTGCTGAATCAATTGATGAGCCACCACCGATAGCAACAAAGCCCTGAACATCCTCGGCCTTTGCAATTCCGTAAATCTTTTCAATAAGCTCGTTAGATGGATTTGGCTCTACTCCATCAAAAACTGTTACTGTAAGGCCTGAAACCTTGTTTAATTCCTGTAAAACTTTCTGAGCTATGCCTGCTGCTTTAACTCCTGCATCATAAACAACCATTACTCTATTGAGACCCTCAGCCTCAACTATTCCTGAAATTGCTTCAACAGCACCCTTTCCAAATACTAAATCTGAATGAACAAAAAAATTATATGCCATAAAAACCTCCAACTATGCCTGTTTTGCTAATACTTCTGCTATCTATTTCTATACCCTACGGGCTGCATGATAACCTGCATCCATAGCCTGATAAATCATAGCCACACGGTTGCAATCTCCAATTACGTAATACTCATCAACTAAATCACAAAGCTCATCAACCTCTGTAGTTTTAGGTCTAAAGCCAAGAGCACAAACTACGCTATCCGCCTCAACAAGGAAGCTGCCATCGGCATTTTCAACCATAACACCCTCTTTGGTGATTTCAGTTACCTTCGTATTTACGAATATTTCTGCACTGTCATAAACATGTGGCATCAAGCCACCTCTGTAGAATGAGTTAACCTCCATTGCCACGTCAGGCTTCATTTCTATTATCGCAACCTCATGGCCCTCGGCCTTAAATGAGCAAGCTGCCTCAGCACCTACTAGGCCACCACCCATAATTGCCACCTTTTTGCCAAGCTTTTCTGGGTGAAGCTCAGCCTCGATTGCCATGACAACATTGCTGCCATCGATACCTTTAATAGGTGGGCGAAGCTCGTTTGAGCCGATTGCTACAAACAAAGCATCTGGTGCAGCGTCCTTTACATAGTCTGTAGTAACCTCTGTGTTAAGAACAACCTTTACCCCTGCCTTTTCAACTCTGCGCTCCATTACCTCACAAAGCTTTTTGATATCCTCCTTGAAAAAGGCTGCTCCTGCTGCATGCAAGTTTCCACCAAGTCTGCTTTCTTTTTCAACAAGAGTTACATCGTGCCCTCTCTTTGCTGCAGTGATTGCAGCCTCCATACCTGCAGGTCCGCCTCCTGCAACAAGAATCTTCTTTTTAAAGTCTGGTGCAGGTACGCCATACTTTTCCTCTAGCTGCTGTCCCTGAGTTGGGTTAACAGTACATTTAATCATCTCAAGCTGACCTGTGGCGCCAAAGCACTCATAGCATCTTAAGCATGGGCTTATATCGTCTTCCCTGCCCTCAAGAGTCTTCTTTGGCAAGTATGGGTCTGCCACAAGAGCTCTACCTATTTCAACCATGTCGGCCTGGCCGCTTGCGATTATTTCTTCCATCTGTGCAGGGTCATTTAAAGAGCCCACACATGCAACCGGCTTGCTCACATGCTTTTTAATCTCTGCTGAAAGATAAACATTTACTCCTCTTGGGAAGAATGAATTTGGATGGGTTCTGCAAAACATTGCAGGGTCCTCATGATTTCCACAAGAGATGTTGAACATATCAACTTTATCCTCAACTAGCTTTGCAATTTCCACATAATCAGAAAGTGTCAATCCGCCTTCCTGAAAATCATCGCCATTCATTCTAAGTTCAATTGGAAAACCAGGTCCAACTGCAGCGCGAACTGCCTCAAGTGTAAGTGTAAGGAATCTCACTCTATTTTCTAATGAACCACCAAACTCATCTGTTCTGTGATTAAATAGTGGTGACATGAACTGATTGAACAACCAGCCGTGGGCTGCGTGTACCTGAACCATGTCATATCCCACATCCTTACAAAGCTTTGCGGCCTTGCCATAGGATTCTATGATTTCATATATAAGCTCCTTTGGCATTTCGTATACGTGACCTGCTGGCATTTCCATTTCGCTAGGGCCGTAAGCCTTGTCCCCAACTCCCACGTCGCCTCCTACAGAGGCAAGTCCACCGTACATACCACCGTGGGACAACTGAATGTTTGCAAGGCCTCCTGCGTTGTGAATCATACGAGTTGACTCTGTAAGCCCCTGACGAACACCAAAGGCATCCAGCTGCAGCTGCTTGTTGTGACTCTTTCCTGTCTTGCTGTGTGGAATCGCCTCTCCATATGTAACAACTGCACATCCACCCAAAGCTTTTTCCTCAAGATAGGCTGCCATCTCTGGTGTGAACAACCCTTCAGTTGTAATCATGCTTGGGCTTGTTGGTGCTGCTATGATTCTATTTTTTAATTTCAAATTTCCTATTCTTATTGATTTAAATAGGTTAGGATATTTATCCTTCCCTGGATATCTTGTTGACATATACTCCTCCTTTAATACCTCTCCTGTGAGCATCAATTCTTTATGTATTCAATCTACGCCCTACGCTGGTCAGTCTCAAATTTTATATTTCCGTTAATAAGCGGCAATCAGCGAAATTGAATAGGAAAGTTTAGGATGATAAATTACAAACTAGGAGAAACTAATTTAGGGAGGTCAGACAATGAACTTGAAAAACTGCTACCTTCTTGGCATTGATTTAGGAACAACCAATGTTAAAGGTAATATTATGGACGGAGAAGGAAAGCTGATAGCCACAGCTTCCCGAAGCCTAGGAAAGATTTTTCCGGGCCAAAATATGATAGAGCAGGATCCGGCTCAGTGGTGGACCAGCACTATCGCTATATTAAAATATATGACTGCTCTCGCAGGGGATGAAGTGGTGGCTAATATTAAGGGTATTTCCATCAGCTCACAATGTCCTACACTTTTGCCTCTTGATGCAGATGGCAATCCTGTTCACAACGCAATCATTTATGCCGATGGTCGCTCTGTGGCAGAGACTAATGAAGTAACTGAAAAAATAGGTTTTGATAAATTTGTCAGCATTGTTGGCGGTCAGCCAAGTGTGGCATTCCTGCCTGGCAAGCTATTGTGGCTTAAGAGAAATCTTCCAGAGGAATTTGAGCGCACAGCTACAATTATGCAAGCCAACAGCTACCTTAACTACAAGCTTACAGGGGAGCTTACCATCGATATTGATACAGCAAGCCGCACCCAACTGATGAATCTTTCCACATTAAAATGGGCTAAGGAAGTTGGTGATGTAATCGGCGTCAATCTTGATGAGATAATGCCACCTGTTAAAAACTGCACCGACATAATCGGCTATGTAACAGAAAAGGCCGCCAAAGAAACAGGACTTTGTCCAGGTACTCCTGTTGTAGCAGGCTGCTCTGATGCCATGGCTTCAATGTATGCAATCGGACTTAGCAAGCTTGGTGATGCCGGAGAAAGTGCTGGTACGTCATCTCTCATTTTTGCAAGTGCACCAAAGGCAAGTGCCTGCGATGTACCTGTTGTCACACGCCCTGTCGGTCTTGAGACAATGCCATTTGTATACGACGGTCCAATCGGAACAACCGGTGCTGCCATCAGATGGTATGTTGAGCAGATGGGTGAGGCTGATGTGGCCAGCTCAATCGAGGCAGGCAAAAACATTTACGACTACATGAACAAGGTTGCTTTGACTGTAAAGCCAGGCGCAGATGGATTGTTCTTTTTCCCTTATATGGCAGGAGGTGAGCGCGCTCCTCTTTGGAATTCCCACGCTAGAGGAATGTTTATCGGCCTCAATCTCACCACTGATAGGGCCCATATCATACGTGCAATTTTTGAAGGCACAGCCTTTGCTCTTCGTCATGTAATGGATACCATCAAGGATGCTGGCGGCGTTGCTGAAAACCTTCGCATCACAGGCGGAGGCTCAAAGAGTATGACCTGGAACAAAATTAAGGCTTCTATGCTTCATATGCCAGTTTATGTGTTGGATGATATTTCAGGCGATGTGCCTTTTGGAGATATTCTCCTTGCCGGACATGCAGTTGGAATCTACCCTGACTTGTCAGAGGCGGTTAAGAAAATGGTTAAAATCAAAGAAGTCGTAGAACCAGTTCCTGAATGGGAAGAGGCCTACGACAAGCTTTACAATTATTATATTAGCATGTATCAGCACTTGGACGGAGATTTACAGAAACTACAATATACTCTTTCATCCCTTTAATCTTCGTATATACGTTTTGATTCTTCTATTCCACGGCTGATATTAAAAGACAAATCCTCAACTGAGGTTCCTTCAAAAACGGACCTCAGTTCCTGAGGATACCATGCAAAGGCCATGGCCATGTAATAAAACCAGCCAAGGGCTTGCATATCCTTTTCAGGCATAAGCATATACATGACTGTCTTGATATTTCGCTGATGTTTGCTGGACAAGTCTTTTCCTAAATCCACAAGGCTTACAGCAGGCTCCTGCACCTGGTTGGTAATCTGATAGCAGAATAACAATCCGTTGCTGAGACTGCAATAATAATCTTCTTCCATGTCAAATGGCTTGAGACTATCTAGTCCAAGCAAATCCTTAATTTTTCCTTCGATGCTGCTTATAGCTGAAGTTAGATTGCTCTTATCTGGCAATCTATAGCATAAATCCTTTAAAAAATATGCCTCCATCTGCTTTTGAGGCACCTTATAGAGATAATGATTCTTAAGACTTGTAAGGTATAAATCTATCTCTGCCTGATCCTTTTCATCTATAAGAGGTGACACCGTAAGACTTGGAGTGTTGAAATATTTCTTAAAAGCATCCACCTTTACAGTTGTAAGCACCAATCTAACCTGGTCTTTATCTATAAGCTCCTTGTTGTACATGGCATATGGGCCATCCAGCTTTAAGATTCCTCCATAATGACGATTCAAAGTTTCCATCAAATAGTGTGTCATACTTTCGTTGTAGTGGCTTACCACAGCTGTTGGTATACCCTCGCCACGCTTTTTCTTGTAGCGGGCCTCCTCAGAAAGCATAATAAAAGGAAGGAGGTAATCCTCCTCTTCTATTCCAAGAGCAATTTCACACTTTTTAGAAAGACAACAACGCATGTAATGAGCAATGTCTCCTAAGAATGGATTCTTCTTGCGAAGCTCATCACCCAATACATGGTTCTGCAAATGTGGTGCCACAATACCGCTTACTAGAGCCTGTACATGTCTAGTTAAATCCACAAACAACTTGTCATCCTCTGTAAAGTCAATACCGTATTTACGAAGTAAATCCTCAAGTAAATTATTAACTATCTCATGGCATCGTATATCCGTATTATTTAAAACATAGTTCTTAGAATATGTTTTGAGGCACAGGAATACCAGCTGCTCCTTAATCTGAGATAAATAGTGGTATTCACCTGGCAAAAGGGACACTTCCTGGCTTTCAGACAATCTGTCTAAAACAATCCTAATATCCTCATCAATAAAGGCCTTGTCATCACTGTTTATAAAATGACCGTTCTTCACTCTGAAAATCATTACAGCTATCGCCAGAGAAAGATATATAAATGCAAAGTCATCTAGATGAGTGCCTGAAGCGTGAAGAGTCTTTTTTACCACCTTTTGAACCTCTTTGAGAAGCTCGCCTCCAAACTCATCCTGCTTTAATACAATTCCTTCTGTAGAATCATAATCCCAGTTCTTGGCGTAGTACCTTGTAAGCAAATCACGCTTTTTGTGCTCATCGTCCTCTAAGCGAATGCTATTTAATTTCCTCTCTACCTTTAGGTATGGGTGTTGCTCGAAAATGATTTTATTTAGTACCTTAATATCCTTTTCTAGGGTGGTATTGCTGACAAACATCTCATCCTCAAGCTCTCCCAAATTGTACCAGTCATCATGGCGCAATAGCTTTAATAACAGAGCTGTAATCCTGTCATCCTTGGTGATGAAGTTTTGCTCATCAGAAAAAATCTCAAGTAAAGTAGACCTGTCCTTAACCTGTATGGTATAGCCCTTACTATGGACGGCCTGAATCTGAATGCCTAAATCTGCCAAGGCAGAGTTGATGTGACTGATATCACTTCGGATTGTGCGCTCGCTGACACCGATTTTGGTAGACAGCTCTTTGCCTGAAACAATCCCATGTCTGGCATTCAAAATAGATAATATTTTCTTTTCTCTAGATGGAATATTTGTACTAATCATTTTTAATCTTCATCAAGCTCAAAGAAAAGTGTTGTATATCTTCCCATGTCAAAAAATACTGGCTTTACTTTAAGTGGAAGCTTTGGCTCAATCTCTCTGCCCTTTTTCTTTGATACTCCAAGGATAATTGCATTGATTGAAGGACCCTCGTCCAACTGAACCTCTCCACAAACGTATTTTACACCCTTGTCTTCAAGCTCAAGCCGTGCATTTAAAATACCTGTAAACACAAAACTCTTTAATACACCTTTTCCGCTAAGCTCAGTCCACTCTGTCTCATGGTAGCCACACTCGTTGCAGGCAAGATGTGGTGGGAACTCAATAGCTCCGCACTCCTTACACTTTCTAGCTAATATTTTCCCCTCAGCAAGACCGTTCCAGAATTTCTCAACAATGTGTTCAGGATTCCAGAAGTCTTCTGTTTTGATTGTATTGTTGTTATCCATTTTACTCCTCCTTAAAATCCTGCTCTAAGAATTGTTGCACGAACATTCTGTGCGCCACCAAATCCACGTAAGAATACATGCTTTGGAAGCTTCTTAACCTGGCGAAGACCAGCCTCTCCACGCATCTGTGTAACAGCCTCAAATACATCAGCCATTCCTGATGCACCAAAGGCGTGACCATAAGATGTACGTCCACCGTTTGTGTTGATAGGCTTGTCTCCGTCATAAGCGATTCGACCATCAAGTACGTATTTCCAACCCTCACCCTTTGGAAGATAACCAATCTCCTCTGCAGCAAGGAAGGCTGATGAACCGATAAAGTCGTTTACAAATAATAAATCCATATCGTCAGCAGTAAGACCTGTTGCCTCAAATACCTGGCGAGCAGCCTCTGCTGTAGCCTTCTTTTCAAGATGTGGCACGATGGCATCAAGTACAGAAGCACCTGTTGCAAGCACCTCAACCGGCTTGTCTGTAAACTGATGTGCAATCTCTGTTGGCACTACGATACAAGCTGCTGCACCATCTGCAACACAGGAATCAGAGCTTGTTCTCAAGTACTGTGTCATCTTTGGATTGTGTGGGCTCTTCATGTACTCCCAAACATCATCATAGCCAGCCTCTTTTGCCATCTCATCAAAAGTAGTTCTTCTGACAGCACGT
The DNA here is from genome assembly GCA_024697025.1 of Pseudobutyrivibrio sp. Lineage (GTDB taxonomy): Bacteria > Bacillota > Clostridia > Lachnospirales > Lachnospiraceae > Pseudobutyrivibrio. The sequence continues at coordinate 29,498 of JAILGH010000012.1, forward strand.
GGGCAAAGAGCACCAGCACGTCTCATGTGATATGACTGGTGATTAAGCACATCGTCAATCTCATCTGGTGTGAGATTGTTTTCATGTGCATAAAGGTTAATCCAGTCATCGTGATTCATACCTGGGCCACCGCCTAAGTATCTACCATATGCTCTATCAAATATAGAATCCAAATCTGGGAATAGAATCTCTGTAGACATCTCTACTCTCATGTGATCTGGTGTATTGCCATCTGGCATACCTGTACCCATGTCACAGGCACCTGAAAGTACAATATCGTATGCACCTGAAGCAACTGCAAATACAGCCTCCTCCAATGCGATATAACCTGTACAGCATCCCTCTGAATGAGAAAGGGAACCCTTTCCTCTCATACCAAACCAATCAGCCACCTGAACATTTGGAGTAATGCAGTGATTTAACACATGTGGGTTGGCTGAGCCATGGAAGAAATACTGAACATCCCTTGGCTCAATATGAGCATCCTTCATGGCATCAAGGGCAGCATGTCCGAAAAGCTCGCCGTTTGTAAGGCCATGATAAGTATCATTTTTAATAAGATTCATGAAAGGTGTTGCACCTATACCAACGATAGAAACACTTCTCATGTTTTTTCCTAATTTAACGTTTTGTACCATCTTATTCGGCTTCCTCCATAACGAAATCTGCAAGCTTACCAATAGTCTCAAAGTTTCCAAATCTTGCAACTGGAATCATAACGTCGTACTCATTCTCAATTGAAGCAGACATGGCAACACGCTGAAGTGAAGATGTACCAAGCTCGTTAAGATTGGTATCCTCAGTAAGTGTGCTTGCATCTACCTTGAAAGCAAGTGCAGCATACTGAATTAAATTTGCTACTAACTCTTCTCTAGACATAATAAAAATCCTCCTAAAAATCATTTAAACTAATTAAATGATACCCCCTGTAATTATGACTTTCTAATACCGATAGTGGATTCGTTATAACAAAAATGTTATAATAAGCAAAACTTAGACTTAATCTATGTAGGGTTCATTTACAGAGTATTTTCTATAAATTGGAGAAGGGCTATGACTATTCAAGATATAACATGTTTTCTTAAACTTTCAGAAACCTTAAACTACACCAAGACAGCTGAGGAGCTATTTATCTCTCAGCCTGCGGTCACAAGGCATATTAACTCTTTGGAGGATGAGCTTGGAATCAAGCTTTTTGATAGAGCTGTGCGACGAAATATCTCTCTTACAGAAGCGGGCGAGATATATTACAAAGGCCTTAAGAAATGTCGGGATGTCTACCAAGAGACTATCGATAAGATTAACTGTAAAGCTTTAGAAAATCCATTTTTCATCAACTTCCTTAGAGGCACTCAAATTCCTGACGAGTTTGTTGAGACCACTAGCCAATTTATGGTAGCTCATCCAAACTTCCATCATTTTACTAATTTTATTGATGAATCAGGCTTTTCAACCGCATTGGAAAATGGCGAAATGATTATTTGCCAAAAGGAATACAAGAATAAATACAAGAGCTGCAAGACCACAACCATAAGCAAAAGTCCTGTGCCATATTATCTGATTGCAAGCAAGCATCACCCAGGATTTGAATGTTTGAATACCCCAGATTTTCAAAAAATAAAGGACACCACTCTGTTCCTTCCAAAGAACCTACCTGATGCCCTTAAGACTCAATATATGACACATCTAAAATCTCTTCTTGGCACAATGCCTGTGGAGATAATGTACTTGGATAGCATGGATTCTGTAGAATTATTCTTACGCTCTGGCCGATGCTTTACAATAGCTGGCGGATGGTATTCTGCTTTAGATTCCAAGCATATAATATCTTACCAGATGGATTTTGCCTCGGATTACATAGCAATGTGGGACCCATCCAAATGTATCTATCCTCTTGCCATGGATTACCTTGAAGACATCAAAAAAGGACTCTCTAAATGAGAGTCCTTTTACTTATTAAATTAGTTAGTGGCATCCTCCACCGCAATGACCGCAGTCACCACCGCAGGCTGGATGCTCGCCCCTTTTTCTAGATTTAACCAGTGAGCGAACAATTGCAGCAACTATAGCTGCCAATATAAGTACGACTATTACTGTACCCATAAAATCACCTCTTTTTCTATATCACTGAGGAAAGCTTAATTGTTGTACTTGTCCTTGCGGAATAATCCATAAAGGAGTACACAAATTCCTGCGATTCCAAAGATTGTTCCAACAGAGAAGCCTTCACCTGTGAAGCACTTACCACACTGGTAAACGATAAGTCCTATTACCCAGGCGTATCCGCACTGGTAACCAATTGCTCTCCAGAACCATCTTGTATTGTTCATCTCACGCTTGATTGCACCCATAGCTGCAAAGCAAGGGGCGCAAAGAAGGTTGAATGCAAGGAATGCAAAACCTGATGCATTTGTAAATGCCGCACGCATTGTCTCATAAACATCGCCTGTTGCACCGTAGATAATAGCAAGTGTACCTACGATATTTTCCTTTGCCACAAGACCTGTGATTGAAGCAACTGTAGCTTCCCAATCACCAAAACCAAGAGGAATAAATATCCAAGCAAGAGCCTTGCCAATATTTGCAAGGATTGACATACCGATTTCTTCTTCCTCAAGCATTCTGAATCCATCAGCTGTGAATCCAAAGAATGTTGTAAACCAAACTACGATTGTTGAAAGAAGGATAATTGTACCAGCCTTTTTAATAAATGACCAGCCACGCTCCCACATGCTACGAAGAACATTGCCAAGTGTTGGCCAGTGGTAAGCTGGAAGCTCCATAACAAATGGTGCTGGGTCGCCAGCAAACATCTTTGTCTTCTTAAGCATAATTCCGGAAGTAATTATAGCAAAAATTCCAAGGAAGTATGCTGAAGGAGCAACCCATGAAGCGCCACCAAAGATAGCACCAGCTACCATTGCAATAAATGGAAGCTTAGCTCCACATGGGATAAATGTTGTTGTCATGATTGTCATCTTGCGGTCTCTATCATTTTCGATTGTACGTGATGCCATGATACCTGGGATACCACAACCTGTACCGATAAGCATTGGAATAAATGACTTACCCGAAAGACCAAACTTTCTAAAGATACGGTCCATGATAAATGCAACTCTGGCCATGTAACCGCATGCCTCAAGGAATGCAAGGAAGATGAAAAGTACCAGAATCTGTGGTACAAAACCAAGTACTGCACCAACACCGGCTACAATACCATCAAGGATGAGTCCCTTAACCACATCGTTACATCCAATAGCATCAAGGCCAGACTCGATGATTGGTGGAATACCAGGAACCCAAACACCGTAATCAGCTGGGTCTGGCTCCTCTGTAGAATCAATGTAAGCCTTTGCCTCAGCATAGTCTTCAAGAGAAGCTGTCTCGTATTCAACAGCTGCTGTCTCCTCATCCTCTACAGGATACTCAAAATCACCTGTTGGCTCTGAGCCATTTTCCTCAACATAAATATCATATCCATCAACGATAAGTGCCTTCTCGGCATACTCATCTGCTGCGTCATTATAATCTGCTGAACCAATAGCAAATAAGTGCCATCCATCACCAAACACGCCGTCATTAGCCCAATCTGTAGCCCATGTACCAACTGTTGTAACTGATACATAGTAAACAATAAACATAACGATAGCAAAGATTGGAAGTGCAAGCCATCTATTGGTAACGATTCTATCAATCTTATCTGATGTAGTCATTCCCTTGGATGCCTTCTTAACACAACCATCAATAATAGTTCCAATGTAGTTATATCTCTCACCTGTAATGATTGACTCGGCGTCATCATCAAGTTCCTTCTCGCATGAAGCAATGTCGTTTTCAATGTGATTAATCACATCAGCTGAAAGACCAAGCTTCTCCTGAATCTTTTCGTCACGCTCAAATAACTTGATTGAATACCATCTCTGAACATTCTCATCATCAATGCTATGTAAGCAAAGCTCCTCGATATGAGCAAGTGCATGCTCAACTGAGCCATCAAATCTATGCTTAGGCGACTGTGGCTTTGCCTCGTTGGCAGCCTTAACAGCAACGTCAACGATTTCCTTAAGACCTCTGTTCTTAAGAGCAGAAATCTCGATTACTGGAACGCCAATCTCCTCTGAAAGCTTCTTGGTGTTAATCTTGTCGCCATTTTTTTCAACAACATCCATCATGTTGATGGCGATAACTACTGGAATACCAAGCTCAACAACCTGAGTTGTGAGATAAAGGTTTCTCTCAAGGTTAGTACCATCAATAACGTTGATGATTGCCTCTGGTCTCTCGTCAATAAGATAGTTACGAGAAACAACTTCTTCCAATGTATAAGGTGAAAGAGAATAAATACCTGGAAGATCCACGATAGTAACTTCCTTATCCCCTTTGTATTTTCCTTCTTTGTACTCTACAGTAACGCCTGGCCAGTTGCCGACGAACTGGTTGGAACCTGTGAGAGCGTTAAATAATGTAGTCTTACCGCAGTTTGGATTACCTGCTAATGCAATACGAATTCCCACGATACTCTCCTCCTATTCCTCTACTATAATCATTTCAGCGTCTGCCTTGCGCACCGAAAGCTCATATCCTCTAACTGTTATCTCAACTGGATCGCCAAGTGGTGCAATCTTGCGAACAAAGACCTCAACACCCTTAGTGATTCCCATGTCCATTATTCTGCGTTTTACCGCACCCTCTCCATCGATTTTTTTAACTTTGGCTGTTTCGCCAACTTTAACATCTCGAAGTGTCATATTTTCTCTCCTTAACATTAAACCATTATCTTTTGAGCCAACTGCTTGTCAACAGCTACTCTTGACTCCTTGACATTAACAATGAGGTTGCCTCCAATCTCACTGACAACAGTAACGTACCCGCCAGGCACGAAACCTAACTCCTGAAGATGGCGTTTAACCTCTTCGTTTCCGCCAATTCTCTTTATCATTTGCTCTACACCTTGTGGTGCTACAACTAATGGCATCATATATAACTTCCTTTTACATGTAAAAACTTAGTAGGCGTTAAATCCGTACACAATTCAACTAATATAACCAAGGTTTTAGAGAATTAATCTTTGTTAGGATACACTAACACCTGATTTAATTTAACATATTTATCATATAGTTTCAAGCATCTAACTCAAGTTTTTGAAAATTATTCTCATTAGAATAATAGTGTTGATAACCTTAGATAAGGACACGAAAAAATGGCACTGCCCAAAAGCAGTGCCAAATAAAATTCATCATTTATTTACCAATCATTGTACCAGTCTGACCGCCAACTGCGTTACCAGCATCTGAAAGCTTTGTAATCAAAACTTTGCGAATTGCTGAATCACCAATGTAGTCGATAGCAGCCTGAATCTTTGGTGCCATGTCTGTCTTGCCAAACTCACCTGCTGCAAGCATCTTTTTAGCGTCTGCCACTGATAAGTAGTCTAATGGCTCTTCATCAGCCTTGCCAAAGTTCTTGCATACCTTAGAAACAGATGTAAGGATAACCAACATATCTGCATTAACCTCTGAAGCAAGAAGCCCTGCTGCTGTATCCTTCTCAACCACTGCTGATGCACCCTTTAACTTGTTGTCCTGAGTAAGTACTGGAATACCGCCACCACCGCAGGCGATAACAACCTGGTCTGCATCGCAAAGTGCCTTGATTGCATCTATCTCAACAATCTCCATTGGCTTTGGCGCTGCAACGATACGACGATAGCCACCCTCAACCTCAACTGTGTGATTGCCCTTTTTCTCCTCAGCCTCAGCCTCCTCAGCTGTCATCACACGACCGATAACCTTGGTTGGCTTGTAGAAAGCCTCATCATAAGGATCAACAGTAACCTGTGTAAGAACTGTAGAAACTGGCTTGTATATTCCACGGCCAACAAGCTCTGAGCGAATAGCCTGCTGCAGATCGTATCCAATGTAGCCCTGGCTCATAGCTGAACACACTGACATAGGTGTTGGTGTGTAGTCAGGATGATTCTGATAAAACTCTGAAAGTGCTGTGTGAATCATGCCGACCTGAGGACCATTACTGTGTGTGATAACCACCTGGTACTCCTGCTTAATAAATTCTGCTACAGCAACAGCTGTACGCTTTGTGGCGTTCCACTGTTCAAGTACAGTTGTGCCAAGTGCGTCATGTCCAAGTGCAATAACTATTCTCTTTTTGCTCATATGATGCCTCCGATTCTCGCCAAAATCTATAATAGAAACTAGCTTTATTTATGTATTTATTCTATCATAACCTGCCATCAGGATACATAATTATCTTCTCTTAGAACGTCTATTATTGGAAATTGCCATTGTTATCAATGTTCCAAGTAACACTCCTGAAAAATCAATCCACATATCTCTGACCTCTCCGGAACGTCCCGCAACAAAAAGCTGTATGGTTTCATCTATAAATGCAACAAAAAGTCCGGCCATAGCTGGAACCAAGAAACGCTTTAATGCTCCGTGCACGTGACTTATAAACTCACTGCACAGCAATATTCCAAGTACCATAAACTCAAGAAAATGAGCTGTCTTTCGAACGATAAACATTCCCGATTCATTATTAAATATAGTAGGGAAAGTCTTTATCAAAAACTGCAATATCGCTCCACTTTCCCTATCTGAAATTGACGATGGCTGAAGACTGTGCCCCCAGATGAGGCAAAGCCATAAAACTATCAGTATTCTTACGATTATTTTCTTCTTATTCATAAGAGGTATTTTATCATAAGTTGAAGCAAAATGAATACCTAGTTATTTCACCTTTGATTTTATTAGAACAAATATGGCTTGTCCCAAAGGTTAAGCTTGGTTCCGATTCCTTTTTCAAGAGCCTTCTCGTAGCATTTCTTGCCCCAAGCCACATCCTCAACTGGCATACCACCTACTGAGTAGATAATAACTTCATCATCTGAAGTTCTGCCTTCTTCCTTGCCAGCCAAGATTGCGCCAAGGTTGATAATCTTGTCTTTAGAAAGCTTTCCATCATGAACAAGGTCAAGCCATAAACAGCCTGGAATATAAATCTGATTGTATGTTGGATATGGATACTCCTCAGCCCATGCTTCGTACAACTTGATGTTGTCACAAACTAGCTTTGCCTTTCCACTACAGATATATTCATCTGAGAAATCGCAGGAACCTGGTACGCAGAACAATGCACCTGGCTTAATCCATTCTTCCTCAACAAATGGATACTGGCTTCTATCCATACCCATTGATGTTGATGTAGCAAAGCTTAAAATATCTGAATCTCTAACGCATTCTTCAAGGGTGTCTACAACCTTAATTGTAGTAAACTGGGGCAGATTCTTTTTTACAAATTCAATACATCTATCAATGGAAGCCTTGCCTCTACCTTTAATCTTTAGTGTATCAAGGGTAGGTCTAAGTGCTGCAAAGGTTTCAATTGCTGTAATGTTGATTACTCCAGGTCCAACAATACCAAGAACCTTTGCATCCTTAACAGCTAAGTTCTTTACACCTGCACCTGGAATACCTGAGGTTCTGTAAGCAGATAGTAGGTTTGCTGACATAAGTGAAAGTGGTGCACCTGTATCCTTATCATTTAACATTACCATAAGGATTGATCTAGGAAGGCCCTTCTCTCTGTTCTCAACATTTGAGCCATACCATTTCATACCAGCCATTGCAGTCTCACCACCAACATAAGCAGGCATCGCCATAAATCTTCTGTCAGGACCGCTCTTTGGCATGTTAGGGAAAATTGGATTGTCTGGGAATGTAATCATAGTTCCGTGCGAGTTTCCATTTTCTCCACCCATCAAGTAATCGCCTTTATCTAGAGTAACTAGAAGCTCCTCCATACAGGAAGTACATGCAACAACATCATTTACGCCAGCCTCAATCATATCTGGCTCACTTAAATATAATAAATCAATCTTTGTATTTTCCATAATGCCATCCTCCTTTTTATCTATATGTTTTAATAATTATTTTCGCTAACTCAGCTTGCTTTTTTGTGGAATTCCAAATATAGTTCATTTTCCATAGCCATAACTTCTTTAATCGCATAAGGCTTAAATAAAGGCTTCTTAACCCTAAGCTTTACCCAGAAGAAGGAGTAAATGGCAAGAACTATGATGGTAACACCAACTATCTTGTAAAGAGATAACTTAACTTCCATGCTTGGATCTATGCTGTATATCATATATGCGGAGCCAAGAATCGCCAGCACTGGAATCAACGCTCCAAAAGGTAATTTAAAGTTTCTAGGTGCATTTGGTAATCTTCGTCTTAGTAGCAATACATCTACGTTTGTAACAATGTAGCTAATCATCCAAAGGATTGCCAAAACTGCAATCATAAATGATATTGAATCTGTAGATGAAAGACCTGTTATATTGAAAAACAGGAAGAACACTGCCTCTAGCACTATTCCAACATATGGAGCACCTTTTTTGTTTGTCTTCTGAAAAAATACTGGAAGTAGCTCTATCTTGGACATTCCCATTAGGATATACGAAAGGGAATTCATTATCGTATTTACGGAACTAATTGCCGCTAATAATGTAACGATTAGCATCCAATATCTTCCAAGTGGTCCAAGAAGCATCCGTCCATATAAGATCTGTGGAGTAGTACTTGATGCCAACTCATCCCACTGTGTATAGTTCTTGAAGCCTAATACCATGAAGATTTGCATTACCAAAATAATTAACATACTTAGAATCATTCCAAGTGGAATATCTCTTTTTGAATTTTTACAATTCTTTGTAAGTGGAATTACATATTCACCGCCTACAAATAGGAAGAAAGCAAGTCCACATAAACCTGTTACACTTTTAAAATCGGAAGCCACAACAGCTGGCTGGCTAACAATTTCGCCTGTTCCGATGCCAAGAGTTCCAAGAATTCCCATTATTGCCAGTGATGCGATAAGTGCATAGGCTACAAAATCCTGAACCTTGATAAACACATCTACACCATTTAGATTTGTAATCATTAGGAATGTAACCAAAATTGCTGTAAACACCCATGAGGGGATGTTGTAATCACTAAACATGGTAGAAAACGTATTTCCGAATACTGCTCCCTCAACTGAGCCAGCAAGGGAATTGCATAAGAGATATCCACCAACCATACAAATAATTGTGATAAATGGTCCTACACCTGCCAAGGAAAACTGTGCTAGTCCACCTGTTAGATTCGGCATAAGTGAATTTAATTCTGCCACGGATAGCAATGTTAGAATATTCACTATACAAGCAATGGTCATTGTGATTATAAAAGGTATTCCAATGCTCCCTGCGCCTATTCCAAGGGATAATAAACAACTACTAGCTACCACAAGTCCTACTCCAGTAGCTATTACACTTCCGAGCCCTATTTTCTTTTCAACCATAGAACACCTCCTAATCCAATGTACCTTCTTTCAAGGCGTCCGTTCCTTCTTCACCGGTACGTACTCTAATTGCATTTGTTACTGGAGTGACAAAAATCTTTCCATCACCAATGTGACCTGTATAAAGGGATTTTTCTACAAATTCAATGAAGCTATCAACTTCTCTAGTTGGCAAAACAACCATGATAACCTGCTTAGAAAGGAGCTGAGGAACCTCATTTTTATCCCTTTCATATTCCTGTGTTCCAAGCTGAACACCACAACCTTTAGCATCGTAAATAGTCATTCCGGTTATTCCAAATCTAGAAAAATTTTCCGTAAGCTCAACTACCTTAGCTTCACGTGTAATAATTTCTACCCTTGATAATTCCTCGATTGAAACCTTCATAAGCATTTCCTCCTAACCTTTATTAAATCTTTGCCTTGAATCTGCCATATCGCAGACCCGATATATCAACGGATGTGAATCCATCAATAATAAGTTTTGCCAACTGTTCCCCTACAGCTGGAGCTATTCCAAATCCGTGACCAGAAAAAGCACATGCAACCACAAGACCCGGAACCTCATCTACAAAACCAAGGACGGGAACTCCATCCTGACAAATGTCTAAATAACCAGCCCAAGTTCTAACTATCTTGGCATTAGCTAGCGCTGGGAAATATTTCATAATACCTCGACAAATACAAGGTGATGTAATCGAAGCATTGCTTGGAGAATTTTTAGGACCAGTGTCCTTGTTATTAAGCTCAAGCCCTGACATTCCTCCAAATACGAATGAACCGTGGTCCGATTGATGTCCGTAGAAATCTGCCTCAGCAGTTCCAAGCATCTGGTCAAACATATGTGGCTCCGCCTCTGTTACAAGGCACTCACATAACTCCTGATGCATTGGAACATCAACACCTACTGTTCCAAGAATCTCTCTGGATTCATATCCTGCTGCAACTACAACATAATCTCCTTCGTAAATGTTTTCCTCTGTGTAAACCTCTCTAAGCTTTCCTTTTACTTTGCGAAGCTTAGTTACCTTCTCGCCTGTAATAAAACGAACCCCCAACTCCCTTGCCTTTTTATAAAAAGCTAAGGTTGTCACCATTGGATTTGCATGTCCATCTGTTGGACACCAGCTTGCGCATGTTACTTCGTCTGAAAGATAAGGATTAATTTCTTTTATTTCATCTGCGTCAATCATCCTAACATCCAAGCCACAAGCTACGGCTCTATCTGTAAGTCCCTGGAGGATTTCTTTATGCTTTTCATTCTTTCCAAGTCTTAGATTTCCATCCTTGTGATATTCACAATCAACTCCTAATTCCTTAGAAAGCTCTGGCCAAAGCTCCTTAATTCCATACATTGCCAGTGGCAACTCTCGTGGATCTCTACCTGATTGTCTAACACCGCCACCATTTCTAGATGAACCACCATTTCCAATATTGTCGCTTGCCTCTAATACAATTACTGATTTTCCCCTTTTACTTAAGTAATAGCTTGTGGCGCATCCAATAATTCCACCACCTACAACTATCACATCTGCTTTATTTGTAGACATTTCAGCTCACCTCCTTGCCAAGTACTTTCATTTCTGTCGGTCTCATAGGAGAACGAGCAGTTGCTGGCTCTAATTCATTAGGATTAATAGCAAGTTCTCTGGCTACAATCCCTTTAACAAGCCTTGAACAAGTCTGCCCCTGGCAAAGTCCCATTCCTGTTCTCAAGTATCTCCTTATCTCGGTCATAGTCCACATTCCATCATGAACCGCTTTTCGGATTTCTCCTTTGGTGATTTCTTCACAACGGCAAATAATCATATCGTCATCTGGCTGTGGCACAAACTCACCTATATCAATTGATCTATCAATTACTACGCTCATCCTTCTCCCTCCTAACTGCATTTGAAAAATCTTGCCTTCATTGCATATTCTTTTGGAACCTTCATAGTTACAAGATTTGTATGATCAAAGGCTTTCATACTCTTGACTGATACAACCTCTGCTTCGCAAAGCTTTTCTCCATTTCTTGATAATCCAAAGCCCTTATCTCCAACTTCTGGTAAAGGTAAAAACTCGTATGGGAGAGTGATTGTTGCTGTTCCATCTCCGCAATCCTCATCTACCAAAAAGATTGCCTGGCCTGAACAACTAGCTACACACATTCCACAATTGACACATTTACTTTCTTCCTTGATAAATGGTAAGCATGTAATATTATTTCCAATTGATATGCATCCTTTGCTGCAAGCATCCTGACATGGGTTACAAGGAATATTTTGCGTACATTCCATAACTGGATGTATCCCTACCTTATGAACAACACCTGGGAAACGTTCTATTTCGTCGTCTGCAACAAATCCCTTTTTAAGAAGGTTAATGGAAATATCTATTCCCTCTTCTGTTTTTTCAATGAGTTTTCCTCTATTCTTTGGAGCAAACATTCCCTGTCTCAAGCTATCCAAGTCTGTTTCTAACTTTTGAATCTCTGATTGCATTTCTTCTTCTGAAATGTAACCTAGATATCCGCATACACAAACACCTGCCATCTTGCCTTCAATCATTGCTGATGATGCTTCTTCAATTCCTGATACATCGCCTGCTGCAAACACGCCTGATACAGATGTCTCGCCATACTCATCCACAATTGGCACCTGACCGCCTCGTTTTGGATTGTCCTCCATCTTACATCCTGCCATCTTAAGCAACTGAGACATTGGAGAGAGTCCAACTGCCATACAGATAGTATCTACTTCAAAGAACTTTTCTGTTCCTTCAATCGGTCTAAACTTGTCATCAACCTCGTTGATAGTTACGCCTGTAAGATAATCAGTTCCATGGGCTTCTTTAATTGTGTGTGATAAGAAAAATGGGACACCACATCTAGCAACCTTAGCTGCATGAACTCCGTATCCTCCAATCTTAGGTGCTGCATCTACTAGTGCCACCACCTCACAACCCGCCTGAAGAAGCTGGAAGGAAACTACTAATCCTACATTTCCGGAGCCTAGCATCAAAACTTTTTTGCCCGGCTGAATTCCATGTATATTCATCATTGTCTGCGCTGCACCTGCACCAATAACTCCCGGCAAAGTCCAACCTGGGAAGGTAACCATATTTTCAGCTGCACCTGTAGCAACTATTACTGTGTCACCCTTATAATGCTTTATTGTGTCACCAATCCTAACGCTCACTTCTTTATCTGAATATAATCCAATTACTGTGGCCCCAAGTTCTACCTTTACTCCTACCTCATCGGCTTCCTTTAACAGTTCCTCGCCAATTCGAAATCCTCTAATCTTTGCATGATGCTCTTTCGAGCCAAAAAACTTATGAATCTGCTTAAATAACTGACCACCAGGCTTGTCATTTTCATCAAATACAATTACTTTAAGACCTCGCTTTGCTGCTTCTATCGCTGCTGATAGTCCAGATGGTCCAGCACCTACAACTATCACTTCATATCTATCCATTAAACATACCTCCCTGCTAATCTATAATTTCTTTCTTTGGATACTACATAGCTTCAACACCGTTCTGTGTCTGCACTACCATTCCCTCCTTAAGAGGTGTTACACAGGTTCTAATATTAGGTTCTCCGTCTACCACCATTACACAGTCTGTACATCTTCCTATGGCACAAAAGATACCTCTTGGCTTGTGTTCCTTTTTTGTGTATCTGTGAATCATCACTCCGTTTGCTTTAAGTGCTATGGCAATTGGTTCTCCTTCATAGCCTTTATATTCTTTACCGTCAAATTCAAATGATACTAGCTTCTTTGCTTCCTGCTTTTCTAGTATTGGATGTTCTGCTATTCTACTCATCTTGACCTCCTATACCTTCTATTTAATCTGTAAGCATTGCTTCCATTTCTATTTCCACGATTTGTGTTGGTCGATTTAATCTTGTTATCTCAACCATTGTGTTTAAGGGTTTCACTTCTTTAAAGAATTCTGAATATGCCTCACAAATCTTTCCTCCAGCTGTGATGTCTGTTGTATAAATGAAAACTGAAAAGACATCCTCTTTTGTTGCACCGGCCTGTTCAAGTAATTTGATCTGCTTATCTAAAACATATTTTGTTTGCTCGTATGCATCTTCACCATAAACTGTTCCATCACTTTGGACTGATGTAGTTCCACCTATTTTTATATATGGTCCAATCTTTACCATTCGTGAGTAACCAACCTTTTCCTCTAATGGTGCACCCGAGCTATAATTTGTTCTCTTCAGTTCCATAACCATTACCTCACTTTCATTCAATTTAAATCTGAAAAAGGCGCTCACACATCTTGTGTGAACGCCTTTGTTCTTAGCTGTTTGTTTTCTTGTTGAGTAATTTATATCATTAAATCTAACAATTTAAAAGCAGATGTTTAATTTATCTGATAAACCATTTGGTTGAAGTGACTTGACTTTCATTTTCCTGTAGATATAATGAACTTAAACAAACGCAAAGGCGCATGGAGTTTTTTCCATGCGCTTTTCTTTTTAGAAATATGTAATTGGAGGCTCTACCATGAATCAACGTCAACTGGCTTATTTTTTAGAAGTTTATTCTACTAAAAGCATTTCAAAGGCTGCTTCAAATTTATTTGTAACACCCCAAGGAATTAGCAAAACTATTGCTGCTTTAGAAAAAGAATTAGGAACAAATCTATTTGAACATAAACATAATAGAATAGTTCCTACCAACGAAGCTGCGCGTTTATCCATTCACGCGAAAAATATTTTAGAAGAATATGAATTAATCACCGACAGATTATTTAAAAGTCAAAGAACAATTAAAAATGTTTCTATATATTGCTCCTACGATTTTCCACAGCTAATGCCAGCAACTTTCTTTAAAAAATTCCACGATAGTTTTCCGGAAATCCAAATCAATATGAAAGAATTTACAGATGACTATATTCTAGAGAGAATAAAGAAACACAAGGTTGAGCTTGGCATTATTCCAGGGCCATTCAACCCACATTATTTTGGCTATGAGCAATTGTGTAGTGAACCATTTTGTTTAGTGGTAAACAAAAAACATCCGCTTTCCAAAAGAGATACTGTATCATTTTCTGAAATAAGTGGAGAGCCAATGGTGGTAAAGGACGCCAAATCCACCACCAGTTTAAATCAGCTATATAGCTTTGACGAACCAGTAGAATTTCCAAACATAATATTAGAAACCTCTGATATTCACCTGATTCATTCTATGGCAGAGGAAAACTATGCGATAGGAATGAGCTTAGAATATCTTGCTAAGAAAAATAAATCGGATAAGTTAAAGATTGTGCATTTCAAAGAAGAGTGGTTGGTAAAAAAACTCTATATCGTCTACAACAAGGATAATATTTTAAGCGCCGAAGCAAACGCATTAAAAGGGGCTATAGTAGATTACTTTAATAACCTACAAGCCCCTGTCTAAAGTATTATTTGAAATATATAAGGAAATGTTCCTCTTTAATATCGTTGTACATTTTGCAATCTAACTGGGAAACATCATATACCTGCACTATGTCCTTAAGCTCATTGGCTCCTTCAAAGGTTAGTGTGATATTTTTAGCACCAACCTCTTTTAGTAGAGCTGGATTAAATGTAGTTCCTTCCCTATTACTAAATACAGCAGTATAAAGTATATCCTGCTCCACCAAATCTTGGAACATATGGCTTCCATAGGAAAGCTCAGGATTGTACCCCGCCTTCTTTTCTTCCATCTCACAGATTGCTTCAAAACCACTTATATCTGCAAATGAAGTTGGCACCCCTAGCTCTGGGGACGATGTGCCAAGCCTTCCTGGAGACATCAAAAACATGTGCTTATCCTTGGTTGGACTATACCAATTCACCTTGCTGATTAACTGCGCCACCTTTGCCTTTTCATAGTGCGGCATGTTGTAATAAGCTATTGGATCTACATATATAATCAAGTCTAGCTTCACCTGCCTAGAAAGTCCCATAGAGGCCCCAAAGCTTTCCAATAAAATCTGTTCTTTCGCCAAATTCTTTGGAATAGATACCTCTCCTAAATCTTTATAGACTTGCAATGGTCGACACTGGAGTAGATTTATCATGTACTCATCATTTTCGGAAAGATTAATAGCATATTCTATATCTACAGGATATTGATATTCATCTTGGATGCATGCCATTATATCCCTTAATGCTCCTATAATTTCTGACCTTTTTACAAGCCCTCTACAGGATACAAACATTACTTCCGTGTTTCTTCCTGTCTCACGCAAGCGGCTTTCGACATCATAATCGTGATCTAACATCATAGTTTTAAGATAGAAGGATAATGTTGGCAGCAGCTGGCTTACCTCAAGCTGCTTTAAGCATCTCTCCTTTGTATCAACCACCTCAATTTTTCTTTGCGAAAACTTATGCATGTCAGCAGAATTCGTATATACGGTTTTGTCAGGTGCAGCTAGGCTAACTAATCTTGGATATGAACCCTCAGTTCTATCAACTGCAGTGGTTCCAAGTCCCATAACCAAGCGAAGCATTCCCTTAGACTGGTCTATATCCTTTATGAACTTGTATGGGCTATAGGAATAGCCTACCCCGGCTGCGCATGGCATGAAGTAATTATCATAGTAAGAGCCTGACACTCTTTGAACCAACAGCGCCATCTGCTCATCACGCTTTTCTAGACCTCTTCTCTTTCGATAATCTAACGCCGAAAGATTCATTGAACTAGCATAGACTGTTCTTACCGCATTTTCGAATTCCTCCAAACGTTCCTCTTCCGTCCCTCGATTGACACAGAAAACCGATTCGTATTTTCCAGCAAAGGCATTGCCAAATCCATCCTCTAAAATACTACTCGAACGAACTATATAAGGGTCCTGTCCATAGTAATCAATTATATCTCTAAACTCATCCCTAATCTCTTCGTTAAAAACTCCATTTATCAGCTTATCAGAAAACTGCTTGGCCAAAGAAAAGAATCCATCCTCCGTCCTTTGTTTTACACGTAAGTCCCAGAAATTGTTATCAACGATATAAGTGTAATAAACATCTGAACCAATGTAAAAAGAGTCATGGGGCTCAATATTATCGTAGGTCTGTGGCAGCTTGTTGCGCACTATCGTTCTAGACAAAAGCATGCCGCAGGACTTTCCACCAATCATTCCCGTGCCAATCATATGCTCTCGGACTTCAAAATAATCCTCTGGTGTAAAATTGCTTTTCACCATCTGGCGCATTTTCTCATCACGGGTCATCATAATATTGCACATCTTATCAGCGTACTCTTTTATATCCTGTCCCTGTTCATACAAGCTTTTGGCTTGATTAAAAAATCTATCCCAATAGTCTGAATGCTGCTCCTTTTGTGACCTTTGCAGCCTGCCAAGAATCTGATAAAACCTGCTAGCCTTTACTCCATCCAAAATCGGATAAAAACCCCCACTGTCCCTGTCATAAATATGCGGCAAGAGCATTTTTTCATCGCTTCTATTCCAGACCTTTTCCGGTCTCACATAAATATTTTTATCGTCGGAATATACATCTATAAATACTTGAGCTGTGTTCTTGATTTTGTTTATCGCATGGACAGAATGCTTGCCGCGAAGAACTGGAAAATAAGCTACTGTATCTAGCGTAAATAAAAACGGACAAGTAACCTTGAAAAAATTTCCCATCATCAAATCAGTCGCCCAAGCCGCCTGTAGCTCGGATAAGCAATCGAAGATATAAAATGCATCGTAACCCTCTTCAGCAATAATATTGTGAATATCCACGGTAAAATTTTCGAAACGATGGGACAATGGTATTTCGCATTTTTTGATCTCTGGGCAATCCTCAACTAATGGTTCGTGGCTTGCAAATCTAAAATATATAATTCTTCGCTTATCTGCCTTTGCCTGCTCAACATATGGATTCAAAAATAGTTTGAATTCATCTAGCGTAGATACTCTAAAGACAACATTATCCCCCAATCGTATGTAATCCAAGGCTTCATCCATCTGTGGAATTCCCGATAATATCTTTTCAAATGCTGCCATAGCAACCTCCCCCATATTATCCTTCAAAATAGCACAACGCAGTTTCGTTTTATTAATTTCATGAAAAAAAAGCAGACAGTATGCCCGTCGGACATCATTGTCTGCTTCTATTGTTATATTAGCACAGATTGAACTTCGTTTAAAGCACTGCAGAAGTTACTTTGATTTTCCTTCGTAAATTTGAGTGTAATCTACTGTCTTGAATTCCTCAAATTTCTCGTCGCCAATTACTTCTTCGGATGCACCAACTGATTCTAACCTCTTCTTTTTTATCTTATTAAACTCATCAATAGATATAAACTTGCAATCAAAACTTTCATCCATAGCTTTTTGGTACTCGCTGTCTGTATAAAGATTAGATGAGCTATTCTTGTAGCTGACTTCATATGAGTAATACTCTTTACCCTCGTAGCTTAATTTATATGGGGTAATCTCGTCATCTATCTTACTATATTTATTTCTAAGTTCTTCTTCCTCCCCAAAACTTTTATCCATAACGCTAAAGGCAAAGCTACTCATTCCTGAATCAGCTTCTATTGTATAAATCGACTTTGCCTTGCCATTTTTATCTATATAAAAATACTCATCATGAGTATGCATAGTTGGCGGATATGGACCACCCTCTCGCAAAATCCCTCCATTCTTGTTAACGTCAAAAAACTGACGCCCTGTGCTTACCCCAGCATAAATCACCTGCAATTGGTTATCGATATCTTTTATCACAAATTCGATATCTGAAGGTCCCCAAAAAAGGCTTCCAACTAGTAAAACCATCTCGCGCTTTCCATCCATCCCACAGTCGATAAACGAATAGCTTACTGACTCAACTTTGTAATCCAGATTAAGCTCATCATGGGCAGCAAAAACATTGTCTAATGTCTCTACAAATTGTTCAAGAGTGAAATCCTGCTTTGGTAAAAGCTCAATCAATTCGTCTTCATCAACAGAGCATTCTTCCTTAATTCCCAATACATTCTTTCTATAATATGAAAAGCTTATTGTACCCTTTCCCGCCAAAAATTCATCATATTTATCGCCAGATTCATTCTCAACAAATTTGAATTCTCCAAGCGGTTCTTTCTCTTTGTCCGTTTTTTCTTCAGAAGTTTCCGAATCTTTAGCTTCTATATCTTGAGTTGGTTTGTCGACTTCGACATCATCTACTTTATCAACTCGTGACTCTTGAGACTCTTGCTCTGTATTTGTAGCGTTTGCTTTGCTTGGCTTGCACATGTGAAAAATAATAGCCACAATTATCACCACGATAAGTGCCACTACACCTATTATTGCTATTTGTTTTTTATTAAATTTAAATTTTTTCATAAACCTATCCTCGCATAATGGAAACAATGTTACTCAGTTATAGTATTGCTTGTCGTGTACTATGTCAAGTAGTACACTTTGCGCAATTAAATTACTAGCAAGTGGCTGTATTGATGTAACGATTACAGGGGGATGAAGTGGTTAAAGTGAAAAGACGCAGCACTATATGTGCTCGAGGTCGTCCCGTCTCGATTATCTTATATCTTAGCGCGAGACGGGATTAAGGAAACATCACGCCATGGCTACGCTAGCCGTGATAGGTCGTCCCGTCTCGATTTACATGCCCGATAACTAAAATAGGCAGTACCGCGATTGCGATACTGCCTATTTTAATTATCGAGCGCGAGACGGGACTCGAACCCGCGACCCCCACCTTGGCAAGGTGGTGCTCCACCAACTGAGCCACTCGCGCTTAGTGCCAGAGTTTCAACTAGTTGAAACGATGGTGCCAATCTCAGCCAACTACATGTCAGCTTTCCTAACGACAATGGTTATTCTATAGGAACTTTGCCCATAAGTCAAGGGATTTCTTAAAGTTGCAAAGCTTAAAGAAATCCCTTTGATTTTCTGAAAATTTGTATGCAATTATTTACCAGAAACAATGTACTCAATTGAAATCATGTTGTCACCTTCAAAGATGAAATTCAAGTCAGTACCATTCTTTGTGTATGTTAAAGATGAATCAGTTGCATTTGATGACTCACCATAGGCTGCTATAACATCATCCTTTGAACTAGCAAGGCTAATTCCCTCTGCTGTAGCAACGTTGTCAGTTCTAAGCGTAACTGAAAGAATTAAATCCTTGTCATCCTGTGGATATGTCTGAACTTCAAAATCGCTGTATGTGTATAACTTACCGATACCATCAGCTGCACAGCTAGGTGACTCAAAATACTTCTGTGGCTCTCCAAGCTTATCTACAATTGGAGCTGCATCAGTATCTACAGCAATCTGAGTACCATTATAATCAAAGACGAATCCGCTGCCAGCTTGAGCTGTGCCAGATGTGTCAGACCCCTGACCCTCTGTCTCGATAACCTTTGTTCCGTCTGAATCGCCACAAGCTACCATAGAAAGTGCCATAGCAGCAATAAGTGCGAATGCAAGTAATTTGTTTTTCATTTTCATTAATCCTCCTATATTATTGAATTACAGGGTATTTGCTCGGATCATAATTGTGGGTATTCTTGTGTGCATTTGAATACGCCCAAAGATCCGCGTCATGCCAATAGAAAATCAGCGTACCATCCAACTGAAGATTTGGATCGTAGTGATACCAGCCTTCGCCAATATCAATCAACAACCAGTAATGACCTCTGGTATCTCTTATCTTTTCGATTTCCATATTTTTAATGCCCAAACGATTAAGAAGAACTTCCGCTGTCTTCTGCTTAACCGTACAATCCCCAACATGGTAATACATTCCTTTGTAAGCTGCAGAATATAAATCATCTATTCCTGCAGTCTCAGAATAAGAGATGTTGTTGACAACCCAGTCAAACACGGCCTTAGCCTGTGTCTTTTGATCCATTCCTGAAACAATTATCTGGGCCAGAACCTGGTCGGCCAACTCGTTGACCTTTTCTTCAGTTGCCTCGGCAATTCTAGCAGATACAATTTTGACTGTTGTTTCCTTTTCAGTCTTGTTACCTGCTCCATCCACCGCTATATATTTTACCTTGTATACACCTCTTTTATCAACATTAACTTCTGAGCTGTCTACTTCAAGCTTAGGATTTTCATCCTTATCATCGGTAACCTTAACATTTTTTCTATAAGAAACCGAGTCGCCCTGTGCTATTTCAAGGGGTTCAACGCCAGTGATTTCTGGTGGAGTTGTGTCTTCTACAACCTTACATGGTAGGGATACCTCTGTTTTGTTTCCAGATGTATCTTCCACTACTATGTTTGCATCAAAAGAACCCTCTTTTGTAAAATCATATTTCTTATCAAAATCGATAGTGCAATTTGTTACATCGATAACCGATTCCACTAAATCAGCTGCTGCTGGGGCCTCTGCAGTAGTGTACATTTCTACTGAATCTGTAGCTAGCGTAACTTTAGGGGCAATAGTATCCTGCACATGCAAAACCGTTTTATAATCTCTTTTTCCAAAAATTGGCATCTTCCATTGAACTACTAGATTGTAGTCTCCTGGAACATTTATGTCAAAATCGGAATCCTTAGATAACTTAGCCCCTTCCGCCTCATGTTTTAATAAATCCCCAACAGTAATCTCTCCACTGCCAGCCTCTATGTAAACATCGCGGTACACTAAATCAGACTGGGAATGATAATAAACCCCGCCTGCAGTAATTAAGCCGCCTAGCACTAAAACTAGTGCAACGATAATTATTAGCTTTCTCTTATTCATGTTTAATACCCTTTACCCTAACATGCTTTCTGCATTATATTACTTTTGACCGAAAAGTAAAATATTAGAACAATAATTATTTATTTGCGATTGTCCCACGTAATTCAAATACTCATCGTAATCTATATAAAATCGCTGTCCCCAGCTTGATATCTCTATCATCCGACGGTATCTGTCCGCATCCGCTTGTTCCACAATTCCTGTAGCCGTCACATAGTGGCTATTGGTTGTGTTATGTCCAAGTCGTCCATCATCAAGAGTCAAATAATTATCTACAAATAGTTGTCTTTCCTTATTATACTTGTAAAGCTTAAGACTGTTACCTTTTGAATATAGCCCCCAAATCACTGGAATATTTTGTGAAAGCATGTCCCTCATTTTCTCATACATATTAACATGGCCATTTCGCCCATTCCATTTTAAGGAATACTCACAACCATTTCCCCTAAGATTTCTGCGCAAATATCTAATCATTTGTATAGGAAGAATTCCAATTGCATATCCACCTTCCTTGGAGTTGCCAAACAAAAATTCATGTAGAAATAATCTGATGAAAAATCTCTTTGAAACATAGTCCCTAACTATATTTAGATATTCTCTTTTGGAAATTGTACGTCGATTTGCAATATATAAAGCAGTATCAACTGCAGCAATCAATCCACATCCCTGACCACTGATGTTGCAGGACTGGATTCCTTCAAACCAGTTTTGACTGCCACCATAGCTGGCCTTGCCCTCGTCATCAACAACCTCTATATATTTTTCCTCAAGGCCAATTCGCTCCATAGCATTTCCCCTACAAAGAATTTCACTATTGAGTTTATCATTCTTTAGTTTTTCAAACAATTGATAAATTTCTAGATTAGGCAAAAAACTCCTTGACACATTCACCGCATTAATATAGAATAACGATTGTCGTCAGCAAGCCGACATTTAATTGGCTGAGATTGGCACCGTTTGCTAGTTTCAAGTTGGCTGAGATTGGCACCATCGTTTCAACAAGTTGAAACTCTGGCACTAAGCGCGAGTGGCTCAGTTGGTGGAGCACCACCTTGCCAAGGTGGGGGTCGCGGGTTCGAGTCCCGTCTCGCGCTCGATAATAAAAAATAGGAGATGTCCGATAGGATGTCTCTTATTTTTTATTGTCGAGTTCTTTAGATCGAGACGGGACGAAGAGCATCATGGAATTCGACGGATACGGAGAAATTCCGTGATGCCACGACGCAGCCGTGCGAAGCACATATAATGCTGCGTCTTCCCGATTTATGTTTCCTTAAACCCGTCTCGCGCTCATTAGAAAAATCGAGACGGGACCTTCGGATGCAGCCCGTGCGAAGCACACTTTAATGGCTGCACCTCTCCCGTACAGAATGACTTAAATGCTCATACTGAGCGTAGCCTCACCTGTGGACCAGACAGGAGGGGCTTTTTTATTTATGCTTATTATTTCTCTTGTCGAGAAAGTTAAGCAACGCTAGAAAGCACAAACCAAAAAACACCCTTAGCAACACCTAAAGATTAACTCTTTAAGCTATTACTAAGGATGTCTCCTATCAAAAACCAAATTTTAAACTCAGATTATGAATATAATCTCTTTACGTTGCTCTCTACAACATTAACTGGCTTGATGTGGAACTCTCCATTAAGGAAAGCTTCAAGCTGGCCATATGTATTGATAGCCTTGCCGTTAACTAAGATAATGAAAGGCTTCTGGCCATCCTCATTGAGTGTCATTCTATAATCTACTCTATCCAAAGCATATTCAATGCCCATCTCATATAAATCAAAATAAGCGATTGAGTTGCCAAGTGTGTGGTCTGATGTAATCCAATATTCCTCAACGATGTTAACCTTTGGATCTATCATTGATAATTTTATAAATTTGTCTGCATATTCTTCTCTTAATAATTTGTACTCTTTGTTAAGTGTTGTAAGTTCCATTTTACACCTCATAAAACCTTTGCAAAAACTACTACTTTTCACACAAACACTTTAAAGATATCACCTTTAGCGTTATATGTCAATATATTTTTTAAAAATTTATAGTTTTATAACGCATCGGCAATTTTTCGCGTATTTTTAACGTTTTTCTGCATAATCCTAAGTGTGAATTTTTAGTGTTTTTGCATCATTGCATTATCATACTTTAGTCTAGTAAAATAAAACTGCACATTACTAGGGTGAGGAGGGACAATAATGATGAAAAAATCAAAATTCAAGCTTACTTTGAATGCATTATTGTTAATAATTGCACTTCCATTAATTGTTGCGCTAATAGTTTGCAACGTCTACAACAATTTTAAGCTCAGTAGCATCAAGGACTCTACTAAAGAGACTTACTACGATATGCTTTATGGAATCAGTGCAGATCTTTTATCGGCTGAGAGAGATTTCTATCAGGCTCAACTTTCAGGCACACAGATTATTGCATATAGACAGTATGCCAGTGCGTCACAATTAGCTGCATATAACGACCAATACACTGCTATGGTTAAAGCAGTTCAAGATGAGGTTGATAAGGCAGTTTCTCGTGCTCAGACTAGCAATAGTCTATGGCAAACTGTAGTTTCAGAAGATGGAAATAATCTTGCATCATGCTATGATGATTTCAATGCAGCTTTGGGAACTTGGCAAAAGGACTACGCTTTTAACACTAATCCTGCTAGCGCGCAGGTTTGGGCAAATGATTTTGATACAGCCAGAGGCAAGCTTAACGAGATGAATGAAATCGTTGAGAAATGGGCAGATGCCAAGACAGCCAGAACTGATGATGAGCTTAGAACTTCTATTCTCTCAAATGCTATCATTTTTGGTGTAGTATCTGCAGTTCTTCTTATATTTACTATCCTAATGCTGTTAGCTATTTCTAAGAACATGAAGAAAATCCGCAATGCAGTTAATCGAATTTCTAGCGGCGATTTTGTTACAAAGGTGGAACCAAATTCATTTATCAGTGACTTTGAGGCTATTGGAGTATCACTCGAAGCTATGCGTCACGATTTGAGAAATGCTTTAGTTCAGATTATCAATCATGCTAACGATGTAAATGACAAGGCCGAGCTTACTAAGGATAACATCACAGCTTCACAGCTAACCACCACCAATATCAACTCAGCTGTTTTTGATATTGCTGAAGGTGCTACAGCAATGGCTCAAGATGTATCAGGTACATCTGCTATCACAGTAAGCATTGGTGATTCCGTTAATAACGTTATTGATTCTGCCAATACCAACCTTGACAAAGGCCACAAAGTATATGACGAATCAGCAAAGATTAAAGAGCAGCTTGAGCAATTAAAGCTTCAGGATCAACAGACAGACTCTATCGCAGGAGAGGTTGCAAACTCCGTTGGTGAAACTGCAAATGTTGTTTCTCAGATTACTGCTGCAGCTGAAGGCATTATTAATATTTCTAACCAGACCAATTTACTTGCGCTTAACGCATCAATTGAGGCTGCCCGTGCTGGTGAGGCCGGCAAAGGATTCGCCGTTGTTGCCGACAACATCAAGAATCTTGCAGAAGAGACCAACACTCTTGCAGGAGAAATCACAGGAATGCTTTCTACAATAACTCAGTACTCAGATAATAATAAGAAGTTGGCTGAGGACATCAAGGCTGCTACAGCCAGCGAGGCCGTTGCTCTTGAAGACATGAGTGTTTCATTCAACCAGATGATGCTTCTCTTACAGGAGACAGAGGTTGGAACCAAGCAGATTGTTGATTTAGTTAACTCAGTTAACGCAGACAAGAACAGCATTCTTAGCTCAATAGAATCATTGTCTAGTATCTCTGAGGAGAACGCTGCTTCTACTGAGGAGACTAGCGCAAACCTTGCTCAACTGGATTCCAACATGGAAGCAGTTGTTAGCCAGGCTAAAGATTTACAGAAAATTGCAGAGAATCTTACCGAGAGCGTACGTTTCTTTAAGGTTGAGCTTCCAGCTATAGAATCTGAAGCATAAAGTGGTATAATAGGTGGCATATTCTTCTATGGAGGACCCACCATTATGAAAACCAACGACAAAATAAAAGGTATTACCTTTATCTTACTTGCAGCATTTGGCTTTTCACTTATGACATTTTTTATCAGGATTTCCGGAGATTTGCCTACCATGCAAAAGGCATTCTTTAGAAATTTCGTTGCACTATTTGTTGCCATTGGAGTAATGATAAAATCCGGTGAAAAGTATGTAGTAGGCAAAGGTAACCGATTAGATATTTTTATGCGATGTGCTTTTGGTACCTCTGGACTGATTGCCAACTTTTACGCAATAGATAGGCTTGGTATTGCAGATGCCAATATGTTAAACAAGCTATCTCCTTTCTTTGCGATTATACTTTCAGTCTTCATACTCAAGGAAGTACCAAATCGTTTCGATATTGTTTCAACTATAATTGCTTTTATAGGAGCATTATTTATCATTAGGCCTACCGGTTCCTTTTCTCAGGTCTTTCCTGCTCTCGCAGGACTGTTTGGTGGATTCGGAGCTGGAACGGCTTATGTATTTGTACGAAAGCTTGGAAAAAAGGGAGTCAAGACTCCCGTTATAGTGGCGTCCTTTTCAGGTTTTTCCTGCATTGTTACGTTGCCATTTTTAATAGCTCAATTCAAGCCAATGTCAGGTCGTCAGCTGCTTTGTCTGTTACTTGCAGGCGTTGCTGCCTCTCTTGGACAGTTTTCTATTACAACAGCGTACAAGTATGCTCCTGCAAAGGAAATCTCAGTATTCGATTATACTCAGGTGATTTTTGCAGCCCTCCTTGGCATTGCATTCCTTGGAGAGCTACCAGAGAAACTTAGTATTATTGGATATGCTATCATCATCGGAATTGCAGTCATCCGATGGAAGAGAAATCTTAAATCAGAATAATTAATCTTTAAACACTTTAGGCCATAATCCTTTAACCGGTACCATAAGGAATATGGCCTTTATTACGTTATCAGCAATCATGCAACACCATACGTACACAAGCCCTTGATTGAAATAATGTAGGCCTATGTAGGTGGATAAAATTCTTATTAGCCACATTCCACCGCTTTCAACAATAAAGGGATATTTAGTCCGTCCCAATCCATAATATATTCCCTCAGAAATAATATACATTCCAAAGAAAGGTTCGTTAAAAGCTACCATTTTAAGTACTTTTGCCCCCAATTCGATTACACTTCTATCGCTAGTAAAAAATGTCATAAGTGGTGTTGCAAAAATATACAACAACACTCCGCTAAGAGTCATTACGCCAATTGTGGCAACTACACTGCTGACACATATCTTGCGATACTTGTCATAATTCTTCTCACCGTAGGCGATTCCTACCATGGTATTTGCGGCAGACTTAAAGCCATAGCCGCCAATATAAAACAGTTCTTCTGCACCTACAGCAATACTATGGGCCGCAAAAATAACTGTATTCATATGTGCAACCAAACCAGCAAAAACTATGTATCCTGAGGTGGAAGCTAAGTTAATAAGTAAAACTGGATATGCCAAACGCCACATCCTAACTAATATATCCTTATCAAAATCAAAAAGCTTTCCACTGAAGTCAAATTCAGCATGGCGCAATGCACCTATCAGCATTACAATTCCACCAAATATAGCAGATATGCAGGTTGCGTAAGCCGCACCATCTACGCCCCAACCAAACACATATATAAACACATAATCCAAAACAACATTTAAAATATTGGCGGCTATACCAATGTACATCGGAGTCTTGGTATCCTTGGTAGCACGAATGGCCGCTGCCATAATAATGTTAATAGATTTAAATACAATAGGAATTGAAATCCAAAAGAAATATCTTGTTGCCTCTGGCGCAACCTCAGCCTCAACTCCCATCCATCTAGAGACAAATGGGCATATAATCAGACATATTGCCTCCACTACAAGGCCTACTGCTATTGAAAATATAAGACTAAGCTTTGCCGCCTGGCTAATCTTGTGCTTCTCGCCTGCACCTATGGCTTGTGCAATAAGGGTCATTGTACCCACACCAAAGGCCACCGGTATACTACCTACAAGCCAAGTGATAGTTGTAGACATAGAAACGGCAGCTGTAGCTTTGGCGCCCAGCTGTCCTACCATTGCTGTATCTACATATTGCATCAGCACTGACAAAATATGCTCCAACATAGTTGGAAGTGCCACAGCAAGCACTGTTAAAAAAATGTTGTCTCTATTATTTCTTTTCATTATTATTTCCTGGATCATTGGCTCGAATCATGGCTTCAATTATTCTGGCTGCCTTAATGGCATCTATTGCCTCCATGACTCTCTTATAATCTGCTTCCTGCTTCGCAATCTTCGCCGAAAACTCCCTTTGCTTTTGTTCAAACTCCTGGGCTTTTTTTGCTTTTTGCTTGGCAGCTTTCTTTTGAAAAGCTGCATAATCCGCATTGCTGGCAGTTTTGCGGTGTGAAGTTTTAGTCTTGCCCACCACCTTAGTGTGAGTCAGAACCTTGCCCTTTGCCTCTGCCATCAAAAACTGATATGCCTCAGTGATTCGATTATAAGCAGTGGCATCATTCTTACCTGTTACGTCAGGGTGGCACTTCTTCACCAAGTCTTTATATGCCATTTTGATTTGTGACGTTGTGGCATTTGCAGATAATCCCAAAATCCCACACGCCTCTTGCCTTGTTCTAATCATAACTGCCTCCATGAAAAAGAACGATCTAACTATTCTTCTCCACGTCCAAAACCTCCCCAATAAAATATAAGGAACCTAATACAATTATCTTGTCTTTAAATGATTTTGCTTGGTCTAAAGCCCTCTCATAGCTTGGGCAAGCTAGCGCTTCCATCCCCAAAGCCTCTAAGGACTTAGCCAACTCTCTTGCTTGCATGGCTCTATCAGAGTCAACTGTAACGGTGTATATTCGATTAGTAATCGGCTTGATTATCTCTGCCATTTCTACATAATCTTTATCTGCCATTACTGCCATTATAAATGAAAATTTTTCATTTGGAAATTCGGCTGCAAGACTATCTTGTAAAGCCCTAACTCCCGAAGGATTATGGGCCCCATCAATCAGAATAAATGGGTCCTCAGAAATGATTTGCATCCGTCCAGGCCAAACTGCTTTTGCAAGTCCTTCTGCAATTGTCTGCTCATTTATTCTAATGGATAAACAATTAACAATTTCCATCGCAACTGACGCATTTTTCCGTTGATACTCGCCAAATAATCCGAGTTTTATTTTCTTATCAACTTCCCCCGCCTCTATAAGCTCGCAGCCCAATTCTAAAGCCTTGTGGGCAATTACTTTAGCGGCCTCCTTAGGCATTTGCCCCATTACAACAGGCACACCTTCCTTTATTATGCCTGCTTTTTCGCCTGCTATGGCAGCTAAGGTATCTCCTAAATATGCCGTGTGCTCCAAGCCAATGGAGGTTATAGCGCACACCTCTGGTAACTGAGCAAGTCCATTAGTGGAATCCTTCGCTCCTCCAAGACCGGTCTCAAGCACCACGTAATCCACCTGCTGCTCCTTGAAATATATCATTGCCATTGCCAACCAATAATCAAACATTGTAGGCTCTAGCTTAAGTTCCTTTCCTAGGAGTATTTCGCCTATCCTCGTAACATCCTCACGGGAAATCTGCTTGCCATCAACCTGAATGCGCTCGGTATAGTCAATTAGATGAGGCGAGGTAAACAATCCCACCTTAAATGGTTTATTGGACGAAAAAGAAGCAGCCTGCAAGATACTACTCACAAATGCTGCCACAGAACCTTTGCCGTTAGTGCCAGCTATGTGGATGATATGCATCCCCTGCTCTGGATGGTGCAACACCTCCATAAACTCGAGAGTAACATCTCTTCCACATGCCTTGCCAAAACGGCGCTTATTATCAATTGTATTAACTACCTGTTCATAAGTCATTGTTAAACTTAGACGACCATAATTACTCCGCCATCGCTTGCGTACATTGTACTAACGCCTCTTGTGTCCACAATAAAGATGTCTTTGAACTTGGCCATCGACTCCATTTTTTTCTTTAATGATAGAGCACGTTCAGGACAGTTGCAATGAGAAATCGCAAGAATTTTCTCCTCACAGTTAGAGGTAACCTCCATAACGCACTTGGTCATTTTATCAAGAGCCTGGGCCATACCTCTTCCCTTGGCAAGCTGCTGTACATTGCCTTCATCTGTTGAACCCATAACTGGCTTGATGTTTAAGGTACCGGCAATTGCTGCCTTTATATTTGAAAGACGTCCTGATTTTCTGAATGTTTCAAGAGTTTCAAGAACAAAGAATGTATGCTGCTCTGCTATATAACTATCAACAGCTGCAACAACCTCTTCAAAAGACATGCCTGCGTTTTCGCATTCTGCTATTTTTATGGCGATAAGAGTCTCGCCAATTGATGCTGACTTGGAATCAAAAATATGGATATTCTTAGAAGAGTCCTCTTCCTCGTATAAATCCTTTGCTAGGCAGGCACTATTATATGAACCAGAAAGCTGTGCTGAAAGTGTAACTACATAAATGTTATCCGCAGCACAATCAAGCTCTAACATATATGCATTTGGTGATGGACATGCTGACTTAGGAGCAGTCTTAGACTCTTCAACCTTCTTTAAAAAACTTGCCTGATCAAAGGTCTCATCATCAATAATCATTTCGCCCTCTACCTCAAGAGTAAGTGGTACATTGACAAAATGACCGTCATTTTTCATATCCTCTGTGAGCTCTCCGCAACTATCTACTATAATCTTATACATGCTATTGGTATTCCTCCGTATTACTAACAGATACATATTACCACCAAACCAATAGCACGTAAATAGTTTTTATTATCCCGTCACATAGTTTTCAAAACTACTTCCATTGAACCGTAAATACATTTGCATCTTCATCCAATAAGTAGTTGATATCTCCCATTCCATTGCAGTAATCAGAGATATGTCTTTCATCAAAGAAATAGTATATAACTCTGTTATATAAGTCAGAGCTGCTAAATTTAAGGGAGATTTCATCCTCGCCAGCATAGAATGATTCAGCTAGGCGATTACCTATAGCGTCCACACCGAACCAGTCGTAATATAATCCCTTGTGAACATAATAATTGTCTGCATTAGACAAACATTCTGGCACCTCAAAGGAAGATGTAATCACATGATTCTGACTGATTTCCTCTGTGGTCATTGCAAAGTTAGCATAGTTAATACGCTTTACAGTATCGTTATTCATATTAAGGTACTTACTGTTACCCCAAGTAACATCCATGTAATAGTAAGCACCGTCCAAATAAACTAAGTTCCATGCGTGCTGCTCACCGTTAGCAGTTCCGATTATTATGGTACTTTGAATGCCAAGTTTGTCTAACATATACCAGGCAGCATCTGAATAGCCCTGACATACTGTTCTCCTATTTAAAAATGCGCTTATGATATTTTGATTGTCCTCGGCATCACTGTCGTAATCCACATTATTAATTAATGTCTCAAAGACATAAAGCGCCTTGTCAAAGTCACTGGCATCAGGACTAATTCCGCTGAGCCATTCATCTACAACTGCATCAACTGCAGCCTGGTCCACATCCCGCTGCTCTTTGGACCTTGTGTATTTAGGCTCAAACTCTAGGCCAATCACCTTGTCTTCAATGGAAAATGTGTTGTACTGGTATCCGCTTATCCAAAACAAATTACCATAATCAGCCATAACTGCCTCATAGGCATTGGCAAGAACCTCTTCATCCTTGGTGAAAAGCGTAATCTTGTCCTTATGCTGAATGATACAATCATATAATTGGTCATAGGTCTTTTGCTCTTCTGGACTAATATGTTGGTAGGCATACTTGTCAAAGGATACCCCCTCAACAGTATAAGGCTCCACGAAGGCATTTTGCTCAATTTCACCACTGTACCATTCTTTTACTTCATCTACACTTCTACACTCAAATAAGCCCTCCAAATTGAAGTTGCCCCTATTACTATTAAGTAAAAGGCTAACTCCAAGACAAAGAGCACTGAGTAAAAGTAAAGCTCCTATTAAGTTTAAAACAAGTCGTATGAGTTTCTTCAATAACATTACCTCTTTTATAATCTAAAATGAGGCAGCGTAATATTAATTACGCTGCCTCTCCCCTTAATCATATCTTTGTATTGCCTAAAGCCCGTTTTTCATAACAAAACCAAAGGTACCCCAAAATAATGATTAACTGTGGTGCTGAATAACGTTCGTCTTCATAACACTCACAAGCTAAGCCCTGCTTAACCCTGAATATTAGCTAACAACTGTAACGTTAACAGCCTGTGGTCCCTTCGCCCCGTCGGTTACTTCATACTCAACTGTAGCACCCTCTTCAAGAGTCTTAAATCCCTCTGAGTTGATGCCGCTGAAGTGAACGAATACATCGTTTCCAGCTTCGTCTGAGATAAATCCGTAGCCCTTTGAATTGTTGAACCACTTAACTGTACCTTTGCTCATGCTAAGTACCTCCAATATATTAATTGCCGGGCTTATGCCCAACTACGTTAAGTTTAACAGAACACTTTTTCAAAGTAAAGAAATTGTACTAACATTTTGAACATATTTTTAATTTTGTTACTTATTACCTATTTTGGGCTTTGAAATGCACTATTTTGACTAATTGACAGCGACTTTCTCTGGTAAAAGGCCCGTAGTTCTAAGCATAATCTTTGGGCCACCCTTTTTCTCTATATAATCCTCTGTAATTATGACTTGGCCAATGTTCTCATCCTTTGGAATCTCGTACATAATATCAAGCATAAACTCTTCTATTATAGAACGAAGTCCACGAGCGCCAAGCTTCTTATCCAAGGCCTTTCTTGCGATTGCATGCAATGCCCCATCGTCAAATTCAAGCTTCACCTCGTCAAGCTCAAGAAGCTTCTCGTACTGCTTTGTGATAGCGTTCTTAGGCTCCTTAAGAATTCGAACCAACATATCCTCATCAAGCATTTCTGTTGCAAATACGATAGGAAGACGACCGATAAACTCTGGTATCATACCAAACTCTCTAAGGTCTTCCACTGTAACCTTCTGAAGGATATTTCTGTCCTCATCATACTTGTCCTTTAAATCCGCCATAAATCCCATTGATGAATGTTTATTAAGTCTAGCCTTAATAATTTCATCCATTGATGGGAATGCACCACCGCAGATAAATAGGATATTTCTTGTATTGATAGTTGTGGTTGGAACCATTGCATTCTTGCTAGATGCCCCAACAGGAACTTCCACATCTGCTCCCTCTAAGAGCTTAAGCATACCCTGCTGAACTGATTCGCCACTAACATCGCGCTGATTGGTGTTTTTCTTCTTGGCAAGCTTATCAATCTCATCGATAAAGATGATACCCTGCTGGCATCTTTCAACATCGTTACCAGCTGCTGCAAGAAGTTTGCTTACTACTGACTCAATATCATCGCCAATATAGCCGGCCTCTGTAAGGGATGTTGCATCTGTAATTGCAAGAGGCACATCCAAAAGTCTCGCCAAAGTACGTACCAGATACGTCTTACCTGAACCTGTTGGTCCAAGCATAAGCATGTTGGACTTTTCGATTTCAATATCATCCATCGTGCCTGTAGCCACACGCTTGTAGTGATTGTAAACAGCTACTGACATAACCTTTTTAGCATAATCCTGACCTACAACATACTCATCAAGCATAGCCTTAATCTTGTGAGGTGGAATGATGTTGTTAATATCAATTGCAGGTGCCTCCTTTGGCTCTTTTTCCTTTGCTGTTGCTGGTCCATGAGCGTTCTTAATCTTTGGTCCCTCACCAAATAGAGAGCCAAGATTCAAAAAGCTGATATTTGGCATCTTGGACATATCCATATCACTCTTGGAATTGTCTCCTCCACCAAATCCAAAATTACCCATGGAATCAAATGTACGCTGTAAGCAATCCTTGCACACGCTCATACCAGGTGCAAGCCTTACAAGTGGACCTGCCATATCCTCTGGACGATGACAGATATAACAAAACTCCGTTGTATGTTTATCATCCTTGTTTTCTTCTTTTGTTTCTTTTTTAACTTCGTCGAGAATATCATCAGCGGCATCTAAATCAAAGATGTCTTCTGGATCTACTTCTCTAAAATCTTGATCTGACATAACTAACTCCTACTGAATCAATCTAAAAACTGCATTATAGTATTCCACTATGATGTCATCTACTGCGTTAAATATCTCATGCTTGCTACCCTCAAATCTGCGAAGCTGGCAATCCTTAACTAGCCTACTAAAGGCGTTTTGCGCCGATGCAGTAACAAGGGTATCTAGAGATGCTTGCATTATTATAACAGGAATATCTATTAAACTGGCATTTTTTAGAATTTTTTTAGAAACATTAATTGCTTCCCTAGACCACCCAAAAGTAGCTCCGTTAGTGCGATAATGTGGCTCCCGCTCTCTTTCGTTGTAGTGATAAGTGTACCTAGCTTTCGACAAGCAAGAGCATCTAGGGTACTTAAATGTGTGGTCATATTCGTGATGACCTGGCAAATATCTAGTCTTTAGCGAAGGTAAATAGGAAGCAAGTCCCAGCAACTTCACCAAAAACTTATTAGTATCCCCAGTAGAAAGCTCAATCATAGGTGAAGAAAGAATCGCCTTCTCAAAAACATGTGGATACTGCTCCAAGTAAAGGGCACCGATACCTCCGCCCATAGAATGTCCAAAGAGAATCAAATGCTCAGTGGCACTCTCTGGAATAACCACCTTTTCTATGAATTCATTAAAATCTAAAACGTAGTCCTCGAAATGGTTTACGTGGACTTTGCATAAATCATCCACCTGACGGTCAGACAACCCGTGGCCCCTGTGATCCACAATAAATACCGAGTATCCCATCTGATAGAAATAGTACATGGTCTCTGCATATTTGGTAGTAAACTCACAGTAACCGTGACAAATAACGATAGATGCCTTTTCTTCTGGGTTGAGCATCATCTGATAGTGAAGTTTTAAATCATCTCTTGTCTTAAAATATCCTTCTTTTGAATTGTTTTTGATAAAAGGTAGGACCTTGCTTTCCATAGCCTCAGCAAAGTCCTGTTCCTTTATAAATATGTCTTCGAATTTATTCATGTCTAATCCCATTCGTAGCTGTTAACTATCTCAAGTGCCTGATCGGGATAATTGGTGATGATTCCATCTAATCCCATATCGCAGGCCATCTTCATATACTGCTTTGAATTAACTGTCCATGTATTTATCTTTAGGCCATATTCATGGCACTTCTCAACGTAGTTTGGATACTGTACGTTGTAAAGGGCTGGATGCAAAGCCTCCACTCCGTGGTCCCTTCCATATTCTGGCATATTAAGCGTGCCATCCATGTAAAGGAAGCCAGTACGAGCCTCTGGGTCCAGTTCCTTTATTTTCATGATGCTATAGTGATTGAAAGATGAGTATAACACTCTGTCTTCCATGTCAAATTCCTTGGTCATGGCAATGATATCCTTTTCGATATCCTCATAAAATACCACGCCAGTCTTAAGCTCAATATTGATAAGTAAATCTGTAGGCTTTATTATCTCAAAAACCTCACGCATAGTAGGAATATCTGCATGCTTGCACTCTGGATGAAGCTTGTTGTAGTTGTATTTACGAAGCTCCTCTAAAGTGTATTCAGAAACCTTACCGGTGCCATTTGATGTTCTGTCGATTTTCTCGTCGTGAATAACCACCAACTGTCCGTCCTTGGTCTTATGTATATCAAGCTCAATTCCATCTGCTCCCATTTCTATTGCCTTTTCAAAGGCTGGGAGAGTGTTTTCTGGAAGATAACCACTGGCACCTCTGTGAGCCCATACTAACGGCTTTTTCATTTTGCGAACACCTCTTTTCCTTATGCCCTTCTTGTTGTAGTACTTCATACGAAGCTGCTTAAAAACTAATCTTGTCTTATAAAATCTCTGTTTCATATCTAGTCCATATCCTCGAATGCCTCAAGTCCCCTCTTGGCCTCTATATTAACATCTCCATGCTTAACAAATGACATTGTGATAAATGCAAGCACAGCAAATAAGGTTGCATAAGGGAACAAAGTAATATAGCCAACATGTGAAAGCAACCAACCTGCCACAATAGGTGTGACAATCTGTGCAGCCATAGAGAATGTGTAATAATATCCTGTAAATTTACCAATATCAGAGCCCTTACACATCTCAACAACCATAGGCATTGAGTTGACATTTATAAATGCCCAGCCTATACCAATGCAGGCAAAAAGCACATATAAAAGTGGAGAAAAGCTTGGATGAACAAGTGTAAATAAATATCCTACAAGAAAGCTTGCTCCAAGAATTGTAATACCTATCAAAATGGTCTTCTTACGACCAATCTTTGTTGCTAGTAAACCTGATGGGATAAAGCAAAGAATTGCTCCACCTGTAGCTATAAGCAAGCAGAATGATGCATCTCCTAAAGCCATATTCCACATCCTAACAGCATAGGTTGTAAACCATGTCTCCATGCCATTATAGGCAATAAACCATAAAGCGACTGATATTAAAATTAAAATCAGAGAACGCTTAACGTCTTTTGGTAGAACAACATTTCCACTTTCATCCTCTTCTAAAAGATTCTCCTCCGGATGAAGACGTTCATGCTCATCTACTTTATTTTTAAGGCCAACCTCATCCACTGTAATCATTACGATTAGAAGCGAAACAAGCATAACTCCTGCAACCACCAAAAAGACTGCCATGTAATTAACATGAGGCAAATCCTTCACCTTGCTGGCAGGATAAAGGACCGCTGCTACTGCAAGATAAATAATGCCACCAACTGCCCCCATTAGGTTGACAATGGCGTTTGCCTTGGAACGAAGTGGCTTGATTGTACAATCACACATAAGTGCCACTGCAGGGCTTCGATATGTGCCCATGGCTACTAAAAGTGCCCCAAGTACACCAATAAACAAAGCCTCCTTGGCTGCTGTTGGATTAGCATAATAGCTATTATCAATTAGCGGAAGCATCAACATTAAAATTACTGCTGCAATTGTGCCATATAAAATAAATGGCTTGCGGCGTCCCATTTTGTTTTTGCATCTATCTGAAATAGAGCCAAACATTGGAAGCATGAATAATGCTAAAACATTGTCCATTGCCATAATGACACCGGAAATTGTCTCGTTTAAGTGAAATGTATTAGTAAGTACAAGTGGAATCAGCGCATTATACATTTGCCAAAAGGCCATGATTGATAAAAATGCGAATCCCATTTGTATGGTTTTCTTAATGTCTAATTTCATAGTAAGCCCTCTATATGTGTGTAGGTTATCAGTTACTCGCTATATACAACCATCTTCTCTTCATGCTGAGATACGACGTCGTCAATGGCTGGTATACGGCCCTTGATAGCATACTCAATTTGCTTTATCTCATTAACTACAGGCTTTAACTCCTGATAGATTGCCTCCATATGGACCTTCATTTCATCGTTGTTAAGATTATTTGGGAATTCCAGTACTACAAGGTGACGAACATTTTTAGTCTCTGCCTCCACCTTGGTAAGGAAGCTTATTGACTTTATCTCATCATGGCTGCTTCCATAGTCTGAAAGCTTGTTTCTGATTGCTGTTGATTCCTCACAATCCTTTGGAACTCCAAGTAAAATCTCAGTGCCTGCCTTAAGCTTTTCTTCTTGAACTGCACCTGACTGTCCACCCTCTGCCTGACCAAAGTCTCTCTGGTATCCTGGAGTATTTACAATTGTATCCAAATAAGGAATTGGAAGAGTGCATGGCACAGTATTGAATGGGTTGATAGCAATACCTGCATAGGCCCCACCATTTTTAAGCAACGCATAAACGTCTTGGAAGGTAATTACCTGAGTGTTTACCCTTTGACCATCCTTCTTAAGGCCTTCCCAATGGCTTAGAGACTCCCAGTCTGTAAAGAGTGGCAATACCATGCTTTCCTTACCATCTGGTGTGCCTGAAAGCTTAACAGTAGACTTGAGCATGTAGAAACCAATCTTAGCATCCTTAGGAAGGGAAGCTACTCCATTTTCGTTAACTACTGGTGGCTTATCAATCTTGATTGGTGTAATAAAATTTGCATGACTAGCCCAGTAAGCTACCGTTGCATGGAAGGTATTGTCCTGACTGTGAGTTGCCATTCCATTAACAACACCTGCTAAAGCTGGATTCTCCACTGGAACTCTAGGCTCTCCATCCTTCTTAGGCGCAATATTAGAGATTACTGCAAACTTTTTAAGAGGAGTCTCACCAGCGATATCCAACTGGAAAGATATTTGTGAATCACTAGCCTCATCTACTATGACGTTGCGATTGTCCTCCTTTTTCTCAATTGCAATAATCTTACTTTCAACTGCCTCTTCGCCTGGCTGATATATGTATACCTGGTCGCCCTTATTAACTGTACCAGTAAGTGTTCCTATGATGATGCTGCCGTCACCGCCAAGCATGGTAGTAATGCCTTCCACCAATATAGAAAAACGGTTGGAACTAATGTCCTCTTTAGATACTTCTGTATCATCAATCGTGATATTGTTCTCAATATCATTAGTCTGTTCTTGTTCTTTCTTTTTCTTGTCAAATAAACCCATAACAAAAATCTCCTTATTACTTATTCCCTGTACCACTAACGGCACTCCTCTATTATAATCGAAATGGCTTGAAAAAAATACCACCTAGAGACATGGTTAATGATTATTCATTGAAGAATAGAGTATTTTTACTCTAAAAAAATTCATTGGAAATCTTTTTATTTGCTGCAAAAGTGCTATAATTTAATCGTCCGAATTAACATTATTTCATAGGGAGGTTTTTTATGAGCAAAAAAAAGGGGTTCGTTGCAGAATTTAAAGAATTTATCCTACGCGGAAACGTAATGGATATGGCAGTCGGTGTTATCGTCGGCGGTGCTTTTACAGCTATTGTTACATCGCTCAACGAAGACATCCTCACACCTATCCTTGGTATCTTTGGCGGTACTGATTTCTCAGAGCTAAAGGTAACACTTGGACTTGGTGAGAAGCCACCAACACTTATGTATGGTAACTTCATTACA
This sequence comes from Pseudobutyrivibrio sp., assembly GCA_024697025.1. Taxonomy (GTDB): domain Bacteria; phylum Bacillota; class Clostridia; order Lachnospirales; family Lachnospiraceae; genus Pseudobutyrivibrio. The sequence continues at coordinate 67,576 of JAILGH010000012.1, forward strand.
GCAGTTATTAATTTCCTTATCACAGCATTCGTAATCTTCTGTCTCGTTAAGGGAATCAACCACGCATCTGAGCGTGCTGCAAATCTTGTAAAGCGCAACAAAGAAGAGGCTGAGGCTGCTTCTCCAACAGAGAAGGAATGTCCATACTGCTTCTCAAAAATTGATATCAAAGCTACCAGATGCCCACACTGCACATCTGAGCTTAAATAATTTTTAATAACAAATTAGCCCATGTACAATTGGTACGTGGGCTTTTCTAAACTCTATAATTATTTTGGTTAAATAGAAAACGACGGAATATCTACATCGCTCATGAGCTCCTTGGACATGTCGTGTAAAATCTCGTCAAGCAACTCAACCTGCTCTGGTGTGAAATACTCCTTGGCTCTGTCTACAACCGTAGTTACATATTTCTGGGAAAGATTGAAGTAGTTGTAGTACTTTTCAGTAACATGTAGATGATACTCTCTGCGATCAGTCTCAGACTGAACCTTTTCAATGTATCCTTTTTGAATCAGGTTATTAACTTTGTAGGCCGCATTTGGTGAGGATACATTGATAAATTTTGCAAACTCCTGAACCGTAGGATTCTTGAGGGCAAAAATTATCTCAACGCAGAATAATTCTACAGTAGATAATGATGTTTCTCTAGAATGCAATTTCTTAAACATCTCTTGATAGAAGTGTATTTTAAACTTTGTATACACCTCAGATAGCGTTTGTTCTAACATTTTTAGTACCTGTTCCTTTTTTAAATTATTATGACTCCCTAGAAACATCATACCGAATCTACTCTCCTATGGCAAAAGATATTTCTGCCTTTGCTGCAACTTGTCCGTCTACGTATGCCACAGCTTCGCCAAAACCAACTGGTCCTTTTCTTGATGTAAGCTTGCATTCAAGTTCTAATACATCGCCTGGCTCAACCTGCTTTTTAAATCTAGCGTTTTTAATTCCGCCAAAAAATGCCAACTTGCCCTTGTTTTCTTCCTCTGTTAAAAGGGCTACAGCACCTACCTGAGCCAATGCCTCAATAATAAGTACACCTGGCATTACAGGATGTCCTGGAAAATGACCTAAAAAGTGCATCTCATTTGCAGTAACGCACTTGATACCCTTGGCATAGTTGCCTGGCTCACACTCCACAACCTTATCAACCAAAAGAAATGGATAACGGTGTGGTAAAATCTCTTGTATTTGTGATGAATTTAACTCCATTTATACACTCCTAGTCCGGTTGTTACGCTGACAATCCTAAGATACTCTTTGTCGGACTAACATGTCCTTACAAAGAGCACTTAGAGATTGTCAGCTACAACCTCATCTAAATGTTATAATATACTCTCATAATTCCACAAAACAACACTCAGAGCTTGATAGTTACAGGCTCATATATGTTCTTAAAATAATCTCATATCCCACTGCATAATCAAGTGATTTTACGCTTCGTATTTGCGGAAGACTACAGATGCATTATGTCCTCCAAAACCTAAAGCATTTGACAATGCATACTTGATATCACTTTGTCTACCAACATTTGGCACAATATCCAAATCACATGCCTCGTCCTTTTCAAGGTAGTTGATAGTTGCTGGTACAAAACTATCTCTAAGAGCAAGTGATGTGATAATCGCCTCGATTGCTCCTGCAGCACCAAGAAGATGGCCTGTCATTGACTTTGTAGAGCTTACCATAAGCTTGTAAGCATGGTCTCCAAAAGCTTTCTTGATGGCAAGCGTCTCACCTGCATCATTTAATGAAGTAGATGTACCGTGCGCATTGATATAATCAATATCCTCCATCTTTAAGCCTGCATCCTTAACAGCAAGCTCCATACATTTTGCTCCACCTTCGCCCTCTGGGTTAGGAGCAGTGATGTGATAAGCGTCACAGTTTGAACCATAGCCTACCACTTCAGCATATATCTTGGCACCACGATTAATAGCGTGCTCTAATTCTTCGATCACTAAGATACCTGAGCCCTCGCCCATAACAAATCCATGGCGTTCCTTGTCAAATGGAATAGATGCACGGTTTGGATCATCGCCTGTGCAAAGAGCCTTCATTGACTGGAAACCACCAATAGCAAGTGGCATAACAACACCTTCTGCGCCACCGCAGAACATAACATCTTCATATCCGTCACGAATTCTGTGGAAAGCATCTCCGATGGCATTGTTTGAGCCTGCACATGCAGTTACAACTGCTGTACACATACCCTTTAAGCCAAAGTTAATTGCAATCTGGCCTGCTGCCATGTTTACAATACTCATAGGAATGAAGAAAGGCGAGATTCTGCTGTATCCCTTTTCCTCACCCTTGCTGTGCTCTGCAGCGATTGTTGAAAGGCCACCAATACCAGATGAAACTATGCAGCCAATTCTGTCTGCATTTTCCTTTTCCATATCAAGTCCAGAATCCTCAAAAGCTTCCTTAGCAGCAACACATGCATACTGAGTGTACACATCCATTCTCTTCGCATCCTTCGCTCCGAGTATTCCTTCTATATCAAGGTTCTTTACCTCTCCGGCAAGCTTAACCTTTAATTCTGATGTATCAAAATGAGTAATTGGTCCAATACCACATTTACCCTTCTTTACTGCATCCCAAGTCTCATTCACATTGTTCGCAAGAGGATTTACCGTACCCATGCCTGTGATTACAACTCTTCTCATTACATACCTCCTGTTACTTCAATGACCTGACCTGTTACATAAGCAGCCTTGTCTGAAGCCAAAAATTCTACTACATTTGCAACATCCTCACCTGTACCAAAACGGCCCGCTGGGATTTGCTTTAGATATGCATCCTTAACATCATCTGGAAGCTTATCAGTCATTGCTGTCTGAATAAATCCCGGTGCTACCGCATTTACGGTAACGCCCTTTGAACCATACTCTCTAGCCACTGACTTCGTAAATCCGATAATTCCTGCCTTACTTGCACAATAGTTTGC
>JAILGH010000039.1 GCA_024697025.1 Pseudobutyrivibrio sp.
CTCTGGCACACGCTGCACACGATGTACACCTGACTCGTACTTAAGGATTGAATAAGCACCTGTTCCCTTAACCATGAACTCGATGTTCTTCATTCCACCGATGCCAGTTTCGTCTGCCTCAAGAAGCTCAACCTTCCATCCACGAGACTCAACATAGTGTACGTACATACGATATATCTCTGCAGCAAAAAGTGCAGCCTCTTCACCACCAGCACCTGCACGGATTTCCACGATAACGTTCTTATCATCGTTAGGATCCTTAGGAAGAAGTAAAATCTTAAGCTCCTGCTCAAGACGCTCAACCTCAGCCTGAGACTCTTTCATCTCCTCCTTGGCAAGTTCCTTCATCTCTTCATCTGATTCAAGCTCTAAGAGCTCTAAAGAATCCTGAATGTTCTGCTTGTGAGCTGAATATTGCTTATAGGCCTCTACTATTGGAGCAAGATCTGACTGCTCTTTCATTAATGCTCTAAAACGGGCATTATCATTGGCCACATCTGGCTCAGAAAGAAGGTTCATAACCTCCTCATATCTCAATACTAAATCTTCTAATTTATCAAACATAAAACAACCTCCGTCATGAATTATTCCTTTAATTAAAAATGCTAGAAAGAGTCTTGGCTCGCAAAACCCTCACAGTGCAAGGCAACAATTATTTTAAGTAATTAAATTTCCCGATTTCTGTCACCGAAACGCTATAAGTGCCCCTTCACAACTCGATCGTTTTTAGCCAAATCCTTTATCACTTGGACCTCCTTAAAACCCGCCTCTTCAAATAAGGCCTTAACATCCGTCCCCTGGTCATAGCCAATTTCTACTAACAGCCAACCGCCATCTACAAGATATTCCTTGGCTCTTTGAGTAATCTCTCGGTAGAAATATAAACCATCCTCTGTTCCATCTAAGGCAATTCGAGGCTCATGCTCCTTGACTTCAGAAGACAAATCTTCAATATCTTTTGTTCTGATATATGGTGGATTGGAAACTATCCCATTGAACTTACCTGTAGCTTTCTCCCAAAGATTTCCTTGGACAAAATCCACCTTGGTACCTGCTAATCTGCTACCGTTTTCCCTGGCAACGGCAAGAGCTTCCTCTGAAATATCCACGCCGACACCAGATATCCCTTTACCTAAAACGGCAAGAGAAATAATAACACATCCGCTGCCTGTACACAAATCCAAAACGCGACTATTTTCAGGAATTTCTTTTAATGCTTCCTCCACAAGAGTCTCTGTGTCTTGTCTCGGAATAAGCACATGCTCATTTACCTTGAATGTAAGTCCCATAAAATCCTGCTCTCCAGTAATGTGCTGAAGAGGGATGTGGCTAGCACGTTGCTTTAATGCATAATTGTACTCTCTTAAGGTCGCCTCATCTATATCATCATTTTGCTTGAGAAAATATTGCGCTTTAGTAAGCTTGCACACATAAGAAAGTAGATACCATGCATCCAATTTAGCATCTGGTATCTCCTCTTTCTCTAATAAAAGTATGCCTCTATCTAACGCTTCCTTAAGTGTCATTTAAAACATTCCTCATTTTCTTGTTGGAATTTCTTCCAGTCAAAAACCGCCTCCACTGAAGCAATTCCAACCTCTATCATATCATCGTCTGGCTCCATAACAGTAAGTCTCTGCAACCATAAGCCAGGCTTTGAAAATATATCAACAAATTTGTTCTCGTATCGACCTGCTAATCTGATGAACTCGTAAGATATACCTGCAATTAAAGGAATAAGCAACAGTCTTGCCAATAACTTTAGCCATACATTGTCAAAAGAAATAAACATGAATACGAAAACTGAAATAATAAAAACTATAAATATAAAGCTTGTGCCACAACGCTTGTGAAATCTAGTGGAATTGCGAACATTTTCCACTGTAAGCTCTTTGCCAGCCTCCACACAGTTGATGCACTTGTGCTCAGCACCGTGATACATAAAGGTACGCTTAATATCCTCCATGTGAGAAATGGCTGCCACATAACCTATAAAAATAGCTATTCTGATAACACCCTCAACAAAAGCTATCAAAGCCTGGGAATCGACCAACTTGTTTAAACCAAGCGAAATAAAATATGGCAATGCAAAGAACACGCCAAGTGCAAGAGCAAAGGAAACAACTAATGTGCCTCCCATTTCAGCCTTTTCCTTGCGCTCGAGCTTCTTAAGCTCTTCCTCTGAAAGCTTAGACTTGTCAACAGGCTCTTCATCCTCAAAAAAGCTTGCCGAATACATCAACGAGCTAAGTCCAATCACAAGTGAATCCACGAATGAAACTACGCCTCTGACTATAGGAATCTTGTGCCAAATATTGTTGATGTCCTTTGTATTTTTAACGTCTACTGTAATCTCTTTATCTGGCTTTCTGACTGCCACAGCGTATTTGCCGCCGTTGCGCATCATAACGCCTTCCATTACAGCCTGACCACCTATACCTGAATATTTCATTAAAAATCCCTCAATTATCGTAATCCAGCTTGTTACGCTGACAATCCTAATAGTCTCTTCCACTGACTGATGTCAGTTTCCAGAGACATTAGAGATTGTCAACTACAAGCTTCATTTCAATGTCTGTTACGCTCTCTTTATCTCTTGGTTATTTGGTTTTCTTAAATAACTCAAATAATTCATATCCATGCACAGCATACACCGTTACACGGAAAAAGGGCTGAGACGAATCTCAACCCTTAAAAGTCCATAAAACAAACTACTTTGCGTCAATACCATACTTCTTATTGAACTTGTCAATACGTCCACGAGCCTGTGTAGCTTTCTGCTGGCCTGTGTAGAATGGATGACACTTAGAACAAATTTCTACGTGGATGCTTTCCTTTGTAGAACCTGTTGTAAATGTGTTACCGCAGTTGCAAGTAACTGTAGCCTGATAATAATCTGGATGGATACCCTGTCTCATTGATTTCACCTCTCATTTAATAAATGTTTACAATTTCCAACTGTAAAAGAAGACAACTCAAACATATTGAATTGCCGGGGTACGTGCCCTAAGACACGAATCATACTGTCTAAATGCGAGGTCCTCGCATTTCATCCCGATTTAACAGCTCTATAACTATAACATGCCAAATACAAAATTGCAAGTAAAATAATTTATCCCGCAAGTTACGGATACAATCATAATAATTTCCTGGGTCACTAACACGTGACCTACGGAAACAATTATAGATTGTCTCCTACTTGCTCATAAGAATTTATTTAATTTCTTTAATACTTCAGTTTTCAAACTTGGCATAACATAATTAAATAGCGTTAGGACATCAGTATATCCATTAGCGCCATGTACACATCATCGCCACGGACCTTCCAATTGTTACATAAGGTTTCCGCTTGCTGCTTGGTTGCAACGTGAAAGCTAACATCTAGCGCAGGAACATCGTCCTCCGTAATACGAAGCTGTACCACGTATCCGCCCCTGTCAGCCTTGAAGTAGGTAGCTCGGTATGAGTTTTCCTCCTTCATAGTAATTGAATTGGCCTTGAGGTACTTATTTATATCCTTGGAAAGAGGCTTGGTAATCTTTTCCTTGAAAAGCTCTAGTGTCTTCTTTCCTTCCTCTGTAATCGAATAAGTCGTGTTGTTGTGAGTTGTTGATGAAACAATCAGCCCCGCCTCTTCATCGTCGCTAATTGCCTGCTGGGCGGTAAAATAGTCCGTCAAATCTCCCTCTAGGAAAAAATCTGTAATCTGACTATTGCTAAGAGAAAATCCACTCCGCTGTAATAATTCTAGTATCGTAATCTTGTATATCAAATTAGGCTCTGCCATGGCTTTTCTTCCTTTCTCTCAACATAAAGATAATCAGATTAGACTACCCCAATGCTTTGATTGCATTTGCAACAGCTACAGGCACCCTAGGATCAAAAGCTTCAGGCAAAATAAACTCATCGCAAAGCTGCTCCTCGGAAACGAGATTTGCAATTGTCTCTGCTGCTGCAAGCTTCATCTCTTCTGTGATAGCTGTGGCGCGGCACTCTAATGCGCCTCTGAAAATACCAGGGAAAGCAACTACGTTGTTTACCTGATTTGGGAAGTCGGAACGACCTGTACCCACTACTCTAGCACCAGCGGCCTTAGCCTCGTCTGGCATAATCTCTGGTGTTGGATTGGCCATTGCAAATAAAATTGAATCCTTGGCCATTGAAGCTACCATTTCTTTAGAAACAATGCCTGGCGCTGAAACACCTACAAAAATATCTGCTCCAACTAATGCGTCTGCAAGAGTACCTGTCTTGTGAGAAAGATTAGTAACCTCTGTCATTTCCTTCTGCATCCAGTTGAGGTTTGGATAATCAGGACCAATGATACCCTCACGGTCACACATTGTAACATCCTTAAAACCATATCTAAGAAGAAGCTTAGTAATTGCAACACCAGCTGAACCAGCACCGTTAACAACAACCTTACAGGCTTCCTTGTCCTTTCCAACAACCTTGAGACCATTGATAATACCTGCAAGTACAACGATGGCTGTACCATGCTGATCATCATGGAATACTGGTATGTCTAATTCTTTTTTAAGTCTTTCCTCGATTTCAAAACAGCGAGGTGCTGAAATATCCTCTAGATTGATTCCTCCAAAAGTAGGTGCAATAGCCTTAACTGCTGCAACTATTTCATCTGGATCCTGTGTATCTAAAACGATAGGGAATGCATTGACACCACCAAACTCTTTAAACAATACACACTTGCCTTCCATAACTGGCATAGCTGCAAGTGGTCCTATGTTTCCAAGCCCAAGAACTGCCGACCCATCTGATACAACAGCCACTGTGTTGGCCTTTAAAGTGTAGTTGTAAGCCTGCTCACTGTCCTCTGCGATAACTCGACATGGAGCTGCAACACCTGGTGTGTAAGCTATAGATAAATCTTCTCGATTCTTAACTGGAGCCTTAGAAACGGTCTCAATTTTGCCGTTCCACTGCTTGTGTAAAAATATTGCGGTTTCGTCTACTGATGCCATAATTTAACTTCCCTTCTATGAATAATTAAAAATTTAAACTGTAGATAGTAACTATAAATAATTAGATAACACGCTTTCTGATAATCATATCTATGTACTCATCATTATTTCTAGTATGAGCAAACATATTTAAGATAGTTTCAACAGCGTCCTCTCTGCGGGCACCATTGATAGCTTTTCTCATGATTTCCATTGCATCCAATTCTTTCTGTGAAAGAAGTAAATCCTCTCGACGTGTACCAGAACCAGTAATATCAATAGCTGGGAATATTCTCTTTTCTGAAAGCTTTCTATCAAGGATAAGTTCCATGTTACCTGTACCCTTGAATTCCTCGAATACTACGTCATCCATCTTTGAACCAGTCTCTACAAGGGCTGTTGCAAGAATTGTAAGGCTTCCGCCCTCTCTCATATTTCTTGCAGCACCAAAGAACTTCTTTGGCATGTGAAGAGCTGCTGGGTCAAGACCACCTGAAAGTGTACGACCTGATGGCTGAACTGTAAGGTTGTAAGCTCTTGCAAGTCTTGTGATAGAGTCAAGAAGGATCATAACATCCTGACCGTGCTCTACAAGTCTTTTTGCACGCTCGATAACCATTTCAGAAACACGCTTATGGTGCTCTGGACTCTCATCGAATGTAGAATAAATAACCTCAACATTCTTGCTGTTACGCATAGTGTCCTTCATGTCTGTAACTTCCTCAGGACGCTCGTCAATAAGCAAGATGATAAGATGCATATCTGGATGTGAATAATTAACTGATGTGGCAACCTCTTTAAGAAGTGTTGTCTTACCAGCCTTAGGCTGAGAAACAATCATACCACGCTGTCCCTTACCGATAGGGCTAACCAAGTCCACGATGCGCATTGCAACCGAACTGCGCTGACGCTCAAGGCGAATTCTCTCGTTAGGGAATACTGGTGTAAGGTCTTCGAATGAAGGTCTCTTTGTAGCAGCCTCTGGAGAATAATTATTGATGCTGTCAATAATCATTAAAGCTGCGAACTTATCTGTAGGATTGTTAAAGCGCTTCTTTCCTACAATAATATCTCCTGTTTTGAGATTGAACTTTTTAATCTGTGACTGTGACACGTAAACGTCATCTGTGCCTGGCATGTAATTATCACAGCGGATAAATCCAAATCCGTCTCCCATTACCTCAAGAATACCTCTTGCAGGAATAAGACCATCTGTTGGAATATCAGCTGGTATATCAGCCTTCTCAGTCTTGTCTTGGCCATCTGCTGGCTTTGATGCTCTGTAAATGTTCTTTGGCTTTTCTGCTCTCTCTGGCTCTGCAGCTGGTGCTTCTTTAGCTGCAGCCTTTGCATCGATTTCGTCCTGTGCAAGCATAGCCTCAACTAAGTCAGCTTTTTTCATTCCAGTAATACCTTTAATACCCCTGGCCTTTGCCAAGTCGCGTAAAACAGAAGCCGCTAAACTCTCATACTTTTCTCTCATCTAAATCTCCTTAAAATATTAGTCTATAACGTGGAATTAAAAAGTCGAATCGACTATTGAATTAAACTTTGATGATAAAAGCATTATATACTCAAAAGTCGTTTCTGTCCATCATTAAAATTTCTTTATGCAAGTCGATTTATTTTTTCGCCAAAAAATTCTTCCACTTGATTGATTGGTACAGGTGCTGCATAGTTAAATCCTTGAATATATTCAAAACCAAGTTTAATAGATAATTCTGCCTGAGGACTGTTCTCGACACCCTCCACCAAAACTACAAGACCATGGCTCTTAAATACATCAACCATATTTTGAATCAATTGTAACAAGATTGGGTCATCCATCGAGCGGTATAACAAAGTCTTGTCAAACTTGATTGTTTTAAATGGTAGGCTAACGATCTTTTCAAGATTAGAATAGCCAGTACCAAAATCATCCAAATAAAAATGAACACCGGCGGCATTGAACTCTTCCATGTTGTGAGTGATTGCGTCGATTTCATCACTTGTCATAGTCTCTGTCATCTCAAGACGAATCTTGTTACAAGCCACACCGTTTTTCTTGATGATAGCAATAAGCTCGTCATGGAGACAGTAATCCATAAACTCAGATAGAGATACATTTACCGAAACCGCATCAAACACGTAGTAATCCTGTATCTCATAAATTTTTTTGCAAACCTTATTAAGAATAATCCTTGTGAGAGCATGTACACATCCTACCCTCTCAGCCAAAGGAATAAATATATCCGGTGAAATAATTTGTCCATTTACATCAAGACGCATTAAGGCTTCAGCATTGTGATAGTTATTACGCTTTACGTCGTAGATTGGCTGCACATAAACTATCACTCTTGGGTCGTCCAAATCATCTTTGTTTCTAATATCAACAATAACCTTTTCTATTGTACGCTGTTCCATGCAAAGGCTGTAGTCAACCTTGGATGCCTCGTAATAATTTGCCTTCTTTTTAGAAGCGCGCTGGAAAAGAAAATTCACAAAGGTATTTAAAGTAATCAAATCATCAAAGGCAAAATCTTCGTTCAAGACAATCATCTGATACTCTGGATTGTTGGAATACTCCCACTTTTCCATGGTCTTGTTTAGTTCCTTGCGAATAAACCCTATGGTCTCAGTGGTGGCAAGCTCGGAAGCATTTTCAAATAATATCCCAAAAGCATAGTTGTTTATTTGATAAACGTAAGTGTTCTCGTTGTATCTTTCTAAAACACGAATCTCACCTGCAATCTTCTTTTTTACAATCTCCATAAGCTCCATGTTGTCAACCATCTCAAGGCGTGGAAATCGAAGATAGATTGTGGTAAAGCTCTTTTTCTTGAGAACTAAAGAAGTGTAATGGGATTCAAATGCCAACTTGTTTTGACATCCAGTAACCTCATCAAAGCTAATGCTATGAAAAATTATGTAGCACAATATAAATGGTAGAACATAAGTTACACTGAGAAAAACATAGCTTGGACGAAGAAGCTGGAAAACCAAAAGGGCTATCTCAAAAGGCATGAAAATGTAAAGGAATTTCACTAATACCTTTGGGATACCAGCACTATTTGCAATAACTGAGCAAACTATAAGTGCCATTATAGCTAAACCAAATACTATATTGATTCCAAAGAGACCTGTAAAATGATAAACTGAACCCTTTAAATCGATATAACTTTCAGATAGAAATACGCTGCCTACTACTGTAAGGTAGCTGACACCAAACAACACCGACACTACATTTAAAGTATCTAAGTTCTCTCTCTGATTAAGGCTAAGTAAATGAATATAACAAAATAGCATCAAAAGAATTCCTAAGTAGGATAAGTAATAAATCAAAACACTCATCCTAAATAAGAATCCCTGAAAAGCAGTATTAAAATCTATAAGCCATATGCTGGCCAGATGAAAAATGATATTGACTATTGAAAGAATTTGCCCGTAGAAAACCACAGAAAGCACGGCAGTTCTCTTTGGTCGAGTAACCACCGTCAAATATAGCATTGCTATCGCGATTAGCAAGTCTATCCTTTCAGCCGCAACATTGAATCCATTAATACTCATTATTTATTGCCCCACATCTTGCTTATTCCTGTAGAGACTCCATGATAGGCGGAATAAGCTGTTTCTTTCTAGAAACAACCCCATCCAAAATGTAGCTGTCTACAGCAACAGGCATTCTAAATGCATCGGCAATTATTTTGTCCGCCTCCCCGCCAACGAATAGAAGCTCTGTTGATTCATTGAGAATATCTGTGAGCATAACAAACACCGCATTTAAATCCGATGAGTTAAGCACAGTATTCATATAAATCTTTAAATCAGCCTTTATTGAATTAAGCTGCCCCTTAGATATAGAACTAACTTGGGCAACACCAAATTTAACATCCCCGCTTGCAAACACTTTATAATCCTGATGGAATATCTGATCTGCAGTGCGATCCTTGAAATCGCTACCTGCCTCAAACATTGAAGTGGCAAGTTCCGTAACATCAACACCTGCAATTTCAGCCAACTCCTTAGCACGCTGCTCGTCAGTAGGAGTACATGTAGGTGATCTAAACATAAGTGTATCAGAAAGAATAGCAGAACACAAAAGTCCAGCGATATGTTTTGGAATTTCTACTGCTCTTTCCTTGTACATCAAAGACACGATTGTTGCCGTTGAACCAAGTGGCTGGTTTCTAAAGTAAATTGGAGAAACTGTCTCCAAAGAGCCCAATCTATGGTGATCAATAATCTCTAAAACTTCAGCCTGCTCAATTCCATCAACAGCCTGTGACTTTTCGTTGTGGTCAACAAGAATCACCTTCTTCTTTTGCATGTTTAAAAGAAGACGTCTTGAAACCATACCAACATAATGTCTGTTTTCATCAAGAATTGGGAAATCTCGATGACGTACAGTCTTCATAATATCTCTAACATCATCTACATAATCATCTAGCTCGAAGCTTACTATATCATCTCGCTTCATAAACTGTCTGATTGGCATAGACTGATGAATCAATCTTGCAACTGTAAATGTGTCATACTCTGTAGTGATAAGCACCACCTGGTGCTCTGTAGCAAGCTTCTCCACCTCTGGGTCAACTGTGCTAGCACCGCATACAATAAGACAACTACATCCAGCCTCGATGCATATAAGCTGTCTTGCTGTGATATTACCAACAATGACAAGGTCATCCCTGTTAATATCTTCCTTTAAATCCTCACGGTTGCTTGAAGCAATTACAACTGAACCATTTACAAAATATGCATGTGGATTGCCGTATACAAGCTTGCCATTTAATGTGCTGATGATATTGCTGTACTGAGTACGAGCTCTTGAAAGGATGCTATTGTCGTAGATATCCATATATGAATATGCAATATCACCGTTTACAATAACGCCCTCTAGCTTGCCGGTCTTTCCAACAACTGGAAGGGTGACAACATCTCGATCAATCATCAATTCCCATGCTTTTTTAAGTGAAATATGACCGTCAACGCCCTCTAAGCGTCTGTATTCAATATCCATCAACTGCGCTCCAACGTCTTCAATAGTCTCTGGCTCTGGAACGTTGAATCGCTCTAAAACATAACGGGTCTCTGAATTCAAAGGCCCCGCCTTCTTTGCTATATATGTTTCTTCCTCTGCTAAAGCATTCTTTAAGTAAGCGTAGCCTATAGCCGCGCAAATACTATCTGTATCAGGGTTCTTGTGTCCGATAACATAAATCGAATTAGACATAATCCCTCCGTTTTCTATACTCTCTTAAAACTATTAACTGTTAAAAGATACCTAGAGAAAGAATGAGTGATGCTACTGAAACACCTGTTGTTATAACGAGAAGAACTATCACTGCTGTCATAAGCTTTTTAAGTGATGAATAGTGGTCCAAGGCTCTCATAGCCTGCTCCTCGCTATTGTCATGCTCTTTTAATAAATCCTGAATCAAACGATAAAGATGAACTGACTCAGAATGTGTCTTTTCAGAAAGCTCGTTTTGAATGTTATCCAAACCATCAGATACGCTTCTAAGTGTATCCTGAAGGTTTCTGTTGTGCGCTTCATAGGATTCCTGGTTGTTATTTACCTGGCCCTTGATATCAATCTCAAGCTGATCCATGTTGTCTTTAACAACCTGCATCATTCTATCTACTTGGGTCTCAACGTCAGCAACAAGACTATCGGCCTCCTGCTGCTTTTTATTAAGTTCCTCCTGAAGCTTAACATTGATTGCTTCCTTTTCACGAACAAGTGCTTCTAATTCTGCGGCCTTAAGCTCCTTTGATGCAATAAGCTGCTGAAGCTGTGTAGCCTTCTCACGGAAAGCATCGATTTGCGCAATGAGCAAATCTTCTCCCTCATCGATACCAAATCCCTCAACATTAACTTTGTCCATAGCATTCTCCTTTTCGTGATTATTTAGTATTGCCCCAGCCGGAACAATATTACTAGTCTTGATTAATACTAAAATGTAAACTTGTCTGCAAAGTATGCATCAAGATCAGCGATAGCAATTCTCTCCTGCTCCATTGAGTCACGGTGACGAATTGTAACCATTTTGTCCTCTTCTGAATCAAAATCGTAAGTGATGCAGAATGGTGTACCAATCTCGTCCTGACGACGATATCTCTTACCGATAGTACCTCTGTCATCAAACTCGCAGTTGTATTTCTTTGAAAGCTCGTCAAATACCTTCTCTGCGCCCTCATTAAGCTTCTTAGAAAGTGGAAGCACACCAATCTTAACTGGTGCAAGAGCTGGATGGAAACGAAGAACTGTACGAACATCGCTCTTTCCATCTTTACCAACTTCTTCCTCGTCATAAGCTGCGCAAAGGAATGCAAGAACTACACGGTCTGCACCAAGCGATGGCTCAATAACGTATGGAAGATATTTTTCATTTGTCTCATCGTCGAAGTATGTAAGATCCTGACCTGAAACATTCTGATGCTGTGTAAGGTCATAATCTGTACGGCTAGCGATACCCCAAAGCTCGCCCCAGCCAAATGGGAATAGGAACTCGATATCTGTTGTACCTGTTGAGTAGAATGAAAGCTCCTCAGGGTCATGGTCACGAAGACGCATCTCATCCTCTTTCATGCCAAGGGCAAGAAGCCAATCACGGCAGAAGCCTCTCCAATACTGGAACCACTCATCCTGTGTACCTGGCTTGCAGAAGAACTCAAGCTCCATCTGCTCGAACTCACGAGTACGGAATGTAAAGTTACCAGGTGTAATCTCGTTACGGAAAGACTTACCAATCTGGCCAATACCAAATGGAACCTTCTTACGAGATGTACGCTGTACATTTTTGAAGTTTACGAAAATCCCCTGAGCTGTCTCTGGGCGAAGATAAACTGTGTTCTTAGCATCCTCAGTAACACCCTGGAATGTCTTGAACATAAGGTTAAACTCACGGATGTCTGTAAAGTTGTGCTTGCCACATGTAGGACAAGGAATGTTGTTGCTTTCGATGAACTCCTTCATCTCATCCTTGCTCCAACCATCAACAGATGACTTAAGCTCGATATTATTTTCTGCAGCAAAATCTTCGATAATCTTGTCTGCTCTGAATCTCTCATGACATTCCTTACAATCCATAAGTGGATCTGAGAATGAACCAAGGTGACCGCTGGCAATCCATGTCTGTGGGTTCATAAGGATGGCGCAGTCAACACCAACATTGTACTTGTTCTCCTGAACAAATTTCTGCCACCAAGCCTTTTTAACGTTGTTCTTAAGCTCAACACCTAAGTTACCGTAGTCCCATGTATTTGCAAGACCACCGTAGATTTCAGAGCCCGCATATACGAAACCTCTTGCCTTAGCAAGTGCGATTATTTTGTCCATTGATTTTTCCATGATATATTTCCTCTCGTAAATTATTTTTTAGTATTTGTATTGTAAATGATGTACACCGTTTCGGTGGCATCCTCATTTCCATCTTTTGGAGCAATCTTTACTGTGCTTGCATCTACAATCTCGGTAGATGAATCAGATACGTACTCAATTGTACCTGGAACAACCACTGTGCAGTTCTCATTGACGATAGCAACCCTTTTGCCTACAAATAATGACGCAGCATCAAGAATCTGTCCTTGGCTTTTCTTGCCATCTTTTACTTGTGAAAAGATGTTCGCAAACTTGTAGCCAGCTTCAACAGCATTTTCGTAGGTATCATCAAATGTCTCATATGTAGTAAATGATGTGTAAACCTCTGGGCTATCGTAGGTTGACTTGACATACACCTTGTCCTTTTTCATCTTGACCCTGTCAAGGCTAACCACATCCTTGCCCTGCTTCTTATTGAAAGCCTCTATCAAATCCTTTGACTCAGATTTTAAATCTGACTTTGAATAGGTATCAGTATCAAAATCCACAACCTCTTCAAACACAACCTTGCCATCACTGTTAAATGTAATAGTGGTTGTCTCAGCTGTCTTACCTAAATCTAAGATAAATCCAAATAGCTTTATTAATAGAAATATTACCAAAGCCGCTACTGCTATACATCCAGCACCAAATATTGCTCGGTTGCGCATAACTATTCGCTGTCTTTGCTTTCTCTTGGCCTCTTTAATGGATTGCTTTGCCGCAGCCTCCTTTGGCCTTCTTCCAATATGTCTGCTTCTCATCCCAGAAGCTGTGCCTCTGGGTCTTCTCTCTGTCATAAAAATTCCTCGCTCTTGTACTTATGCGACCTATAGTTTAATCTATACGCCGCCAAAATTCTAGTCAATTCTTCTTCAGTTTCATTATTCAACACAAAAGTATACAACTTTTCTAGCTTAGATGAAACTATATATTGCATAGCAAATAGCGTAGAATTGCTGATTTCAGTGCCTGGCTCTTCTTTAGCACAATCTTTGCATAGCACTCCATGCCTCTTTACTGAGAAAAATTGTAGATTATCCTTTTTGCCACAGGCCATACAGGAAAATACATTTGGATATTCTCCATCGATAACCCATGTCTTTAAATCGTAGATATTTCTCAAAAGCTGATGGCTAAATTTACCAGACTCCACTGCCTTAAGGCTTTGATATAATAGCCCAAGTCTAGGCCTTTCATCAACCCCCTCTACAGAAAGATGGTCTGCCACCTCCAAAAAATATGAACCAAGACAAACCTTTTCATAGTCAGTAACTAAATCTCGAAAATAATTACTGATGGAAGCCCTACTTATATGATATGAATTACGCCCCTGATAAGCCTCAAATGTGCCAAAGCAAAATGGGCTACAGGCTGCTATCAAAGGATTGTTAGGACGTCTAGCCCCCTTGGCAAAGGCGGTAACCCTGCCGTCTTCCTTAGTTAGCAAAACAAGGCGTTTATCAAATTCTCCCACATCAGAGCTGGATAATACAATTCCTGTAAGACTAACAAGTCCCATTTATTATATGTCCTCTTTTTTGTATCCAAAATTCTTTAGCTCATAATCGCTGTCTCGCCAATCCTTCTTAACCTTAACAAAAAGCTTAAGATTAACTTTGGCATCTAAGAGCTTTTCGATTTCGTAACGGGCGTTGGTTCCAATCTTTTTAATCATGGCGCCGCCCTTTCCTATAATGATGCCTTTGTGAGAATTCTTTTCGCAAATAATTGTTGCCTCAATATCCCACATTGGCTTTTTGCCACTGCGTTCCTTCATATTGTCTATAGCGATTGCAATACCATGTGGCACCTCATCGTTTAAGGCGTGAAGTGATTTCTCACGTATGATTTCCGCTGCAATTTCACGAAGTGTTTGGTTAGTAACTGTCTCCTCATCGTAAAAAGCCGGGCCTTCTGGAAGATGCTTGAAAATAGTAGCAAGCAAATCATCGCATCCCTCACCACGAAGAGCCGATACTGGAACCACCTCGATAAATTCGCACAAATCCTTAAAAGCCTGAATTGTCTCGCCCACCTTGGCACCATCTGCCATATCAATCTTGTTTATTACAAGAATAACTGGAGCCTCAGCAGTTGCAAGTAGCTCTGCAATCTTTTTATCTCCTGCGCCCACCTTGGTGTCAGGCTCTATCAGCCAAAGAATCAAATCCACATCATTGATTGTGCTCTTGGCTGCAGACATCATATACTCACCAAGCTTGTTTTTTGCCTGGTGCATACCTGGAGTATCAAGGAACACTATCTGTCCTACATTCTCGTCGGTATAGACTGTCTGGATTCTGTTTCTAGTTGTCTGTGGCTTGTTACTAGTGATGGCTATCTTTTGTCCAATGATGTGATTCATCAAAGTACTCTTGCCCACGTTTGGGCGACCAACTATAGTTACGAAGCCAGATTTAAAATTCTCACTCATTTATAATCCTCTAAAGTAATTTAGTCCGCTGGTTACACTCTCAAGCCTGAGATATTATCTCCGGTGACTACAAATGTCACCTTCGATAACACTCAGAGCTTGATAGCTACCAGCTCACCTAACTTTTTTATTACTCTTTTCTACTAACTTGTTATCAAAATATTTTTCTCATATTCAATCTCATAACAATTCTTACAACTAACAACCTATAGGTTTTGTCTGACATCAATAATATGATTAAAAATTTTAGTACAGGCTCTCCACCACCGTAAACAAGTCACGGTTGGCCTCTATTGCATCTTCATTGCCTACCACACACAAATAGCCTTGAGATATTGCTGCATCTATAGGCTCAGCCAATGCGTGAATATCCTCAACTGTAACATCTAAAACCTGGTCTCTAGTCATTTGGACATCCTCGTATGTTATTCCTGACAAATAAGCATTGAGACCTCTAAGCCCGCGCTGGGATGGAGTTAGTGGTGTATCCATGCTGCTGATTGTACCTATGACAAATTTAGTCATGTCTCTTTCATCAGCCTCAAAGTTCCTGAGATATTCACCAGTCTGTTTAAATACATCCATTGTTTCCACAAGGTTAGGATCGCGATAAGAAACAAATACTAGGTCACCCTGACGTCCAAGATTTACGCTACATCCATAAGCGCCACCCTGAACTCTAACCTTAATCCAGAAATAATCATATCCAAGAATTGTATTAAGCAATCTAAAGCTGCCGTTGAACTTGTAGCCTGCAGTAATGTAGTCACCAGCCATGGCAACATACTGTATCTGTGAAGCATCCTTTAAGCCTTCCTTAACAGGATGAACCTCGTATGCTGGCATATCCTTATCAAAGGAAATCTTTTCCTTGAATAGAAGCGGTCTAATCTCCTTAACAAGCTGTCTTGACTGCTCTAATGTTTCCGACTTGCCAGTAGAAGAAATTATAAGTCTATCAGCAGTAAATACCGCTTTGCACATTTTATTTAATTTAGATATAATTTCTTGCTTCCTGCCATCAAAATTTGCTTCCAAGTCCACAAGGAATCTATAGAAGCTTAAGCCGCTAGCAAGATCTGAAATCTTAGACTTTTTGCTAAAACCAGCTCTAGCTCTTGTGGCTGCCACAACATTTCCTCGGCTACTGATAGTCGACTCGATGTGAGACTTCTCTGCAATGATAAGTTCCTTTAATCTCTTCTCGTCTGAAAAATCAGTGTTTAAAAGCATTTCTAGAACAAGATCCTTGCCCGACTCAGCTTCCTCTAAAATAAACTTAGAGCGAACTTCAAACGAAATCTTGTACTGGTCATGAGTGCCATACACTTCGTTAATTGTTGTAGCTGTTGTGATTCCACCCGTATGCAAATACATTTCGTTGGTGAAATCATTGTATGAGTAATTCTTGGTATCCATAAGACCAATGAATCGCTCTATCATTGAAATATAAGGCACATCCTTTAGCGGAATATCGCTAATGTTAAACACCATATTAAAATAGTGAATACCGTTGGTGCTCACATTGTGATGAAGAATTGTGGTGCCTTCCTCCTGGTAAACCTCCAAATCAAAAGGCTTTGCCTTTCTTCGAAGGTCTGAACGCTTAAGCATAGGAATCTTTTCCAAATCCTCCTTTGGACTAGGAGTCTGCTGGTATTCCTTTAGATATGCTGTGTGTTCAACAATCTCATCAATCTCCTGCTTAGAAAGCTTACCCTTGTATTCAGCAAGCTTCACCTTTAACGCCTCATCCTCTTCTGAGGTAAGCCCCTTCTTTGGCTTGAGGGTAACGATTGATTTATGCTTGTTGGATAAGATGAATAAATCTGCGATTTCATCAAAATACCCAATATTAACTCTTGATTTAATTTTATCGAGAACCTCTACAGCATGAAGATGTAAAAATGGCCTATTCTTATCATAAAGCCAGCTATCTAAAAGCTGAAGTCCAATGATAAGTCCCTTTGGGGCGCTGCCAAAATCCAACTCCCTTGCTCTAAATTGCTCTGCGTTAATTGAAGCATAAAGGGTCTTGTGGTCAATCCCATTTTGAATCTGCGTTCTTAGTGTATCCTCAATAATGCTTACAAACTTGTCCCTATCCTCTTCATTGGCACCCTTTGCCACAATTGAAAAGAACATCTGGCGCTGTGAGCCTTCGAAGGAACACTCAACATCCTCTGCAATATCAGCATCAATAAGAGCTTGATAAAGCGGAGCTCCTGGCGCTGAAACCAACGCATAACTAAGTACATCAAAAGCTCTGTACATATTTGGGTCCAACACATCCCCTATACATACGTTGTAAGAAAGGTAAGTGTTGTTCTTGTCATCCTGGTCAGCTGATATTGGATATTCCAATGTTTTGACCACTGGCTCATTAAAAGGCTCTTGCATCTGAATCTCAGAATCTACCTCCAGATAGTCGTAGTCGCGGAGATATTCTTCATCGAAGTATTTAAGCAATTTATCGATATCCACATCGCCATATACGTAAATATATGAGTTGCTTGGATGATAATACTTTCTGTGAAAAGCAATAAAATCCTCATATGTAAGAGTTGGAATCTCCTTTGGATCGCCGCCTGATTCAATTGAATATGTGGTATCTGGAAATAGTGAATTGAGAATCTGACGAGAAAGCACATCCTCTGGTGAAGAAAATGCTCCCTTCATTTCATTGTAAACTACACCATTTATTGTCAAATCGCTGTCAGGGCTTTCCATCTCATAGTGCCAGCCCTCCTGCTCGAAAATCTCTCGATACTTGTAGATGTTTGGATGAAATACTGCATCCATGTAAACATCAATAAGATTCATATAATCGGCATCGTTGGTACTTGCGATAGGATAAACTGTCTTATCGGGGTAAGTCATAGCATTTAAAAATGTGTTAAGACTTCCCTTTACAAGCTCAACAAATGGGTCTTTTACTGGATACTTGTCAGAACCGCAAAGAACAGTGTGCTCAACTATGTGGGCTACACCTGTAGAATCCTTAGGTGGTGTTCTGAATCCGATATAGAAAACTTTGTTGTCATCATCATTTGAAATAAAACATATTCTAGCTTTTGTTTTTTTGTGCTCAAATATGAACCCTAGGGAATCAAGTCCCTCTAACTTTTCCTCTTTTAGTAACTCGTATGCCTTGTTCAATACATTTCCGTCCTATAAATAATATTTTTATTCTGTAGCTTCTGTCTGTGCTTTCTCTTTTTCTTTTGAAGCATCAGACTTATCTACTATATGTACATCTAGCTGGTTAAAGCAAATCTCTATGCCTTGTTTATCGAATCGTTCTTTAATTTCTTCCAAGACAGCCCATTTTGTTGGCCAATAGTATTCTGTCTCAACCCAAAAACGCAAACCAATTTGAACAGCACTATCACCTAACTCAGCCACAAACACTTTGATAGGCTCAGATGTAATCAGATGATCCTGTTGCTCAGCAATTTGCTGCATAATAGATTTTGCTTTTTTGATGTCGGAATCGTAACTAATACCAACTGTCTCGTTGAACATTCTTCTTGTAATAGAAGTATTGTTAGTTAAAGAAGTGGCAGATAACTTGCCGTTTGGTATCTGAACCAGACGACCATCAGTCATCTTTAATGTGGTGTAAATAATATTAATTCGTACAACAGTGCCCTCTTGGTTAGTGCCATGCTCTATTATATAATCTCCCACTTTAAATGGTCTCATCAATAAAATGAGCACTCCACCAGCAAAATTTGAAAGGGCTCCTTGAAGAGCAAGACCGATGGTAACACCAAGACCTGCAACTGCCGCAGATATAGATGTGGTTGTGACACCAAACAATCCTAGAATAATAGTCAAAAGGATAATGGATAAAATCCATTTAAGAACAGATTCAAGGAATGTTTCCACACCAGGATCGATATTTTTAAGGGACATGGCTTTGTGGAACACCTTGATGATTCCCTTTATAATACGTGTTCCAATAAACAGTACAATAAGGGCTAAAAATGCGCACCACAAAAAGCTCCAAAACTTAGGAATTAGTTTGTCAATTTGCTGCTGCAGAATCCCTTTTTGAATGTCCTCAACTAATGCATCCGGTGTAACTGTTTCAACTGAATCCATATCGTCCTCCCGCTCTTTATAATCCGTTTAATTATAGCATAACAGACATTAAAAAACACCTAGTTACGCTAACAAGCCTAAGCATACCACGGAGCACTAACACGTGCACCTTAGGTACGCTAAGAGCTTGATAGCTACTAGGTGTTTAATAAATCTTTTATGTTATTAAATACGGTGTATAAATAATCCACTTCTGAGCTTTGGCTCAAACCATGTAGACTTTGGAGGCATAAGTAAGCCTGCGTCTGCCACGGCAAAAAGCTCATCTATGCTTGTAGGGTACATTGCAAATGCAACCTTGCAATCACTGTTGCAGCGACGCTCCAACTCCTCGAGGCCACGAATACCACCGACAAAATCTATTCTAGAATCTGTCTTTGGATCTGCGATACCAAGAAGTGGCTCTAAAACCAAATTCTGAAGCAAGGAAACATCAAGTCCCTCAACTGGGTCATCTGACTTGAGCTCTGGCTTAACCTGATAGAGATACCATGTGCCCTCAAGATACATTGACCACTGGCCCTTTTCCTTTGGACGAATTGGAGAATCAGAAGTCTCAACTATTGTTGCAACATTCTCCAGCTCCTCAAGCAACTCCTCTGGAGCGTGACCATTTAAATCCTTTACAACACGGTTGTAATCATAAATCTTAAGCTCCTCGTCTGGGAATAAAACCGAAAGGAAGAAGTTGAAATCCTCCTTGCCAGTGTATCCTGGATTTTCCTCGCGACGCTTGAAGCCCACCTTTACTGCACTTGCAGCACGATGGTGACCATCTGCAATATAGATAGAATCCATCTCTGCAAAAGTAGAACTAATGAGAGCACTAGCCATCATATCCTGAATTATCCAGCAACGATGTCTGATGCCATCCTCAGCTGTAAAATCATACATTGGCTTGCGACTCTTAGCCTTGGCAACCACGCCAGAAATATGTGTGTTTGCTCTGTATGCTAAGAAAATTGGGCCAGTCTGAGCACTGCAGGTGTCAACGTGTCTGATTCTATCCTGCTCCTTGTCAGCTCTGGTATTTTCATGCTTTTTGATGACACCTGAAGCGTAATCATCGATTGAAGCACAAGCCACAATTCCTGTTTGAGTACGGCCATCCATAGTAAGCTCATACACATAATAGCAAGGCTTCTCATCCTGGATGAATCTGCCCTCAGCAATCCATGAATCTAAAATCTCAGAAGCCTTTGCATAAACCTTGTCAGAATACATGTCTACATCTGGCTCAAAAGCGGTCTCAGGTCTATCTATTGCAAGAAAAGACTTTGGCTGCTCCTTAACCTTGGCATAGGCCTCCTGTCTGTTGTATACATCATAAGGAAGGGCTGCGATAACCGCAGCCTCTTCTTTTGTTGGTCGTATTGCTTTAAAAGGTAATACTTTAGCCATTATTTTACCACCCTAACTTTTATAACTCCGTCAACCTTTGAAATCTCCTCAATAACACTCTCAGAAGCTTTGTTAGCAAGATCAAGAAGAGTATAAGCATAATCTCCACGGCTCTTGTTAGTCATATCTTCTACGTTGATGTTAGCATTACCAAGAATTGTAGTGAATGATGCGATAAGACCAGCCTTATTCTTGTGAAGAATGGCTACACGAGCCTCTGTCTGGCAAACGCCCATATCACAATCTGGATAATTTACTGAATGGCAAATATTACCATTTTCCATGTAATCCATTACTTCCTTAACAGCCATAACTGCACAGTTATCCTCAGCCTCCTCTGTAGAAGCACCAAGGTGTGGTGTACAGATAACACCTGGCTTGCCAGCTGTAGTAGGATTTGCAAAGTCAGTTACATAGTGACGAACCTTGCCTGCCTCGATAGCATCAACAACAGCCTGCTCATCTACAAGAAGGTCACGAGCGAAGTTAAGGATTACAACACCCTTCTTCATCATCTGAACAGCTTCCTTGCTGATTAAGCCCTTTGTTGCATCAAGAAGAGGAACGTGAACTGTAATGAAATCACACTCTCTGAAAATATCTTCGATATTAGTTACATGCTTTACGTTGCGAGATAAGTTCCAAGCAGCATTTACTGAGATGTATGGATCGTAACCAAGTACTTCCATACCAAGGTGTGTTGCATCGTTAGCAACCTTTACACCGATAGCACCAAGTCCGATAACACCAAGCTTCTTGCCAGCAATTTCTGTACCAGCAAATGCCTTCTTAGCCTTTTCTGCTGTCTTACCGATGTTCTCGTCTTCTTTATTTTCAAGAACCCAGTCGATACCGCCAACGATATCACGAGATGCAAGGAGCATACCTGCAAATACAAGTTCCTTAACACCGTTTGCATTAGCACCTGGTGTATTGAATACTACGATACCTGCCTCTGCACACTTATCAAGTGGAATATTGTTAACGCCGGCACCTGCACGAGCAACGCACTTTAAGTTGTCGCCAAGCTCAAGATCGTGCATAGCAGCTGAACGAACTAAAGCTGCGTCTGCCTCGCCGATTGTCTCAACCTTTTTATAGTCTGTAGAGAAGTTTACAAGACCTTTATCTGAAATTGGATTTAAGCAATTATAAGTAAACATTATGCATTCTCCTCCTCAAACTTCTTCATGAACTCAACTAACTTCTCAACACCTTCGATTGGCATAGCGTTATAGATAGAAGCACGCATACCACCAACTGTTCTGTGACCCTTAAGGTTAACAAAACCAGCTGCAGTAGCTTCCTTTACGAACTTAGCATCAAGCTCTTCGTTACCTGTAACAAATGGTACATTCATAAGTGAACGGTCTTCTTTTCTAACTGTACCCTTGAAAAGCTTTGAAGAATCAAGATAATCATATAAAATCTTAGCCTTCTTCTCATTGAGGTCCTTCATAGCCTCAAGACCACCGTTCTTAAGGAGCCACTTGAATACCTTGCCACAGATGTAGATTGTGTAGCATGGAGGTGTGTTGTAAAGACTGTCATTGTCTGCCTGAGTCTTGTACTTAAGCATTGTAGGAGTTCCCTCGAGAACATCATCTCTGATAAGGTCCTCACGGATAATTACGATAACCATACCTGCTGGTCCAACGTTCTTCTGAACACCGCCATAGATTACAGCATACTTGCTTACATCAACTGGCTCTGAAAGGAAGCATGAGCTAACGTCTGCTACCAGATCCTTGCCCTTTGTGTTTGGAAGTGTCTTGAACTTTGTACCGTAAATTGTGTTGTTCTCACAGATATATACATAATCCATATCATCAGTGATAGGTAAATCTGAGCAATCTGGAATGTATGAGAATGTCTCATCTGCTGAAGAAGCAAGCTCTACAGCCTCACCATACATCTTTGCTTCCTGGAATGCCTTCTTTGCCCACTGACCAGTAACAATGTAACCAGCCTTCTTATTCTTCATAAGGTTCATTGGAATTGCTGCAAACTGCTGGCTTGCTCCACCCTGAAGGAAAAGAACCTTGTAGTTATCAGGAATATTCATAAGCTTTCTGATGTCTGCCTCTGCGTCCTTGATGATTTCATCAAAAACCTTTGAACGGTGGCTCATCTCCATAACTGACATGCCAGAGCCCTTGTAATCAAGCATCTCATCTGCTGCTTCCTTAAGAACCTCCTCTGGTAATACTGCTGGTCCTGCACTAAAATTGTAAACTCTACTCATTACTCTTAATCTCCTTTTTAAGCTACATGTAATCTAGGAATTAATCTTCCACGAAAAACTCATTAATAGGTGCTCCTGGTGCTACCATTGGCCATACCTTGTCATCACTACCTATGATACAGTCAATAAGCACAGGCTTCTCGGATCGAAGTGCCTCCGATAACACTTTGGCAAACTCCTCTTTGGTTGTTACTCTGTAGCCTGTAACACCCATTGCCTCAGCCAACTTGACAAAGTCTACTCCATCGTCAAGTACAGTTGCGGAATAGCGCTTCTCGTAAAATAATGTCTGCCACTGTCTAACCATTCCGAGCACGTGGTTGTTAATAACTATTTCAATGATTGGCAATTTCTCGCGGCTTGCGGTTGCCAACTCATTCATGTTCATTCTAAAGCAGCCATCACCTGCAAAGTTGATAACTGTCTTGTCTGGATTACCTGTCTTGGCACCGATTGCTGCTCCAAGACCGTATCCCATTGTTCCAAGACCGCCTGAAGTAAGTAACTGATGAGGCTTCTTGTACTTGTAGAACTGAGCAGCCCACATCTGATGCTGTCCTACCTCAGTAGTGATAATTGCATCACCCTTAGTCTGACGGTATGTCTCCTGAACGATATACTGTCCAGAAAGACCATTCTCAGGAACCTTAAGTGGGTTGGCATTAGAAATCTCCAAAACATGCTCCAACCATGAAGCGTGCTCCTTTTGCTCTAACATCTTGTTGATTCTAGAAAGGATTTCCTTGACGTCTCCAATAATTGCATGGTCAGTCATGATATTTTTGTTAATCTCAGCTGGGTCTACATCAAACTGAAGAACCTTTGCCTTGCTAGCAAACTTAGCTGGATTACCAAGAACTCTATCAGAAAATCTTGTTCCCACTGCAATAAGCAAATCACACTCAGAAACTGCCAAGTTGGATGCCTTGGTACCATGCATACCAAGCATTCCGATATATTTGTCATCCTTGCCGCTGTATGCGCCCTTGCCCATGAGAGTATCACAAACAGGTGCATCTACAAGGTCTACAAACTTCTTAAGCTCTTTGGATGCCCCAGAAAGAACTGCACCACCACCTACAAAAATCACTGGCTTCTTAGCTTTATCGATGAGCTTGATTGCCTTTTTAATTCCGTCCTCAGTAATGTCCTTTTTAACTCTACCTGTTGGAATTGGCTTGATTGGCATGTACTCATACTTATTGTTAGGTGCTGTAACATCCTTTGGCACATCGATAAGTACTGGGCCTGGTCTGCCTGTCTGAGCAATCATAAAGGCACGACGGATTGTATCAGCCAAATCCTTGATATCCTTTACGATGAAATTGTGCTTTGTGATAGGCATTGTGATACCAGTGATATCAATCTCCTGGAAAGAATCCTTACCTAAAAGAGGAACTGTTACATTACATGTAATTGCAATCATTGGAACTGAATCCATATGTGCTGTTGCAATACCTGTCACAAGATTAGTTGCACCAGGGCCCGATGTGGCAAAACATACGCCCACCTTGCCAGTTGATCTTGCATAACCATCCGCAGCGTGGCTTGCGCCCTGCTCATGGCTAGTAAGAACATGGTGAATCTCATCCTTGTGCTTGTAAAGTTCGTCGTAAAGATTGAGGATGGCACCGCCTGGATAACCAAACACTGTGTCAACGCCTTGCTCTTTCAAGCACTCAATAATAATCTCTGAACCGCTTAATAACATAAACTCTTTGCCTTTCTATTTTTTCCGCCCGTTACGTTCTCATCTATGAGCTTGTAGCCGTAACCAGCGGATTAAAGTTCTGGAGTGCGTAAAATCGCACCACGGTTACCAGATGTAACCTGGGCTGCATATCTGCGAAGGTAACCTGTTGTAACCTTTGGCTCACGTGGCTGCCATTTAGCCTTACGAGCTGCAAGCTCCTCATCAGATACCTTTAAAGTCATTGTATAGTTTGGAATATCAATTGCGATAATGTCGCCTTCTTCAACAAGAGCAATTGGACCGCCTACTGCTGCCTCTGGAGAAACATGTCCTATTGAAGCGCCACGGCTTGCTCCTGAGAAACGACCATCTGTAATAAGTGCAACTGACGAACCAAGTCCCATACCAGCAATTGCTGATGTAGGATTGAGCATCTCTCTCATACCTGGACCACCCTTAGGGCCTTCATAGCGAATGACAACAACATCGCCTGGAACAATCTTGCCGCCCTTGATAGCTGCAATAGCATCCTCTTCGCTATCAAATACTCTTGCTGGACCTTCGTGAACAAGCATCTCTGGAACAACAGCACTTCTCTTAACAACAGAGCCGTCTGGTGCAAGGTTTCCCTTAAGGACTGCAAGTCCACCTGTCTTTGTATATGGATTATCCACTGGTCTGATAACCTCTGGATTTCTGTTAACTGCATTTGCAATATTCTCACCAACAGTCTTGCCTGTAACTGTCATGCAATCTGTGTTGAGAAGTCCGATGTCTGCAAGTTCTTTCATAACTGCCCAAACACCGCCAGCCTCGTTAAGGTCTTCCATGTACGTAGGACCTGCTGGAGCAAGGTGACAAAGATTTGGAGTCTTTTCAGAAATAGGATTTGCAAACTCGATATCAAAATCAAAGCCAATCTCGTGGGCAATAGCTGGTAGATGAAGCATTGAGTTAGTTGAACAGCCAAGCGCCATATCAACTGTAAGAGCATTTAAAACAGCCTCTTTTGTCATAATCTGACGAGCTGTGATGCCCTTGTTATACATATCCATAACAGCCATACCAGCATGCTTTGCAAGACGAATACGCTCTGAGTATACAGCTGGGATTGTACCGTTGCCTCTAAGTCCCATACCAAGTGCCTCTGTAAGACAGTTCATGGAATTGGCTGTGTACATACCTGAACAGCTACCGCACGTAGGGCAAACATTTTCAACAAAGTTCTCTACCTCATCCTCTGTCATGTTGCCTGCTGCGTGAGCACCAACTGCCTCAAACATAGATGAAAGTGAACGCTTCTGACCGCCAACGTGACCTGCAAGCATAGGACCGCCTGATACAAATACTGTAGGTAAATCAAGGCGAGCTGCTGCCATCAAAAGACCTGGTACATTCTTATCACAGTTTGGCACCATAACAAGAGCATCAAACTGATGTGCAAGTGCCATACACTCTGTAGAATCAGCAATCAAATCTCTTGTGACAAGAGAATATTTCATACCAATATGTCCCATTGCAATACCGTCACAAACAGCAATTGCTGGGAACACTACTGGAACACCGCCTGCCTCGGCAACTCCAAGCTTAACCGCATCAACAATCTTGTCGATATTCATATGACCTGGCACGATTTCGTTGTACGAAGATACGATGCCGACCATTGGCTTTTTCATTTCCTCAGGAGTGAATCCCAAGGCATTAAACAAAGAACGTGCTGGGGCTTGCTGCATACCAGCTCTTGCATTATCACTTCTCATTTCCTTACTCCTTTTTAAATATAGTCCGTCTGTTACGCTCTCAAGCCTAAGATATTGTTCCGCTCGACTAACACGTCTCGCTTCACAACACTTAGAGCTTGATAGCTACAGACTCATCAAAATTAATAAAATTCAATATAAATCTGCCAATTAACAACTCTAACCCTTATAGCTGGTTATGCGGCCAGCCTGGGGTGGTGGCGCTACAGAAACTAACACGTCTACTTAGACAACACATAGAGATTGTCATGCTACTGGCTAATATAATTAATTTCCAGCGTTAACAGACTCATCTAATTAATAAAATTCAATATAAAACTACCAATTGACAACTATAACACCTTATAGCTGGTTATGCAGCCAGTCTGGGGTGGTGGCATTATGTGGCAGGCTATTACAATCTCTCTACGATTAGGTCGCCCATGGCTGCTGTGCCCACCTGAGTTACGCTGGCGCGCTTGTCTGCCTCCTGTGGCATGATGTCGATTGTGCGGTAACCATCAGCAAGTACCTTTTTCACTGCTGCTTCAATTGAAGAAGCCTCAGCATCCAAGTCGAAGCTGTAGCGAAGCATCATTGCTGCAGAAAGAATTGTAGCGATTGGGTTGGCAATACCCTGGCCTGCAATATCTGGTGCGCTACCGCCTGATGGCTCGTAAAGACCAAACTTAGTATCATTTAATGATGCTGATGAAAGCATTCCGATTGAACCGGTAACCATTGATGCCTCATCTGATAAAATATCGCCAAACATGTTCTCTGTAAGGATTACATCGAACTGTCTTGGATTCTTAACTAACTGCATTGCACAGTTGTCCACAAGCATGTGCTCGTACTCAACCTCTGGATAATCCTTTGCGACTTCCTCCACAATCTTTCTCCAAAGTCGAGAGCTATCAAGGACGTTAGCCTTGTCTACGCTTGTAACCTTCTTGCGACGCTTCATTGCAATATCAAAGCCTCGCTTTGCAATTCTGCGAATCTCTGTCTCTGAATATGTGAGGGAATCTCTAGCAACAAGCTGTCCATCCTCCTCTTTAGTTGAGCGCTCGCCAAAGTATAAACCACCTGTAAGCTCACGCATAATCATCATATCAAAACCGTCGCCGATAATATCGTCTCTAAGAGGGCATGCCTCCTTGAGCTCGTTGTATAAATATGCTGGACGCAAGTTTGCGAATAGATTAAGGCTCTTGCGAAGCTTAAGCAGGCCTGCCTCTGGACGCTTATCTGCTGGAAGCTTGTACCAAGGACTTGTAGAAGTGTTGCCACCTATTGAACCCATAAGTACAGCATCTGATGAAAGTGCCGCCTGAATTGCCTCATCTGTAAGAGGCTCACCAGTCGCATCAATTGAACATCCGCCCATAAGAATCTGAGTATAATTAAAACTGTGTCCGAACTTTGCTCCTATCGCATCCAGAACCTTCATAGCCTCTGTTACGATTTCAGGGCCGATTCCATCACCCTTTATTACGCCAACATTAAAATTCATTTACTTGACCTTCCTATACATGGTACTATTCGTAGGTAACAGGCTAGTACACAGGCTTTTGCAAAAATGCACAGACCTATACTAGGCTATTACATATAAACAGTTTACATTTTAGTACACTAAAGTGTGAAATTCAATTAAATTAAAAAGCATTTTTATATCTTTGACAAAATAACCTAAATACTTCTAAAATACCTATAGGTTGTTAGTGAACTTTCACACTTTAAAGTATTGGGCCTAATTATCGATAGCTACAGCCGCATTTTCTCACGTCTGCCTATCAAAAGTTTTTGTTTTTTAAATAAATTTAATATTGCAGTATGTATATTTCATAATATTTATATGAAGGGATAGTTTAAGCCAAATGTCTTCTAAAGATAAGATACTTGAATATTTAGAATTAAATAAAGGAACCTATATTTCAGGGGAGTCTATGGCTACTGACCTTGCCCTTTCAAGGACTGCCATCTGGAAGGCAATCAATGAGCTTAGAAAAAGCGGATATAAGATTGATGCTGTCAGCAACAAGGGCTACATGCTTAAGGATGGTAATGACATTATTTCTGCTCCTGGCATTATCTCCTATCTAAATGAAGCGTGTTTGAAAAAATACCAGGACGGAGATTTGATTCGTATATACGATACAGTTAATTCTACCAACAGAATCGCTAAGGAGCTTGCTATTGCAGGAGGCCAGCACGGCACTATTATCATAGCAAATGAGCAGACCGAAGGACGCGGCAGAAAGGATCACAGCTTCTACTCTCCAAGGGGTGGGGTTTATATGAGTATCTTGCTTAAGCCTGAGGAGTTGTTAGCACACACATCTTCCTCTTCCACTAATTCAGTAAGCAACAAGTCAACTCTGTTAAATAGCCTCGCTCCGGATACTATCACTACCTTTACAGGCAATGCAGTCTGCACCGCAATTGAGAACCTTACTGGCATCCGCCCTCGCTTAAAGCCTATCAACGATCTCTTTATTGATGATAAAAAAATCTGTGGCATCCTCACAGAGGCAGGCACTGAATTTGAAACCGGAGATGTGCAGTGGATAGTTGTAGGAATAGGCATTAATTTTGATTCTGATATTAAAGCTTTTCCTTCAGATATCACAAAAACAGCCACTAGCCTGTTTAAGCCTGGCGAAGCGACCTTCACCAAAAACAAGCTAGTAGCTGAAATTATTGAAAAGTTTTTGTTATTTAGTTAATAGAACAACTATTGTCCTTAAATAGTTTTATTACGTTTCGGAAAACATTCCTCTGGCAATTTATTTGAAGGGCGAGTCTTATCTTTCCCTGTATCTATATGCGAATCCTTCTGCTCGTAGATTACATTGGATTCCCCTTTTACATTAGTTAATACAATTCGTGGTAGACTAGACGTTTCAGTTTTCATGCTAGATATCTCATTCTGTATTTCCCATTCTGTAACATCTTTTTTCTTATTTATTGATTCGATATAATGATCAACATCTATTAACCTATTTTCTATTTCCTTATTACCTGGATAATACTCACTCTTATATTGGTTTTTCAATAAATTTAATTTATTAAGTATTCCTTTATATTTCCTTAATTCTTCTTTTTTCCTGGCAATAACATTATTATACAAGTATGTGTCCTGCAGCCTCTGAAAATCGCCCATTTTTATAAACTTACCATTATTTTCTTTTATTTTAACTGCACCAGATCTACTTATACCTACTTTCGTGCCAGATTTTTCATCCACATTATTATTTGTACTCATTTTCAATTCCTCTCTATTCTTTTTGTTGATGTTTAACAAAGAACCTTGAATTTCAAGCTTTGTTTAACGGTTTACAGTTACATATTATCTAATGTGCCACAACTTGTTACATTTATATATCAAAAAAAATATGCTTTTTTTTCCAAAAAACGAAAAAAACTACCTCAAAGAATATCCAAGCATTTCAATATTTCTTACATCTTCCTCCACTGATATTCCCTTCACAGTCAGCATATCACCTGTGATTGTAGCATTGCAGCCTCCTTTAAAGCAGGCTATTCCTGTATCATCTAACACATCTCGACCTGCTGCAAATCTAATTGCTGATTTAGGAAGAATATATTTAAAAATCGCAACTATTCTTCTGATTTCATCTTTTGTAAGCATCTTGCGATTTTCCATAGGTGTTCCCTTCACTGGCTTTAACATGTTAATAGGCACGGAATCCGGTTGAACCTCAGCCAGTTCAAAAGCCATGCTTATCCTGTCTTCCCAAGTTTCTCCCAATCCAAAGATACCACCTGAGCAAAGTTCTAACCCAACCTCACGTACTAACTTCATCACCGCAATCTTGTCCTCGGTAGTATGGGTGGTACATAATGACTTGAAAAATTCTGAGCTTGATTCAATATTGTTGTGCACGCGCTTCACCCCCGCTTCTTTTAGTGCCAACAAATCTTCTTTATCTAAAAGTCCCAAGGAAACACATGGGGCAAAGCCAGTTTCTGCCACAAGTCCCCTCACATTCTCACAGATTTGTGCCACCTGGTTCTTAGAAAGCTTTCTACCCGAAGCCACCTGACAATAGTGTGCTATACCAATTCCATCTTTGGATTTTGCGTCGCTTACAACATACTCTCTATCCCTAATTTCAAATGTAGTAATATCTGCTTTGGAGCAACTTGACTGAGCACAATATTTACAGTCCTCGCTACATCTACCGCCTTTTACACTTAAGATTGCACACATGTCAAATTTGTTTCCGTTAAAATTTTTTCTCAACTCATCTGCGCCAGCACACAGCTCCTCAAGTGGAGCCCAAACCAAATCTATTGCTTCCTCTCTTGTAATACTCCCACCGTTAATTATTCTTTGGGTAATCTCCTTTAGTGTCTCTTTATCCATGATATAGCTTCTCCTTTTTTATGCTTTTATAATTTTTTATCTCTTATATTGTCAGACAAACATATTTCCGTTAGGATTACTTATTTTTATATGACGCTTTTTTTGTATAACTCTATTTTTCTAGTCGCCTATATTTGGAGTATGACTTTTGGGAATATATCAAAGTCATACTTTTTTCTTATGATTTGCTCGAAATATAAGTATGACATCTACAGTAGTAGATATTCCTCATACTCCAACTTGGGTAACCACCTTACTTTTCCGCAAAAATAAGTATCACTTTTTCATTTAGTCCATATGTCATACTCACATAAAAAGTCCCACACTAATATGACTTCCACTTTTCTAATGTTAACTATAAAAAAATAATTGTCAACCATATTTTATTTAACAGTTGACAATCGTCAACACTATGGTTATTCTTTATAAAGTAATTATTTTCCTTTAGAAGGAAAGTTATATTTCACACTATCTTTTGATTCGCTATTATTGCGATAGAATTCTTACTAGAAAAAGGAGACTTGCTATGAATGACTCAACTACTAAACAAATTATTTCAACTAAGCGATTAGTTTTATGCAGCCTTTTTGCTGCCTTGCTTTGCATTAGCGCATATCTCAGTGTGCCAACACCACTTCCAATGGCACCCAAAATTACAATGATGAACTTTGTGTTATTTATCATCGCATTACTTTTCCCAGTTCAGGAGTCTTTCCTCATTGGATTAGTTTGGTTCCTTCTTGGCATAGTGGGACTACCAGTATTTATCGGCGGCCAGTCCGGTGTAGGCTATTTAGCTGCGCCTTATGGTGCTTACACTTGGGCATTTCCAATTGTATTAATTATCCTGCCACTTATCCGAGGCAAGAAATACAACCGCTTTTGGTATACTATTTGTGCCATTATTGGTGTTGTAATTATCGATTTGATTGGTATGATTTGGCTGATGCATTCAGCAAATTATGATTTAAAGACTGGATTACTTACTGGATTTATTCCATTTCTTCCACTAGATTTGGTTAAAGCTGTTGTCGCAGCACAACTAATTCCTGCATTTAAGAGAGTTATAGATTAAAAATATTTTTCTAGCCCAAATACGATAATCTATAAATTTTAATAATTTAAAAACGCACACTTTAGCAGCATCCCCACTATCTAACGGACAACTGCAAAAGTGTGCATTATTTTCTTGAAAAAAGCCTTTCCAAATTATATTATCGTTTTCCTTACTCTGCCTTCGCTAATGCCTCAAGCATTGCAACGCAGGCATTCTCACCTAAATCAGCCGAATTTATTATCAAGTCAAAATACTCTGGCGAGCACCAATTCTGACCAGCATGAGTGGTGAAGAATTTCTCACGCTTCTTGTCAAACTTGTGCATTACCTCTTCCGCCTTGTCAGGCTCAATTTTTTCCACATTGATGGCTCTATCTTTGCGATAAGCTTCATCGGCTGTGATGAAAATCTTGAGGCACTTTTTATCCTTCAAAACTTCGCTGGCACAACGTCCAACAAAAATGCATCCTGGATTTTCCGCTGCCTCTTTGATAACATTTACCTCTGTGTCATAAATTTTCTCTTCCATGGTGATGTTCTCACCTGGAGCATTGAAGAAAGTTTTGACAGGAGTTTGCTCATCCATTGTTGAAACCACATCATAAGACAACCCCATTCTCTTACATGTTTCTACAACCACGCCTCTATCGTATAAACGATAATTCAGTCGCTTTGCAAGCTGCTCCGCAATCTTGTGTCCCCCGCTGCCATAATTACGTTCAATGGTAATATAATCATACATATATGAGCTCCTCCTTGTTAGATAGTTTTAATATCTGTAACAACCAACTTCCCTTCTGTCCCTGTAAAAATTATATCATATCCATGGAAGGCAAGTCGAAATTCCCTTTCCTTATTTCTGTCATAGGCAGCCCTAGGATCTTGCAACAGCAGCTCCTTTGCCGCCGCTTGATACTCTTTTGGCAATCTATTCAACAGTTCCTCTGGAAAATCCACCTGCACCTGCTCATCCTTTGAAAGCCCATCTGTAAATCCCCCTCTAGCTTCCGGATGAGAATCTGCATAAGGAATGTATGGCTTAATGTCATAAATTGGCGTACCATCTAGCATGTCCACTCCGCTAACTAAAAGCACCGGACCAAGTTTTGAATCCTGTTCAACGCCAACCAGCTTTACCGAAGAAAGTCCAATATTGTTTGGTCGAAATGGTGCCCTAGTTGCAAATACCCCTAAATGCTTTTCACCACCTAATCTTGGTGGTCGTACCGTTGCACCTTCCAAAGGTTTATTCTTAGAAAATCCCCAAAGAAGCCACAGATAATCATAATCTGTGATTCCCTGAATATAGTTGGGGTCTCGAAACTCATTTGTAAAAACAATGCGGCCTATTTCACTAACTAATCCGCTTTGTCTAGGTATACCAAATTTTTGTGTAAATCCTGTGTGTATCTGTGCTATCTTTTTTAATTCCATAAATTTCTTCAAAGCGTCCGCTTCTTATAAGCGGACTTCTGATCTAAATTATTGTTCTTATTCGAATAAGGCTCATTTTTCCTTTATTAATTTAAGAAAAAAGGTAGCACAAACCACCTAGATTGTACTACCTAAATATTAATCATATTAACTGCGATTACTTGCCTTCGTAAGTAACAACTGCCTCAACATCGTACTTTGCAAGCTTTTCTCTACCATTGAGACCTGCAAGTTCCATAAGGAATACGATTTTAACAACCTCACCACCAAGCTGCTCAATAAGCTTACAAGCTGCCTCGATTGTACCACCTGTTGCGATAAGATCGTCAACAACTACTACCTTCTGACCTGGCTTGATTGCATCCTTGTGCATCTCGATTGTTGCCTGACCATACTCCAAATCGTATGACTGCTCAATTGTCTCACAAGGAAGCTTGCCTTTTTTGCGAACAAGTACAAATGGCTTACCAAGTGCATAAGCAAGTGGTGCTCCGAAAATAAATCCACGACTCTCAGCTCCAGCGATAACGTCACACTCCACACCCTCAAGGATTCTCTTCATCTCGTCGATAGCGAGCTTGAAGCCCTCTGCATCCTGAAGAATGCTTGTAACATCTCTAAACATGATACCTGGTTCTGGGAAATCAGGAATAGTTCTTATGTAATCTTCTACTTTTTTCATTTATAACTCCTTCTATATGCGGCACCTATATTTCCGCTACGGATGGTGCCATCATCAGTCGGATAAAAAGATATTATCCTTATCAATTATACGGGTTTGGGGAATTTATTTCAACCGCCTCGTATAAACAATAATTTTGCACATTAAAAGTGGGACCCCGAAGGGTCCCATTTTTTGGATAGTACTGTAAAGTACTAATGCGTTTGGCCACGCTAATTACTGAAGTATTGAAAGAACACCCTGTGTAGCCTGGTTTGCCTGAGCGAGCATTGATTGGCCTGCCTGCATAAGAATATTATTCTTACTGTATGTAACCATCTCGTCAGCCATATCTGTATCACGGATACGTGATTCAGCAGCGTCTGTGTTCTCTACTACGTTATCAAGATTTGCAATTGAATGCTCTAATCTGTTTTGGATAGCACCAAGGCCTGATCTTTGAGCTGATACTTTAGCTAAAGCATCTGCTATAGAATCAATAGCGTAAGTAGCTGCTTTACCTGTTGCATCACTTACATTAAGACCTTTAATTCCAAGAGCTGCGGCTGTCATTGATTCAATAGATACGCCAATCTTGTTTGTCATATCTGCATCTGAACCAACATGTAAATTGAATGTAAGTTCATTCTGTACTGTAACCGTATGCTTTGTAAATGTGAATTTAGCCTTATCTGTAGATGAAGTCAAGTCATTATCTAATGTGCCGTCTTTGGTGATATCACCTGATGCAATTGGCTGGTCTGCACCGATTGATGATGCAGCTGCAAGCTCTGTTGCAATCATATTATAGGCCTGTGTAGCATTGATAAGTGTTGCCCTCTTTTCGTCTACATAAGCTCCTGTTGCAGGAGGAGTAGATGAGAAGATTGTAACTGACTTACCATTATAACTTACTGTTGACCCAGCACTTGCAAATTTTGCAAGTCCCTCAAATGTAATCTTAGCCTGCTGAACATCTTCTGTTTGTGATAGAGTATAAGATTTACCATCAACTGTGATAACTGCTCCATCACCCGGATCGTCTGTAATACCAAGAACTGTCTTAGCATCAGTAAGATCCTTTGCACCTATTGTATAAGTTGTACCACCAATAGTGTAAGTGTCACCAACAACAAGTGTTTTCATAGTGAATGTTGCCTTCTGAGTATTCTGAGTCAATGTGCCATAAAGGCCTGCATCATGCGCAGATACTACGCTTTCCTTGGTGCCGTAAGCCCCCTTGAGAAGATATGTCTCATTGAATTTTGTTGTCTCAGCGACACGATCAATCTCAGTTGTAAGCTGATTAATCTCATCCTGGATAGATGAGCGGTCACTTTCTGAGTTTGTACCGTTTGCTGCCTGAACTGAAAGTTCGTTCATTCTCTGAAGCATTGAGTGCACTTCTGTAAGAGCGCCCTCGGCTGTCTGTACTGCTGAGATACCATCTGAAGCATTTGTT
>JAILGH010000045.1 GCA_024697025.1 Pseudobutyrivibrio sp.
GTTTGTGACGGTAAGGAAATCTACAATAATACTGTAGAAAAGAAGGCTGGCGAAAAGGTATCTGCACCAACAGTGGATGGCTATACCTGCTCAGAGGGTGCAAAGTCATTTGATGCCAACAATCCAGTAGTAACATTTACTTTCACAAAAAATAAGCCGGTAGAGACACCACCAGCAAATGATGACAATAAGCCTTCAGAGGGTGGCAATAATTCGGACGGTTCAAATGACTCAAATGGAAACTCAGGCGGAGACAATCAACAGACAACTGAGCCAAGTCAGGATAATACAAATCCATCAGATGATGGTACAAATACTACAAAACGAAATAACAAGAATAGAGTTGCAGCTGCAAACAGTATTTTTGACGCTCCAACAATGCTTAATGTGCTTATTGCAGCAAGTCCAGCAGGAGCAAATGTTGAGACTGCAACACTTGATATGACATATTCAAACGGTACATTTACAATCTCTTGCACATCAAATGTTAGCAAGGTAACTGTAAATGGTACTGAGGTCAAAATAGAAAAGAACAAGGGTACATTTAAGGCAACTAAGGATGGAGACTATACATTAGCCGGTATAGCAACATTCAGCGATGGTACTCAGGATAATCGTCTAAAGGTTACTTATACAGTATCTGGATATGGTCAGGGAACAGAAGAAAAGCTTAAAGATTCCAAGGGCAATCAGCTTTATGTAGATGCTGAGTGCAAGAAGGAAGCTACAGCAGCTGACTATGAGAAGGGTAGAACATACTACTACAAGGAAGCTGACTATACATACTACGGATGGCAGACAATCGATGGCCGCACATTCTTCTTTGATAAGAATGGTAATCCTGTAAAGGGTACACAGGTAATTCAGGGTGTATCTTACAATTTTGGAAATGACGGTGCGATTGTATCCAACGGTACTGGTATTGACGTATCTAAGCATCAGGGCGCAATTGATTGGAAGCAGGCTGGACCAGCAGTTTCATTTGCAATCATTCGCTGCGGATACAGAGGTATGTATGATGGCCAGTTACATGAGGACCCATATTTCTACACAAACATGAAGGGTGCCAAGGGTAATGGAGTAAATACAGGTATCTATATTTATTCAACTGCTTTAAACGAGGCAGAGGCAGTAGCTGAAGCATCAATGGCAGTAGCTATGGCTAACAAGGCAGGTGGTTGTGCTCTTCCTATCTACATCGATATGGAGGATACAACTAGAGGCCAGAGTAGGTTAACTAATGAGCAGAGAACAGCAATTGTTAATGCCTTCTGTGCTACAGTTCAGTCGGGTGGACATAGAGCTGGAGTATACGCTAGCAAGAGCTGGATGTCAGGAAAAATTAACGCAGGTTCGCTTCCTGGTTCATGCTCAATTTGGGTAGCCCAGTACAACACAGCATGCTCTTATTCAGGCAGATACAATATTTGGCAGTATTCTAGCAAGGGTTCAATTCCTGGAATTAAGGGAAATGTCGATATGAACAAGAGCTATTTCTAAGAGAATATGGATAATAATAAGAAAAATAACAACGTAGAAACAGGAAAAAAATTATTCCGCTTTGTAAGTAGCGTGGTGTTAGTAGTAATACTAGCCACGCTCTTTGGCGTTATGTGGTATGGGAAATTAAGAAACCTTATGGAGTCTTCTCAGCGATATTACAGCATAGGTAATTATCTTGTAATCTTCCTATACGCTATTTTTATAGTTTTATTGCTAAATACATTTAAAGGATTTAATTTCGGAAGTAGCAGGATTTCAATCTTATCTATGTCCCAAGCAATAGCCATGGGCGTAGTAAATATGATTGAATTCTTCCTAGTGCTTTTGATAGTCGGAATTAAGAATCATACATGGAAGATACTTGGCTTTTTGGTTATTCTTTCGATGATGGATGCGGTAGCTGTCTTAATCGAAACCTACATTAGTACCAAGCTTTATAGAGTTAAATTCCCACCATTTTCTATTTTGAATATATATGGTGAGTATGAGAATGACTTGGTTATAAAGATGAACCGTCGTGCAGATAAGTATTGCATCACAGGTGAAATCAGCTGTAACGAGCCAATAGAAAAGATTACAAAAGAGCTTGAGAATTACGATGCAGTTTTAATTAATGACGTACCTTCTGAAATCAGAAATGACATTATAAAGGCATGTTTCGATTCGGGAAAGCGCGTATATTTCACACCAAAGATTTCGGACATATTAATTAAAGGCTCAGACGACGTTGATCTTTTTGATACACCATTATATCTGTGCAAGAATGTTGGAATGGACGGAATATCAGCCACATTAAAGCGTACTGGTGATATTATTATTTCCTTGTTGGCGTTAATAGTTGGCGCTATTCCAATGATAATTGTGGCTGTACTTATACACAAATATGATGGCGGTCCAGTTTTTTATAAACAAACTCGTTGCACAATAGGTGGAAAAGAGTTCCAAATTTTAAAGTTCCGTTCGATGATTGTGGATGCCGAAAAAGATGGTAAAGCTCGTCTTGCAAGCGAAAATGATGACAGAATTACACCGATAGGTCATTTTATTCGTGCTACACGTATAGATGAGTTG
The DNA here is from genome assembly GCA_024697025.1 of Pseudobutyrivibrio sp. Classification (GTDB taxonomy): domain Bacteria; phylum Bacillota; class Clostridia; order Lachnospirales; family Lachnospiraceae; genus Pseudobutyrivibrio. Next base: position 2,575 of record JAILGH010000045.1, read on the forward strand.
CCACAGTTTATCAATATTTTAAAGGGCGAAATGTCCTTTGTAGGTCCTCGCCCAGAGCGACCAGAGATTATTAAAGAGTACGTTAAGGAGGTTCCTGAATTTGCATTCAGAACCCATGTAAAGGCCGGTCTTACAGGATATGCGCAAGTATACGGAAAGTACAACACTACTTCATTAGATAAGCTTAAGCTTGATATGATTTATGTAGAAAAGTGCTCCGTTTTACTCGATATTCAGCTTATTCTTATGACGATTCGTGTCATATTTACAAAAGATGCTACTGAGGGTGTCGCAGAAGGCGAAACAAACGCCAATGTCCACAAGTAGTATAAAGATTTATTGAAGGCGACATGCAGGAGATAATGAATATATGAAAAAAGCTCTAATACATGCTCACACAACGTATATGCTTACGCAGTTTAATATTGACAATATCAAGATTTTGCAGGGCCTTGGCTATACAGTAGATGTCGCATCATGCTGGAATGACGACGACAGCGCTCTTAGCCCTGAGGCAATGAATGATAGAAGAAAGCTTCTTAAAGATTTAGGCTGTCGAATTATCGAGACATCTAGTCTTAGAAAGATATTTAATATTTTCGAACTTCAAAAAGCATATATACAGCTTAAACGAGAAGTAGAGACCAACAAATATGAAATTGTCCACACCCAATCACCTATTGGTGGAGTAATCTGTAGATTGGCCTGTAGGAAGGCAAGAAAGCTCTATGGGACTAAGGTTGTATATGAAGCTCACGGCTTCCACTTTTTCAAGGGAGCACCTCTTAAGAATTGGTTGGTGTTTTACAATGTGGAAAAGTACTGCAGTAAATTTACCGACCTGTTGATAACCATCAACAAAGAAGATTACAACAGCGCGCAGGATTTCTACGCTAAACAGGTGGCGTATGTGCCCGGGGTTGGAGTTGATACCCACAAGTTTGTTGCGAGTGAGGGAGCAAGAGAAAAGATTCGCAAGGAGCTTGCTATAGACGAAGATACAACTGTGCTGTTATCTGTTGGAGAGTTGATTCCTAGAAAGAATCATATTGAGGTTTTAAAGGCTCTTAAAATTATGAAGGACCAGGGGATGTTGGTGTCGCCTGAGAGTGATGAGCGAGTGGAGCCTAAGTATAAGATACGTTATTTGATTGCAGGTCGAGGAAGAATGGCCGCTGAGCTTAGAGATATCATCAAGACAATGGGACTTTCTGATTATGTTAAGATGCTTGGATTTAGGCGAGATGTGGCGGATGTGTTTGCTGCAAGTGACATTTATGTTTTCCCATCTCATCAAGAGGGATTGCCTGTTGCACTTATGGAGGCCATGTCAGTTGGGTTACCAGTTATCTGTAGCAGGATTCGTGGTAACACGGACCTTATCGAGGATGGTGTTGGGGGATACCTATTCGATTCTAAGGATGAGCAGACATTAGTACTTGCGCTTAAGCGCTCTTTGGCAGATATGCCAACTGTCCGCGAAAACATGGGACAGGCTAATATAGAGACTATGAAGTCTTTTGATAAAGAAAAAGTAAACGAGTTAATGAAACAATTGTATGAGCAGCTGTAGATAATATGGGGGTCTAAAAGTGGTCATTTTACATGTTTCAAAGTCAAACAAATACTCTGGAATGGAGAATGTTGCAATCAACATTATTAAATCAATGCCAGAGGATATTCGAAGTGTTTACCTTATTGCAACTGGTTCTATCGAAACTAAGCTACTGGATTTGGATGTAGAATACATTGGCGTAGAAAAAGTGGACGAAGAAGCCATCAAAAAAGCCATTGAAGAGATTAAACCAGACATAATTCATGCTTACGAGTATGATTGTAGCTTAATGTGTACGAAAGTTACGGATACAGTGCCAATTATCAGTCACTTGTATTCTATACCTAAATGGGTTCAGAAAATCGGACCTAAATCTGTCATCTATGGTGGCGCATGCAAGAATTTCGCCAAAATCATCATCCCGGATAAGGTTGTAGAGGAAAAGGCCTGGTTTCGTGATAAAATGGAGGATAAGACAGTGGTCATGCAAACCCCTTTCAATGCAGTCAAGATTTTTGAAAAGGGATATGTGCCTGGCACAGAAATGTCAAAGGAGAAGTTGGAGAAGTATAAATCCGACTTACTTTTTGTTGGATATTTAACTGAGGACAAAAATCCTTATGAATTTATAAGAATTGTTGATGAGGTTAAAAAGACTCACCCTGAAATCAAAGCCATAATTGTAGGAGGCGGAGATTTAGGCAGTGGCTGTCTTGAACTCATTGGCAAAATGGGACTTAGCGACAACATAATAATGGTTGGAATGCAGTACAATCCTTATTTATACATGAATCAGACCAGGATTCTTGTTGCTCCATCTAAGTTTGAGGGCTTTGGAATGGCGGCAGTTGAGGCTATGGCTTTTGGTAAGCCAGTGGTTGCCAGCAGAACAGGTGGCTTTGGAATCACAGTGACAGACGATTGCGGCAAGATATGTGGCAACGACAAAAAGCCAATAGACAGGGCTGCGTTTGTTGAAAACATTGTAGAGCTTTTAGACAACAGCGAGATATACAAATTGAAGTCCGAAGGGGCTAGAAAACGTGCCAAAGAGCTAAATAACTTTGACACATATATGGAAGAAATTAAAAACATTTATGAAGATACTTACAAAGCTTATAAACAAAATTAAAAGTCTGGATTTTTTATTCCTGACATTTTCAACGGTGGCTTGCTCAGCAATGTCATTTGTGTTTAACGTTTATACAAAACGCATAGTTCCTGAGGAACCTATGGGTATTTCAAGTTTAAGCCTGATGATTGTTGCATATTTAAACTACGCTCAGCTTGGCGTGTTAAACGCATACAACCGTGATTATCCACAGGCTTTGGGGCGCAAGGATTATGCAGATGCCCAAAAGCAAAGAAACATAGCAATTACATTTATGCTAATGATGTATACTTTGATTTTTGTTGTGTTTGAAGCGTGGGTGTTCTTAAAATTTAACGGCAAGTTTGGCAGCGACCAAATGACCACTTATAGGGCATATGGATACGCGCTTTGTCCGATTATGATTTTCTTGAAAAGCTTTGACGACATGGCAAACAACACTGTAAGGATGAAGGGCTTTTATAACAAATCAGCAATTATCGGTTTTCTTAGAACGGTTCTTGCTTTTGCAATAGGTTTTGTATGCGTAAATAGATTTGGCTACTATGGCCTGTATGCCATGACAATTGCTTCTGCATTATTTGGCATTTTATTTTTTTATAAAGATGCCTACAAGGGTGCGAAGCTTGATTTTGATTTTAAATATATGAAGATGATGGTTGTTGGAGGAATACCGCTTCTTATCAACAGCCTTATTTGGACGATGGTTCAAAACGTGGATAAGCACGTTATAATTACATTTTTTAAGAATCTACCTAAAACCACAGATGCTTATCTGGGGATTTATACAGTAGCCAATATGGGATTCAGCACTATGGTTTTGATACCGATGACTATCGGTCAGGTGTTTTATATTAAGATTGGCCGCATGTATGGTGCAGGTGCTACCAAGGAAGAATTACTTAAAAAGTCATCTCTCTTTACCAGTCTTACAGCTGCAATTTCAGGTGCAGCCTGCATAATGGTACTTTATATTTTACCTATATTTGTTCAGATAGTTATGCCAAAATATACAGCCGGCACAACCGCAGCCCAGATACTTATAGTTGGAGTGGCAATCTATTCCACTACTATTATATTTGGGCAGATATTTAGCGTTTTAAAGCTAAACAAATCTTTAATAGCCAATTCGGTGGCTCTTTGTATTTTTAACGTGATTTTTTCTTTGGCGCTAGTTTTATTCGTGGGTCGAAGTTTAAATATGGTAGCTTTGGGCACAGGTATATCTTATGCCCTTTACTCATTATTATTAATGGTTAAGCTATCAATGAAATTCAAATACTCTTTCTTAAAACTTATCACAGCCAGTTGGTTACCACTGCTTGCAATCGTTATTCCAGGCATAGTGTTTTATCTGGTTTGCGATAGCATATACGTTGCTGCAGGGTTGGCTTTGTTTACCGCTGTGGTGGTATGTGGTATAATTACGAGGTTATATTTTAGGGTAAGGGGATAAAATTTAAGAATAGGAGTAAAGAAATGTATAATTTATGTTTCATGGGTCGAGAGGCATTTCTTGACTATTCGCCCACCATCTTCAATGAGATAAAGGCAAGTTATGATCCACAAGCCAAAGGTGTTATAGTTGTTTTGGACTCACGCGAGGCCGACTATGTAAAAAGTAAATACGGAGATTCAGTTGAAATCTGTATCTTAGCTGAGTTTATGGATGCTCATTGGGACGAGTTCACACTAGAAAAGCTCTGTGAATACGAAAAGAAGTATGATGCTTCTCCAATGTGGAAGTATATATATACGGACAGATTTTTGATTAATAGAGATTACGACTACTGCGTGCACACAGCAGCAGGTTTGTTTGCTTTTTGGGAATATGTTTTTACAATATACAAAATTGATTTCTATTTTGATGAGGTAATTGCTACATTATTTAGCTATGCCGCATATTTGGTAGGCAAAAAGACTGGAGCACAGTTCTATTCATTATTGTTAATGCGTTCTGTGGGTATGGATCTTACCCATCATTACATCCTAAATGATCCCTATGAGATGATTTATGACATGCCAAAGGATTATATGGATAGACAATATTCTAAGGAGCAGCTCGAGGCAGCAGATAAGTTCCTTACTGAGTTTGAGGAAAAGCATTCAAAGCCTGCTTTTATGAAGTTCTCTGGAAAGGTGCCAAAGTTTAAAGCAAAGTTTTTGATACTCCCATTTTTCTGGATTCGTCAAAGATTTTTCAACCCTCACACAAAGGACAAGGGTAATTACATTTATTATCGTGATTACGAAACTGCCTTTGACGAGGTTGATTGCTACAAGCGTTACAAGAAGAGCAAGAAGTATTACAACAAGGCTGATTTATCTAAGAAGTTTGTCTATTATCCACTTCATTTGCAGCCAGAGGCATCTACAATTGTGTGCGCTCAGAAGTACGAAAAGCAGCTATATTTCCTGGATAATTTAGCTAAATCAGTTCCAGCAGATACTTTGATTTATGCCAAGGAGCATTACTCGTTCCTAGGTAGTAGAGATAACAGCTTCTACGAAGCCTTAAAGCAGTATCCAAACATTGTGCTTATTGACCCTTGGGAGGACTCATTCTCTCTCATCCAAAACTGCCAGTGCGTAGCAACACTTACAGGTACAGCGGGTCAGGAGGCTATGATGCTTCGCCGCCCAGTTATTATGGGGGGAGACATTCTTTATGAGAATGCCCCAGGTGTTATGCGAATCGAGGATATCTATGGCAACTATGAGTCAGCTATGGCTTCATGGGAAAAGCCGAGTCGAGAGGATATTATCAAGTACCTTGCAGCATATATGTCATGTGCTCGCCCAGGCAACTGTTATGTCTTAAGTGAAAAGCGTTTAGAGCCTGACAATATCAAGCTTCTTGCTAAGTCAATGTTTGATTATTTTCAGGAAAAGAAACCTTCTTAATAAGGAATAAATAATAGATAAACCTAGGCTTATTAGCCCAAATTTATCATGGAGGAAATATGAGTAAAGTTTTAGTAACAGGTTCAGATGGATTTATAGGTTCTCACTTAGTTGAAGAGCTTGTTAAAAAAGGATATGACGTAAGAGCCTTTGTTTATTATAATTCGTTCAACAACTGGGGATGGCTAGATACATTGCCAAAGGAAATTATGGATCATGTAGAGGTTTTCGCTGGCGATGTGCGTGACCCTAACGGAGTTCGCGAGTCAATGAAGGGAGTAGATGCAGTATTTCATCTTGCTGCCCTTATTGCAATTCCATTTAGCTATCACAGCCCAGATGCTTATGTAGATACCAATATCAAGGGTACCTTAAATGTACTTCAGGCCGCTAGGGACCTTGGAACAAGAGTACTTGTCACATCTACATCAGAGGTTTATGGTACTGCTCAGTACGTGCCAATCGATGAGAAGCACCCATACCAGGGACAGTCACCATATTCAGCTACCAAAATCGGTGCCGATAGACTTGCAGAGTCATTCTATCGTTCATTTGATTTGCCAGTTACTATCGTGCGTCCATTTAACACATTTGGACCACGTCAGTCAGCTCGTGCTGTTATTCCAACAATCATTACACAGCTTCTTGCAGGCAAGGAAGAGATAAAGCTTGGTAGCCTTACACCTACACGTGATTTCAACTATGTAAAGGATACAGCCAATGGTTTTATCGCCATGTATGAAAGCGACAAGACAATCGGACAGGAAATCAATATTGCAACTCAAAAGGAAATCTCTATCGGACAGCTTGCTGAAGAGCTTATCCGTCAGATTAATCCAAATGCCAAGATTATCTGCGACGAAGATCGTCTCCGCCCAGAGAAGTCCGAGGTAAACCGTTTACTTGGAAGCAATGAAAAGATTCTTCAGCTTACAGATTGGAAGCCACAGTACACATTCGAGCAGGGTCTCGCCGAGACCATCGAATTCCTTCGTGGCAACTTGGATAAATATAAAGTGGATATCTATAATATCTAAATTAAAATAATGTTATAAAGTCGTTGAATATTTATGAATTTATAAATATTTATTTATTAATTTAAATGAGATCTGATGAGTATATATGTAAGCAATCCCAAAGACCTTCTTTTTCACTCGTTACTTAGAAGGCTCTGAAGGAGGCTTCTTATGTAACGTAAGTAGAAAAAGCAGAGCGAAAGCGTGTCGTGGGATGTTTGCATATATACTCATCAAATCGGGCTAAAGGACTAAAATAGAGGTTTATTTATGTCAGATGAATTTATAGCTTTATCGGTGCCAAATTTAAAGGGCAACGAGCTTAAATATGTTACAGACGCTGTAGAGACCGAGTGGGTTTCAACAGCAGGTCCATATGTTTCAGATTTTGAAAAGAAGTTGGCTGAGTATGTGCATACTCCAGCAGCAGTCAGCACACAAAATGGTACTTCAGCGTTGCACATTAGTTTGTTGCTTTGCGGAGT
>JAILGH010000047.1 GCA_024697025.1 Pseudobutyrivibrio sp.
GGGAGGTAATGAAATGAGCGATATTAAAAGAGCCGTATCTCTCTACAGCTACCAGGATGAGTTTTATCTTGGAAAGCTTGATTTAGAGGGATGCTTACGTGAAACTGCCAAGACAGGAGCAACAGGTGTAGAGCTTCTTGCTGAGCAGATGATTAGAAAGTTCCCACTTCCAATTGAAACACAGACCTTCAGAGATCAGTGGTTTGAGTGGATGAAGAAATACAATCTTACACCTGCCTGCTACGATGCATTCTTGGAGAATCGTATTTACGATAATCGTACACTCACTTTAAAAGAGCAGGTTAACATGATGAACAGAGACCTTCGTCTTGCATCACTTTTAGGTTTCCCGGTACTTCGTACTTTGGTTTCAACACCTATGGATGTTATCGAAGGCAGCCTTCCATACGCAGAGGAGGTTGGCGTAAAGATTGGTCTTGAAGTACATGCACCATTCTCACTTAACTCAGGTTGGGCAGATGGATACATGGAAATGATTAAGAGAACCGGCACAAAGCACTTTGGTTTTGTACCTGACATGGGAATCTTCTGCAAGAATATCCCAGATGTTCTTCGTGACAAGGCACGTCGCCAGGGAGCTAAGGAAGAGTGCATCAAGATTGTTGACGATGCTTATGCACAGCGTGTTGCAAAGGGCTTTACCAAGATTAAATACGACCTTAACCTTGGAAAGGCCAACATGGAATATCGTATGGCAAACGGCATGCAGGAAATGATGGATGCAGTTAAGGCAGCAGGCGGTGGCCCAGCTGATTTAGCATATGCAGGTGCATCATTCACATATTCTTGGTCAGAGCCACAGGATATTATCGACAACATCGATTATATCTTCCATACACATGCCAAGTTCTACAACGTACATGAGGACCTTGAGGAGACAGCAGTAGCACTTCCAGAGGTAATCGAGGCATACAAGAAGGCTGGCTATACAGGTTTCTTAAGCTCAGAGTACGAAGGTGGCGAGCACCTTAGAGCAGACATGGAAGTCGACAGTATCGAGCAGGTACGTCGTCATCAGGCTGCGATGCAAAAGTGGATTGATTAATTGAACGAAGTGATAATTAATCAATTCTACACCGGCTTTGCCGGTGCTAAGCAAAAGTGGATTGGACAATAATAATTTAATTGCGCAAAATCTATTTGATGTGTAAATATTGTGGCCTTAATAGACATTCAATATTTTTTAGATTAAAATATTTACATGAATGGTTATAATCAGTTTAAGGTAAATATATACAGGAATATGACAGAAGCTCAACATCTGCACACAGATGTTGAGCTACTATACGTTGTGGAGGGTTCTATCAAGGTAAAGCTTAAAGATACAGTATTTACCCTTGAGCGAGACAATGTACTTGTCATCAATTCCAGTATTCAGCACAGCATCGAGTCGGTGGGCAAGAGCATTGTGTGCTCTATAATGTACGACTATCAGGTGCTAGTTCATATATTGAAGAAGCCAAATAGCTTTTTCATCTGTAATAGTGCGGCGGATTCTTCCAAGTCCTATAGCCAGATTGTGTCACTGTGTCGTGATATAGTCTATCAGCACGTTACTTCCCTTAAGAAGACAGATAGCTTGATTTACAGCTTGTTATATAAATTATTGGATGAGTTGGTGGAAAACCACATGGTGGACGATACCAATACTGAGATTTCCGAAAACTACGACGCAGACGAGAAGCTTCAGATTATCATCCATTATGTTCATACCAACTATCAGGACGGCATCAGTCTTTCTGATTTGGCAAAGCAGATGTATACCTCTACATCTACACTGTCTCGTTTGTTTAAAAAGCAGACCGGCACTTATTTTGCAGAGTATGTTAATCAGGTTCGTACCCGCTATGCGGTGGATGAGCTTTTATATACGGAAAAGAACATGACCAAGATTGCCATGGACTGTGGCTTTTCCAATGCATCGGCCTTTACCAAGGTGTTCCGTGAGATTTACAACATGGCCCCTACAGAGTATCGTCAAAAGATGAAGGGGCAGGCTGTCAAGAAGGATGATGTGGATGAAGAAATCAAGGAAAAGATTGCCACAGAGTTCAAGCAGCTTGGCGAGGTGGAAAGCAAAGAGTCCACCGTGGAGACCCTTGTAAACGTCAAGGAGTCCAACGAGCTAAAGCGTTCCTGGAACAAGCTTGTAAACGTAGGCTTTATCCATGATGTTTTGCGCGCAAACAATCAATATCATATCCAGTTTTTGGCAAAGGAAATTGGCTTTACCTACGCAAGAATCTGGATGATTTTTAATAACAAAAACATGGTTAGCGACGGGGAGACCATTGGTGATTACAACTTTGATATGATTTTTGAGGCCTTGGATTTTCTTGTGGAAAATCGCATTAAGCCATGGCTTGATTTTACCAACAGGCCATATGCCAACGTTAAAAATCCAGAGGAATCTGCTTGGTTTGAGGATATCCGTATTCGCTTTAAGGACAAGCGAGTTTGGGCAGACATGTACAAGCAGTTTTTTAAACAGCTTATAAGACGCTACGGCGAGAAGGAAATTTCCACATGGCGTTATGAGGTTGGTATAGAGGGCTTCCATTCCGACTACGATGATTTCTATGTGGTAGAGGGATATGACTTTGTGGATGTCTTTGAGTTTATTGCAAAGACAGTCAAGGATGTGGCACCAGAGGCACTTGTGGGTTACTCTGCAGGTGCAAGCGTGGAGAATCAAAGCTTCTTTGATACTACCATCAAAAAGCTACAGGACTGTGAGTATGAGCCTGACTTTATTTCCATCATACTGTTTCCTTATATTCCAAAGCCAACTACTACTATCGATGGTGGTACAGCAAGCTTTGTGCGTTCCAAGGATCAGGAGTTTGAGGGCAACGAGTTAAAGCTTGCATATGAAGCATTTGACCGTCTGGGATTATCCCACGACAAGCTTGTGATTTCAGAGTGGAACCTTACTTGCTCTAACCAAAACTTTATGAATGACAGCTGTTTTAGAGGCTGCCTGTTAATCAGGGATATAGTAAACTACGCTAGCGAGCTAGACATCTGGGGACTTTGGATTGCAACAGATTGGCAGTGTAACTCATTTTCTTCAAGAAGTGTTATCAACGGTGGTGGCGGATTGGTTTCAAAGGATACCATCAGAAAGCCAATTTTCTACGCATTAAAGATGCTTAACTATCTTGGTTCCAAGGTGATTGCTAGAGGCGACAACTTCATGGTTACAAGAGTTGCAGATGATGAGTATCAGATTATTTGCTTCAACACTGTGTGGTACAATTCCAGCTATTTTATTGATGCGGAAAATCAGGCAACTGTAGAGGATGTTAAGCCATATTTTGATATGAAGGACGACAAGAAGCTTGTCATTAAGCTGGAGGGTGTCAGCGAAAACAGCGGCTATTACATCAGACGAAGCAGCGTTAACAGAGACCACGGCTCAATCATTGACGAGTGGGACAAGTTTGGAAACGACAGCAAGCTTGACCGTAACGATATCAAATATTTGCAGGAGATGTGTGTGCCAGAGCATTCTAGAACCCATCTTAAGTCCAAGGACAATGTACTCACCCTTGAGGTGGAGCTTCAGGCAGAGGAATTTTGCGTGCTTCACGTATTTCCAGAGTACTAAAGGGCCTTTTGCAATGAATTGAGTTGTTTGGTTGCACGAATTTTTTATAAGAAAATTCTACTTGCAACATTTTGCATTATTTTTAAAAACTAAAAAGAGAATAAAGATGAGAAAGTCGGTATATTTTATGTAGATAAAAGATATCGACTTTTTTATTTATAAGAATACTTTTTTAGAAATACTTTTTAGAAGGAGAAATAATATGGAAACTATCAGAATTGGTATTATCGGCCATGGCTTTATGGGCCATGAGCACGAGACAATGCTTACACAGTTAGATGGTTACAAGGTGGTTGGTATTTCAGATATTGACCCAAAGCAGCTAGAGGATGTCAAGGAAGGCATTAAGCGCTACAAGAACAACGAGGAGATGTTTGATGACCCAGAAGTTGACGTAGTTCTTATTGCTGCAAATAACAACCAGCATCATGATTTGGTTATTCAGGCAGCAAAGGCTGGCAAGGATATTATTTGTGAGAAGCCAGTTGCTATGAATCTTGAAGAGCTTGATGACATGGTTAAGGTTGTAGACGAGTGTGGTGTTAATTTCACAGTTCACCATCAACGCCGCTATGACAAGGATTTCAGAACAATGAAAAACGTGTTTGATAGCGAGACACTTGGAGATGTTTACTCTATAAAGAGCAGTCTCTACGGCTTTAATGGCAATATGCACGACTGGCATGTATATATAGCAGAGGGCGGCGGAATGCTCTTTGACTGGGGTGTTCACCTTCTTGATCAGATGCTTTGGATGATGCCAGGTGCCAAGATCAAATCCGTATTTGCGGATGTTAGAAATGTAATCAACTTTGAGGTAGATGACTATTTCAAGATTCTCATGAAGTTTGATAATGGAATTATGGCTGAGGTTGAGCTTGGAACATATTTCCTTACAGACAAGATGGATAACAAGTGGTTTGAGCGTCACTGGATTATGGGTGGCAACAAGGGTACAGCTTACCTTGACGGTTTTGATCCTCAGGGAGCAATTGTTCGCACAAACGGCCTTCTTCAGAATGTTGGCGGTCAGCGTACTATGACAGCTGCGGGCCCAACTCGTTCATTTGGTCCACCACCAGAGGGCAAGTTGTTTACAGAGCCACTTCCAATTGCCGACACCGTACATGCGGATTATTTTGACAATTATCGCAAGGCCTACGATGGTCAGGAGGAATTCCTTGTTAAGATTCCAGAGACAAGAAGAGTTCTTCGCCTAATGGAGGCTGCAAGAGAGTCTACTCGCACAGGCAAATCTATAGACTTTGAGTAGAAGTCACTAAATCTTAAGAATTATATTGTAGAATTATAGCATGGAAAATATACGTGAAATAGTTCAATTTAATATTATTCATGAATCCAACGATGAACCGAGAGAACAGCACTACCACCAGAATCTTGATTTGCTGTATGTGTTGGAGGGCTCGGTTCAGGTTGTGATTGATGATAAGTGCTACGAATTACAGCCGGAAGATATGATACTGATTAATTCAAACAAGCGACATAAGTTTGAAAATTCAGGAGGTCTTCTGGCTATTCGTTTTGCAATAGATTATTACCTGTTGTCTCAGACCATCGGCACAACCCAGATGCTTTTTCTTTGCAACTCAGCAGTGGACAAGAACTCTGCCTATGATAAGCTTCGTCATCAGATGAAGGAAATCATCAAGTATTACTACAATCAGGGACAGAGCGACAAGTGCTATCTTCAGTCACTTTACTATCAAATGCTTCACATCCTGATTGCCAATTTTATGGTAAAGACTGACGAGGCCAGGATTTTATTTGATAACAATGCAGAAAAGGAGCGCATCAGCGAGATTCAAAGCTACATCCAGGGCCATTATCAGGCGCCAATCAGCCTAAATGATTTGGCGGACAAGATGTATCTTTCTACAGCCTATCTTTCAAAATATATTAAGAAAAAGTTTGGAATGACCTTCGTGGATTATCTCAACAACATTAGACTTTTCCACGCTGTAGACGAGCTGGTTTACACAAACAAGAGCCTGACTCACATTGCAATGGACAACGGCTTTAGTACCTCATCTGCATTTAATAAATCTTTCAAAAAAGTATTTAACATGTCTCCTGGTGAGTACCGCAAGACTGCAGCTAATCACACAAGCAGCAATGTTGACTATGAAGTGGATGGCGAAGGCAAGGAAGAGATTATTACGTATATCAACAATCTTAGCGATACTCCAGAGCCAGAGCAGGTGAACCAAAAGATAATCGAGGTAGATGCCACTGAGTTTAAGGAAAAGCATGTGGATATAGTTCGAGTGATCAATATCGGAAACATATACATGCTTTTGCAGCAGGAGGCTCAAAATCAGCTTTTGGAATTAAAGGAGAAGCTTGGTATTACCCACATCAGAGTCTGGAATTTATTTGCTCCAAACACCTGCATTCGCGAAGGCGGTCAATACAGCTTTCACAAGCTTGACAGCGTGCTGGATTTTCTTACTGAAAATGATATTAAGCTTTACATGGAAATCGGCCAAAAGCCAACACTTTTGATGTATGGTCCAGAGCGATATATCAATCGTGAGGATGAAGAGATGCAGCTTTTTGATTTTGATTTCTATAAAAAGCTGATAAAGGATTTGAGCATCCATCTGGTAAACCGATATGGCATCGAGGAGATAGAGCAGTGGTTCTTTGAATTGTGGAAGAATCCAAAGCTCAACATTCAAAACGAGGATGGAGATTATTATAGGTATTTTGACATGGTTCACTCTACCATGAAAAATATCAGCCCATACATCAAGGTTGGTGGTCCGGGACTAGTGTTAGGATATGAAAAGCAGCTTTCTGACAAGGTGTTTGGTATATGGAAGCAAAGAGAAATCTGGCCTGATTTTATTTCATTTAGCTCCTTCCAGTATATTTCATTTAATGATGGAGCTTATGTTTACGGCAAGAAATCCCTGGATAAGGATTACGTTGTAAATCAGGTGGCAGTAATTAAGCAGTCCATGGATGATGCTGGATTTAATGTTCCGGAATTTCATCTGGACGAGTGGAACTACACAGTTTCCAATAGAAATGTTTTGAGTGATTCCTGCGAGCAGGGAGCCTATATCATGAAAAACTATATCGATATGGCAGGCCATGTGGATGTGATGAGTTACTGGCATGGTCTGGATTTGTACGCCGAGTACTACGATACCAACACCTTGCTAAGTGGCGACTCAGGACTGATTTCTAGGGACGGAATCAAAAAGCCTTCCTTCTACGCAATTGAATTTCTTAACAGAAATTACAATCGCGAAATGGTCCGCATGGAAAACGGAATGCTTACCACCAACGGCCGTGGAAGCTACGCTTTAGTTTGCCACAACTTCAAAGCCCTATCAGAAAAATATATGGAAATCGATGAGGACAACATCCAGATTAAGGACATTGATCAATATTTAGAGGACACAGAGGATTTGCAAATCAAATGTATATTGAACGATGTTCAAAATGGCAACTATCAAATCAAGACCTATTATATTAATCAAGAATATGGTAGTGTGCAGGACCTATGGAAGCATCTTGATTTGGCTAAGTCTATGGAGAGTGAGGAGATTCAATTTATCAAGCAGCATGCCAATCCAAACATGCAAATGCAGCAGGTAACAGTTACTGATGGACGGCTAGAGTTTGAGTACAATCTTAAGCCAATGGAAATAAGATTGATAGAAGCTAAATATCAATATAAATACGAATAAATTAATACGTAAATACGATAACACTCCTAATCCGGTTTAAGTTATTGGAAAAATCCTATGAATAGTAGTATAATCAATACAATTGTTCATTCGGGGAGTTAACAGGATAGGAGGATAATGTAGATGGATAATTTATTTGTAGGTATAAATATTTCTAAAAAAGCGGTTACTGCTGCGATTTTATCTATTGTATGCATATTGGGGTGCTTCATTAATGTATTGCCAGTTAAAGCTGCAGTTGCTACAGAGAGCACAGTTACACCAGAGATGTGTAGCCCAGCATACTGGAATGGTCTTGCTGCTGATAAGGCAGGGACTGTTTTGATGGATACTGAAAGAATTAGACAGTTTAATGTTGCGGCTCTCAAGTCAGAGAAGGCCAACATGAATGATATAACAGCCATGGATGCAAGCTTTAATGCAACAGAGTTAAAAGCTAATCTTGCTCAAAGCATCTTGGCAGAGGCTCCTCAGAAGCCTATTTTTGTAAACGGAACTCAGGTGGATACAGCTACCTATTATAATGGAATTGCTCAGCTAGTTCAGGCTACAGGTTGGGGCGAAGTAGTTGGTCCTAAGTACGCAGTTGGCGTTAGCCAGACACAGATTAAGTCAATTCCAACTACAGATTACATCGGTTATAGTGCAGAGGATTCAGACGACGAGATTATCTTAAGTGGTCTCAGAGTTAACGAGCCATTTCTTGTAAAAGAATGTGCTATAGTCAACAACAAGATGTTCTATTGGGGTTATTCGAAAGGTGTTTCTGGTTGGGTTTTAGCTGACGATATAGCTTTTTGCAATGGCAAGTCAGAGTGGCTTGATATGTGGCAGACAGATGTAGCCGGTAAGGATTTTGTAGTTGTAACCAACGACTACTTCACTTTATCAGAGTCACACTATGCACCAGCAACATCAGGTGTAAAGCTTACAATGGGAACAACACTTAAGCTTGTTCCAGATAAGGATGTTCCAAGAAATATTGCCACAAGAGGCACATGGAACAACTACGTAGTTTATCTACCAACAAGGGACGCCAACGGAAACTGCGTAAAGCAGATGGCACTTATTGCTCAGAACAAAGATGTCAGCATTGGATATTTACCTATGACATCGGCAAATATGGTGAAGCTTTCATTTGATTACTTAGGTGACACCTACGGCTGGGGCGGAATGCTTGATTCAGTAGATTGCTCAGCATTTGTAGGCAATGTATATAAATGCTTTGGTATCGATATGCCAAGAAACACCAACTGGCAAAAAGAGGTTCCAGGCACTTGCATGAACATTGAGGCAATGGATACTGCTACTAAGGCAGCAACAATCTCACAGTGTATTCCAGGTACACCACTTTATTTTGCAGGACATACAATGATTTATCTTGGTACTGTTGATGGTACATCTTATGTCATTTCAGCTCTTGGTTCAGTGGTTGACAGTACAGGTTACTTGGATGTAAAGCAGGAGAATACCGTTGCGGTAACTCCACTTACAGTTCGCAGAAAAAATGGAACAACATGGCTTGAAAACATCAATGGAATAGTAGAGCCTTGGAAGTTGTAAATAGAAGAAAAAAAGAACTCTACCTTAGGTAGGGTTCTTTTTTTGATAGAGTCATTTCTCATAGAACAAAAATTATATCATCTTTTTTGTCCTCGATACTTATCTCAAAATTTTAATGTCTAAATCAGCACCTATAACTTGCCATTTCAGTACAAGTAAATCCATCCCTTTGAACATAAAATAATCACAGATACATAAAGTGAAAGGAGAAAAGAATGAAGGTATTAGGTATTTCTTTTGGTCGTATAGATCAGAGAAGTGATGTTATGGTAAAGGAAGCTCTCTTTGCCGCAAAAGCAGCTGGTGCAGAGGTTGAGTTTATCAATACAATCAGACTTAATATTGGTCATTGCCGTGCTTGCGATTATTGTAGTCGCTGCCGCGATAAGGGGGATGTGGAAATCCACTGCTGTATGAAAGATGATTACAGCATTCTCGAAGAGAAGTGCCTCGATGCAGACGGTATCATCATTGCAGCACCTGTTTATGCAGTAGGTATTGTTGGCCAGTTTAAGAACTTTGTAGATAGATTTGGCCCATCTCATGACAGAGCAGCACTTTTAGAGGAGAACAAGAAGAGGGCAGAAGCTGGCAAACCACTTCTTGACGAGCGTTATTTCAAGGACAGATATGTAGGTTATATTTCAGTTGGTGGAGCTCAAACTCACAACTGGGTATCTCTTGGTCTTCCAATGCTTGACTTATTTACATTCTCATTCTGTATGAAGTGTGTTGGTCACGTTGATGCTTATGACCAGGGACGTACAGGTCACCCATTATTTGACAAGGAGCTTATGAAGAAGTGTGCTGATCTTGGTACAGCGGTAGCAACTTCACTTGGTAAGCCTTATGACGAGGTTGATACTTGGGTTGGTCCTGATGGAGTATGTCCAGTATGTCACAATCAGCTGTTGTCCATGAACGGAACAACTACTGTTGAGTGCCCAATCTGTGGTATCTACGGTAAGCTTTCTGTTGAAGGGGATAAGGTGACAGTTGAATTTTCTGAAGAGGAAAAGAATAGAGCACGTAATACAAATATTGGTATCTACGAGCACTACAACGAGATTCAGAACATGATTACTGTATGTGTTCCAAAACTTATGGCAAACAAAGATACTCTTCCAAAGATGATGGAAAAGTATAAAAACTTTGATGAAGTAGTAAATAATATGTAGAATAACGTTAGGGGGGAAACCATGGAAACAAACGTTAACAAATTTGGAATGGCTCCTTTGAAGCCTATCAATTATTTTGTCTATGGATTAGGTAACTTTGCTTCACAGCTTTCATGGACAATGGTAAGTACATACCTTTCAATTTTCTATACTGATGTATTTGGACTTGGAACTGGTGCAGTTGCACTCCTTATGCTCATTGCAAAGGTATGGGATGGTATTAATGACCCAATGATGGGTACAATTATGGAGCGTACACACACAAAGCACGGACGTTTCCGTCCATACATTGTTGTTGGTGCAATATTCCTTGTAATCTTTACAGTACTTACATTTACAGTGCCAGGATTCGGTGGTCCAGCTAAGCTTGCTTACGCTTACATCACATATATCGGTCTTGGTATGTCATACACAATGACAAACGTTCCTTACCTTGCACTTCCAATGGTAATGACACGCGATCCAAAGGAAATCAACAAGCTTAACGCAGCACAGATGATGGGTATGACAATCGGTCAGATTATCCTCAACTTATTCGTACTTAACCTTGTAAAGTGGTTCGGTCACGGAGACGAGGCTGCTGGTTATCACTCAACAGCAATCCTTCTTGCACTTGTAGCACTTCCAATGTTCTGGGCAGTTGCTGGTCTTTCTAAGGAAAGAATCGACGTTAAGAAGAGCGAGCAGGGAAGCATCATCGAAGGTCTTAAGCTCATCGCTAAGAACAAGAACCTTGTATGTGCGCTTCTTTACAGCTTGATGAACATGTTTGGTATGCTTGGTCGTATCTCAGTTGCAGTATTCTTCTACATGCACTGCGTACAGGATATGAGATTTATCACAGTATTCATGATGATGCAGATGATCGTTGGTACACTTGTTATGCCAATCGCTCCAAAGCTTTGCATGAAGTATGGTAAGAGAAACGTTGCAATCGTTTCAATGCTCATCCAGGGTATTTCACTTATCGTAATCTTCTTTGGACCATCAACAAGCATTCCATTCAACTTCGTAATGATGATTATCTACGGATTTGGTTACATCGCAGGTCCTTCAGGAAGCGGTATGATCGTAGATGCAGTTGATGACTTTGATCTTAAGTATGGTTACAGAAATGATGGTATGGCATTCTCATTCTCAGGAATGGCTACAAAGATTGGTACAGCTCTTGCAAACTCAATCTTCCTTCTCATCATGGGTAAGTATGGTTATGACAACATGTTCTCACTTAAGGCACAGCTTGAAGGTGCAGTTGATGCATAAACAAAGACTGATTTAACAAGCCAGATTTCAACCATCCAGTTTGGTATCAACATGTCTGCACATCTTCTTCCAAGTACTGTATTCCTTCTTGGAATCATTCCACTTCTTATCTACAACCTTGATAAGCCAGGTTACATGGATAAGGTTAGAGATGGTATCATCGAGAGAAATAAAGCTCGTGAAGCTGCAAAGGCAGAATAATATAAACCCACTAAAGGCTAGGTTTTTCCTGGCCTTTTTTCTTTTGGGGACGGGGTTAGCGGTTCATATTTTATATGACCCGCTAACCCCGTCCCCTAGGTTCACTATTCAATTTTTGCAATATATAACAAGCCATGGTTGCATTTCTTGCAAACCCTAAAAACATTTGCAATAAATGACAAATTCTACCCCAACATTTTCAAAGAGACCTTCCGGTTATTCATATATATTTATCTCATATAAAGGAGTAATGCGTAAGGAAGGTATATTTATGGAAAAGAAAAAGGTACTGGGTATCTCATTTGGACGCAAAATGAGCAACTGCGACGTAATGGTAAAGGAAGCACTTATGGAGTGCGAAAGACAGGGTTGCGATGTTGCATTTATCAGAGCGGACGATTTGGATATCGGAAATTGCACTGGTTGTATTGCATGTACAATCGGCACAATGACAGGCAGGGGAAGAGGATACTGTGTAAAGCATGACGATTTCGATATTTTGGACGAAGCAGTTATGCAGTCTGATGCAGTCATTCTCGCTTGTCCAACTTATGAAACATCAGTTACAGGTCGATTCAAGACTATTTGTGATCGTATCGGACCTAGCCACGATATTACATTTAGAAAGGCCAGATATGACGAGGGCAAGGCAGCAGGAGAGCCAGAGGAAAAGCTTCCTGATGCACGTGCATTTAAGAAGCGCTCGGCAGCACTTATTTCTGTTGGCGGTGCAATGACAGAGGAGTGGATTGCTCTTACTCTTCCAATGATGTTTGAGTTTACATTCCCACTTGCAATCGACGTGGTAGATACAGTGGAGTATTACAAGGCTATGGCCTGTGAAAATGTTGCAGGCAATCCTGAGATGATGAAAAGAATGACTCAGGTTGGTAAGAACATTGTTGAATCTTTAAATGCTGAGACCGAGGAGGAGAGAATCCGTTTCCGTGGCGAGGAAGAGGGTACATGCCCAATTTGTCACACAAGACTTATACAGTTCTCTCACGACTTAAAGAGCGCTTCATGCTTAGTATGTGGCAGCCGTGCAAAGTTTGACATAGTAGATGGCAAGTTTGTAATGAACTACACCAAGGAGGAGTTTGATCGTTCTAGACTCCGCTGGGGTGGTAAACTTGAGCATTCTACAGAGATTAAGACTCAGGCTCAGCCATCTGGAACAATCAAAAATCTTAAAGAATTAAAGCAGCCTTATGCTGATTTTAATCCAGGTATTTGGCCTGTTGATACTTCTGCATATGGCAATGCAAAGGCATAGACCTTACAGACTCAAATAATTAAAAGAAATAGGAGAATAGCCATGAGCTATAGGATTTTAACTATAAACCCGGGTTCCACATCCACAAAGGTTGGATGCTTCAATGGAGAGGAACTTGAATTTTCAGTAAACGTATCTCATGATGCTGCGAAGCTTGCTGAGTTTGCAACCATCAGTGACCAGCTTTCATATCGTAAAGACGTTATTTTGACAGAGCTTAAAAAGGCTGGTGTAGACCTGGCCACAGTGGATGCTTTTGTTGGAAGAGGTGGCGGATTACTTGCAGTGGAGGGAGGAACCTACAGGGTTGGAGATGTGCTTTTAGATCATGCTAGGCGTGGAGCAAATGGTATTCAGCACCCAGCCCAGTTAGGTTCACAGATTGCAAATGAATTTGCAAAGGAATACAGCAAGCCGGCATTCGTAGTCAATCCACCAGACACAGACGAGTTCATAATCGAAGCGAGGATGACAGGAATTAAGGGCGTGTATAGAGATTCACATTTGCATGCACTTAACCTTAAGGAGACTGCAATCAGACACAGCAACTTACAGGGCTATAGATACGAGGATAAAAATTACGTTGTGTGCCATATAGGTGGTGGAGTTTCAATCTCAGCACACCGCAAGGGCAAGATGATTGATGGAAATGATATTGTTGCAGGAGACGGCCCAATGGCCCCAACCCGTTGTGGCTCCGTTCCAGCAGCTCAGATGATTAGATACACCTTGGAGCATCCAGATAAAAAGGAGACTCTAGCACTTACCACCAAAACCGGCGGATTTGTAAGTCATCTTGGCACCTCAGATGCCCTTGATGTATTTAACAGAGCAGAGGCCGGCGACAAGGAAGCAAAGCTTATCTGGGATACAATGATTTATCAAATTATCAGATACATTGGCTCAATGGCAGCAGTGCTTCACGGTCAGGTAGATGGCATATTGCTAGGTGGTGGCATGGTCCACAACAAGCAGCTGGTTGAAAAGATTACAGAGGCTTGTTCATGGATAGCTCCAGTAACCGCATATCCAGACGAGTTTGAACTAGAAGCTATGGCAGCCGGTGCCATCCGTGTTCTAGAAGGCACGGAAGAAGCCAAGGAATACACCGGAGAACCATGCTGGACCCCAGATAATAATTAGAAAAATTAGATGAGCTTTGTAGTAGACAAGCTCTTAGATCTCTCAAGCGAGATTAAGTAATAGATGAGTCAGTAGCTATCAATCTATAAGAAATTTATAGATGTAGGTGAACTTCGTAGGAGACAAACTCTTAAATCTCTCAAGTGAGACTTAAGATTTAGGTGAGCCAGTAGCTATCAATCTCTTAGTGTTGCTGAAGGAGACGTTTTAGTCGACGGAAGCAATATCTAAGGATTGAGAGCGTAACTGGCGGACTATAAAAGGAGAAATATGATGAATCAAACTAATTTGAATAAGTATTCACGCAGCGTTTCTATCATCGGTGTAGGTTGCACTCCATTTATGTACACAGTGGACAACCCAGAGACCGATGGCCTTACAGAGGGCGAGCTATTTGGATACGCAGCCTTAAAGGCCATGGAGGATGCAGGCGTTAATCCTCAGGATATTGATTTTTATTTCCATGGAGAGGCATCACCTCTTAACGGATCAAACTATCTTACACCAAACATTCAGATTGCAAACTGGTTTGGTATGAAAGGAAAGGCTTCTATTCATCATTCAGAGGCTTGCTGCACAGGCTACTATGCAATTGAGCAGGCAGTTAATGCAGTAGCATCAGGCAAGTACAACTGTGTATTGTCAGGATGCGTGGAGTTTGGCGACAGTCTTGCGGTTCCAAATCATCCATACAAGCGCGAGAAGATGACAATGGAAAAATTTCTTCAGACAACTGCTTGGCTTTATGACAGAAATTACACTCGTTCATTAATGGCAGGTCAGGAATTGATTTATGACGATGCAGCAGAGTGGTACAAGAGGACTCGCGGACTTACAGATGAGCAGATGGACGATACCATCAACTGGATGTCAATTAATAATAGAAAGAACGCATCTAAGGATGAACTTGCAATTGAGCGTCGTACTTATGAGGAAATTGCAAGGGATGCAGGCTTTGACAATGTTATGGACTACATGAGAAGTCCTTACAACCCAAAGAACGGTGACTACCTTAGAATGAGCGGTATCGAGCTTAAGTGTGATGGAGCAGCAGCGGTAATTGTTTGTGCTACAGATATGGTAGACAAATATATGGGCAACAAGAGCCACAAGCCAATCGAAGTTCTCGGATGTGGTTGTGCAGCTTGTGAAGCAACAACTCCTCATTTTGAAGTTGCTGCCACAGAGGAAGCAGTACGTCAGGTATACGAAGTGACAGGTGTAAAGCCAGAGGAATTAGATTTGTTCTACGCCAACGACTTTATCATCACTTCTCATTTGGTATCAGCTGAAATAGCAGGTTATCTTCCTTATGGAGAGGGCTGGAAATACATTTGCGAAGGCAGAACAGCCTACGATGGTGACAAGCCAATTAATACAAATGGTGGAAGAACTTCATTTGGACACGCCCATGCAGCATCAGGACTTGCTGATTTATATGAGGCAGTAAAACAGATGCGAGGCGAGTGCGGCGAGCGTCAGGTTAAGAAGCTTCCAAAAACTACAATGTTACGTGGTTATGGTGGAGCACAGAATATCTGCACTTACATCATTAGGACAGTTGATTAATTGGAGGTGGCGAAATGGCAATTGTTTTAGAGAAGGTTGTTCAGGGCTTTTATGACCGCCTTGAAGAAGGAAAAATATGTGGTAGAAAGTGCCCAAAGTGCGGCGCAGTAGAATTCCCACCAGTATATGCCTGCAATTCCTGCGGCAACTACGAGACAGAGTGGTATGAGATTTCTGGAAAAGCAAAAATGCATTCCATTGTAATGCCGGCAGCACTTTCATCAAAGCCAGAATATAAGGCCCTTGGTAAATATGCTTACGGTGAAATCGAGCTGGAGGAAGGCGCTAGATTTAATGCCGTAGTAAGAGGTATTTCAAAAAAGACTCGCAAGGATTTGTTGGATAAGCTGCCACTTGATGTGCATGCTGCCATTTATCAGCGAGATGGATACAAGACAGTGGTTTTTGATTTAGATAAAAAGTATATAGAAAATTAAGCCTGTAGACATAAAGGAAACACATAGGATTACAGAGGAAGCAGGCGTGAATTAGAAAGGAAAAAGTTATGGATAGAAAAGAATTAGAAGCACAGATTATTGATATGGTAGCTAAGTGCTATAGCGTTGATGCTTCAACTCTTTCAATGGAAACAACCTTTAAGTATGACCTAAAAGGCGCATCAGTTCTTATGGTTGGGCTTGTTTCAGAAATTGAAAATGAGTTAGATGCAATGATTGCACTTCAGGATGCAGCAGCGTGCGAGACTATAGGTGATTTAGTTGACAAAGTTCAGGAAGAACTTTAATTCGTATATACGAAGGAGAAAAACATGAGCGTACTTGACAATATTTATGAAAAGGCCAAGGCAAATCCTAAGAAAGTGGCATTTCCAGAGGCTGAAAATGAAAAGATGATGCAGGCCGCTTTTGAGACAGGTATGGAAGGTTATATATGTCCTATACTTGTTGGAGATAGTGTTCGCATCAAAGAGTTAATAGCTGAAAGAGGCTATGACGAATCCGTATTTACGATAGTTGATATCGCAGATGAGGGATATAAGAATGAAATAATAGCAAAATACGTTGCACTTCCAAACACAGTCCTTAAGGAGAAGGCCCTTGGACGTCGTATGGAAAATCCTCTTTATTTTGCAATGACAATGCAGGCAGTAGGTGAGGCAGACGTTACCTTTGCAGGTATTGATAATACAACTGGCGACGTACTTTTGGCAGGCCAAATGATTATCGGTCTAAAGGAAGGCATCAGCACAGTTTCATCTATTGGATTATGTGATATTCCTGGATTTGAAGGAAGCGAAGGTCAGTTACTTGCTGTAGGCGACAGTGCCGTATGCACCAATCCAACAGCAGAGCAGCTTGCTGATATTGCAATTTCAGCATGTGACACAGTAAAGGGATTGCTTGACTGGGAGCCAAGATGTGCAATGGTTTGTTACTCTACACTTGGTAGCGGTCAAGGTGAACTTATCGACAAGGTAAAGGAAGCTCTTGCAATAGCAAATGAGAAGAGACCAGACCTTGACATAGACGGTGAGTTCCAGCTTGATGCAGCTATAGTTCCTGCAGTTGCAGCTAAAAAGGTTAACAGAGAAAGCAAGGTTGCAGGCAAGGCAAACGTCCTTATTTGGCCAGATTTAAATGTTGGAAACACAGCTGTAAAGCTCATCCAGCAGTTTGGTCATGCAGATGCCTACGGACCAATGCTTCAGGGCTTTAATAGCATTGTATGTGACTGCTCAAGAGGGGCACCTGTTTCAGAAATCAAAGGTAACATTGTTATTTCAGCAGTTAGAGCTTCAGCAAAATAATTTTTTAAATACAAGTGACATTAGGAGGTATAAATATGAAAATTGGTGTTTGTTCAAATGTAAGAGGCGATTTACCATGGGCAGAGGCGTTAAAGTACTTTGCAGCTAAGGGAATTCAGTGCGTTGAGGTTGGCGTAGGCGCTTATCCTGGAAAGGATCACTGCGATGCCGACGTACTTTTAAATGATGAGAAGGCATATGCCGAGTGGAAGAAGGCATTGGATGACACAGGCATTACTGTTTCAGGTTTTTCTTGTCATGGCAATCCTGTACATCCAAACAAGGAGTTTGCAGCAGAGTCAGACAAGGCTATGCGTGATGCTGTTCTTATGGCAGAAAAATATGGCATTCACAACATTGAGTGCTTCTCAGGTTGCCCAGGTGACCATGCCGGAGCAAAGTATCCAAACTGGGTTACATGCCCATGGCCAAACGACTTTGGCGAGATTTTAGAGTATCAGTGGAATGAGGTGCTTATTCCATATTGGAAAGAGTTTGTAAAGTTTGCTAAGGAGCATGGTGTAACACAAATCGGTTTAGAGATGCACCCAGGCTTTTGTGTATACAACACACAGACTCTCTTAAAGCTTCGTGAAGCAGTTGGTCCAGAAATCGGATGCAACTTTGATCCATCACATCTCATCTGGCAGGGAATGAATCCAGTGACTGTTATACGTGCACTTAAGGATGCTATTTTCCATGTACATGCAAAGGATACAAGAATCGATGAGAATAACACACGTCTCAACGGTGTTCTTGATACAAAGTCTTATGCAGATGAAATTAATCGTTCATGGATTTTCCGCTCATGTGGATATGGTAATGACAGATTGTACTGGAATGACATTGTATCTAACCTTAGAATGATTGGTTATGACAAGGTTATGTGCATCGAGCACGAGGATTCTCTTATGAGTCTTGATGAAGGTCTTGAGAAGGCTGTAGAATGTATGAAGGACACAATCATCAAGGAAGAGAAGCTTACAAACGCAAGATGGATATAAAATAATTTTTAAAATAGGCTCAAAAAGTGTATTATGTAATAGATTGTTACTAGAAATAAACACACGAAGGGAGCCACTATGGAAAAGAAGAATACTAAAAAGATTATAATCGCTGCCGTTATTCTTGCAGCATTGATAGCAATTTTTTCAGTTTGCTATTTCAAATTTGTTGCTAAGCCAACAGCAGGTGAAAAGAGCATTACTATTGAGGTAGTAGCTGATGATGGTCAGCCAAAGGACTATAAGCTTGATACTGATGCAGAGTTTTTGATAGATGCTATGGATGAACTTGCTGATGAAGATAGTAGCTTTAGCTTCGAAGGTTCAGACGGCCAATATGGCATGATGATAGAAGTTATAAATGGCAAGCAAGCCATCTATGAAAAGGACAATGCATACTGGGCATTATACGTAAATGATAACTATGGCGAGTATGGTGTAGACCAGCAGCCTGTACAGGATGGCGATACCTATACTTGGAAATACGAAAATGCTCCAGAATAAGAGACAGGATAAAACACCGATATTTTCGGCGAAGGATATTGCATACATGGGTATTATGATAGCGGTTATCGAGGCATGTAAGTTTGCCTTAAGCTCTCTACCTAACATCGAACTTACTAGCTTTTGGCTGATAATGTTCACTTTATTTTATGGTAGAAAGACTGCTATCATTGTCCCTGCGCTAATCCTTGTTGAAGGAGCAGTCTATGGGATTAACACCTGGTGGATAATGTATTTATATATTTGGCCACTACTTGTATTGATTGCATGGATTTTTAGAAAGACAGATTCTGCATTGTTCTGGGCGATAGTATCTGGAATGTTTGGACTTTGTTTTGGTGGGCTTTGTTCCCTTACATATCTTGGGATGGGACTTGTCACTGAAGGCTTTAAGAGTGGTGCAAATACAGCCTTTTCATTTTGGATATCTGGAATTTATTGGGATTTGATTCACTGCGCAGGCAATTTTGTGTTAATGCTTGTGCTCTACAAGCCTGTTAGCAGATTGATGAAGCGAGAGTTTTCCACAGTTAAATAACAAATAAAAAGCCTAGGAGTTATCTCCTAGGCTTTGCTTTATTCAGCTGTTGTATCTAATGATGATATATAATCTGTGATTGCAGATGTATCTATATCGTGGTATTCGTAGGTCTTGTTAGCTTCATCATCCTTGGATGCCTTAGAATAAATAGAGTAGCCAACCCATCCAAATACAGCCACTGTGATAACAAGCACACAGGCTAAGCTTAAGAACTCCTCTATCTTTTTCTTTCTAACAAGTGCTCTACGATGTGTCTTATCGTATTTCTTCTGATCTACTTTTTCCTGACTCATTTCTTCTCCTAAGCTAGGACAATAATTTTCCGCTTGGAATGCCCTAGTCCATTACTTATAGCTACAAATAATACTAACCCAATGAACTCCAATTTTCAAGGCAAAAGTGGATGGGGTATGTATTGCTCAGACACTTTAAGATTAAATTAATTCCCCTATAAGGTATATGGACCCTAGTTGCCTTCAAGTTTCATTCATCAAGTGGAATTAAGAAAATGAGTTTTTGAGATATGGGCACCAGTCAAGATTCACATCCATGTTCAACTTTCCTTGACCTCGCCGTCCATGGTTCGGTCTGCCCATATCTTTCAAAACTCATTTTCTATTCCACTAGATTCATTCCACAAATCAGGCAACTAGGGTCCATACACCTTTATAGGGGAATCCACTTTAAATAGAGTGTGTCTGAGCAATGCATACAGTAGCGATAGAAGTGCAAATAATTGAAAGAACACCCACAATAAAGAAAGCTACATGCAGCAACTATAGAGAATCATTATTCTGTGATTGAACCTATATCTACATAGCAGAATGTTTCGCCAGATAATTAAAATCAAAAAGACTGTGAATAGTTACGAATATTGGGAAATAAGGTGTTCAAAACCCAATATATTGTGGTAAAATTTATTTTGAATGGGTATCTTTACAATTTAAGAGGAGAGAATTAATGAGTAAAGCAGATGTGATTTTTAAAGAGATGTGTCGAGACATAATTGAAAATGGCACAGATACCAAAGATGAAATAGTACGCCCTACTTGGGAGGACACAGGCGAGAAGGCCTACACAATCAAGAAGTTTGGCGTAGTCAATAAATATGATTTGAGAGAGGAGTTTCCAGCTCTTACTCTTAGACGTACAGCTTTAAAATCTTGCATGGATGAAATTCTGTGGATTTATCAGCGCAAATCCAACAACATTCATGATTTGAAGCCACATGTGTGGGATGAGTGGGCTGACGAGACTGGTTCCATTGGTACAGCCTATGGCTATGTTGTAGGAGAAAAGTTTGAATTTAAAGGCGAGATGATTGACCAGATGGACTACGTTCTAAAGCAGCTTAAGGAGACACCTTATTCTCGTAGAATCATGACCAACCTTTATCAGTTCCATGATTTGGCAACTGGTCACTTGGACCCATGTTGCTATTCAGCAACTTATAATGTTACTAAGGACAAGGCAACTGGTAAGCTTGTTTTAAATATGGTGTTAAATCAGCGCTCACAGGACGTGCTTGCAGCCAACAACTGGAATGTGTGTCAGTATGCAATTCTTCTAATGATGGTGGCACAGGTTAATGACATGATTCCAGGTGAGCTGATTCATGTCATTGCAGATGCACATATTTACGATAGGCATGTGGACATTATCAAGGAGCTAATTGAACGCCCCGAGCTTCCAGCTCCAAAGGTGCGCTTAAATCCTGAGGTCAAAAACTTCTACGACTTCACAACAGATGATCTCATAGTAGAAAATTATGAGACAGGAGAACAGGTTAAGAATATACCTATCGCTGTCTAAAGAGCAGGCTAAATATGTATCGAAGATACAATAACAGATAGAGGTATTATTTTTTCAAGATAATAGATGAGCAAGTAGCTATCAAGCTCTAAGTGTTGCCGCAAGGAACATGTAGTGACTGGAGGCAATATCTTAGGCTTGAGAGCGTAACTTGCGGATTAGGAGAATGAGAGGATGAATTTAATTGTTGCAGTAGATAGAAATTGGGCAATTGGCAAGGACAACAAGCTTCTTGTCAGCATACCAGATGATATGAAGTTTTTTAGGGAGACAACCACAGGCAAAGTGGTGGTCATGGGTCGCAAGACCTTAGAGAGTTTTCCAAATGGCAAGCCTCTTAAGAATCGAGTCAACATCGTGCTCACAAGAGATGTTAATTATCAGGTGAGTGACGCAGTTGTTGTTCATTCAAAGGAGGAGCTTGATAAGGAGCTTCAAAAGTATAATAGCGATGACATTTACGTCATTGGTGGAGAGAGCATTTATAGATTGCTGCTTGATGATTGCGATAGAGCATTTGTCACATATGTGGATTATGCTTACGACGCAGATACATTTTTCCCAAATCTAGAGGAGAATTCAGATTGGAAATTGGCTGAAGAATCAGAAGAGCAGACATATTACGATATAGAGTTTTACTTTAGAACGTATGTTAAATAGTAACTATTAAGTTTAGGACGAGGATTAGAAATGGCATTGAATATTACAGGAAGAAAGTTGTTTGTTAAGGCTTTAAAGGAAGAGGGAGTAGACACTATTTTTGCGTACCCAGGTGGTATGATTACTGACATCATGGACGAGCTATATAAGACAGAGGGAATCCGAGTCATCCTAGGTCGTCATGAGCAGGCCCTTATTCACGAAGCTGAAGGCTATGCTAGGGCTACAGGCAAGACTGCTGTAGTTTTAGTTACTTCAGGCCCAGGTGCCACTAACACTATCACAGGTATTGCAGATGCTTACTACGACAGTATACCTATTGTTATTTTTACAGGTCAGGTGCCATTGCACTTGATTGGTAATGATGCCTTCCAGGAGGTAGACATCGTCGGAATGACTCGTTCCATTACAAAGTATGGAGTGACAGTCCGCAATCGTGAGGACATGGGACGTCTTATCAAGATGGGATTTCAGGTGGCTTCAACTGGAAAGCCAGGCCCAGTACTTATAGATATTCCAAAGGACATACAGACTGTTTCTGGAAGTCCAGAATATCCAGATCATGTAGACATTCGCGGTTATCATCCAAATGAGTCTGTACATATTGGCCAGCTTAAGAAGGCATATAGACTTTTAAAAAATGCAAAGCGACCACTTATACTTGCAGGTGGCGGTGTTAGAATTGCAAAGGCTCAAAAGCATCTGCTTACCTTTGCAACCAAGATGGGGATTCCTGTTACAACTACCGTCATGGCCAAGGGCGTTATGCCGGATGACAACCCATTTTACATAGGCAACTGCGGTATGCATGGAAGGTATGCAGCCAACAAAGCAGTCACTGAATGCGACGTACTTTTCTCAATTGGTACACGATTTAACGACCGAATTACTGGAGAGTTAGACAAGTTTGCGCCTAAGGCGCAGATTGTTCATGTGGATATAGCATCTGCTTCAATCTCTAGAAACGTAGAGGTAGATGTGCCAGTCACAGCTGACGCCAAGATAGCTTTGGAAAAATTAGTTGAGTATGCTGAGCCAATGGAAAATGATAAGTGGCTTGCCAAGATTGCTGAGTGGGAAAATGAGCATCCGCTTGGTATGCCAAACACCAAAATTGGTATCAGTCCTCAGACTATCTGCGAGGGAATTAATGAGGTATTCCCAGATGCCAATATAGTTACAGATGTAGGACAGCATCAGATGTGGGCAAGTCAGTTTATTAGACTTAATAAGGGACAGGAATTTATCACATCAGGTGGTCTTGGAACTATGGGATTTGGTTTTCCAGCGGCCATCGGTGCAGCAGTAGGAAAGCCTAAGAAGCCTACAGTTCTCATTACAGGTGATGGTGGATTCCAGATGAACATGCAGGAAATGGCAACAGCCATGACAGAAAAGATTCCTGTAGTTATCTGTTTATTTAACAATGCAAACTTGGGAATGGTTCGCCAGATGCAGCAGCTGTTTTATGGCAAGCGCTATGAGATTACTGATCTTAGTGCAGCTGATGGCAAATATTATCCTGATTTTATTAAGTGGGCAGACAGCTATAGCTGCAAGGCTATCCGTGTTACAAAGGCGGAGGATGTTGTTGATGCACTAAAGCTGGCTCGTAAAAATACAGCAGGTCCAACAGTGTTAGATTTCATTGTTTCACCAGATGATTTGGTACTTCCTATGGTAAAGAGTGGTACACCACTTAGCGAAATGATTTTAAAGTAGAGGTAGATATAGATGAAAAATAGATGGATTGCTTTATACGTTGAAAATCAGGTAGGTGTTTTGGCAAAGGTATCAGGTCTTTTTTCTGCAAAGTCTTATAACCTTCAGACACTTACAGTTGGTACCACAGAAAAGGAGGATGTATCAAGAATGACAATCTCGGTCATGGCTGATGATGCAACCTTTGAGCAAATCAAGAAGCAGCTTAATGCCATGGTTGAGGTTATTAAGGTTATTGATTTGACTTCTATTCCTATCCATATGAAGGAAATTCTTTATGCCAAGGTATCAGGCCTTGATTGTGCCGGAAAGACAGAGGCATTTCAGATAGCAGAGGTATTTGATCAGGGGGGCAATGTAAAAATTGTTGATATCGGTGCAGATGCTGTTTTATTTGAATGTACGCTTACTGAGAGGAAGAACAACGAATTAATATCACTTCTCAAGACTAGATATAAAAAGCTTGAAGTTATACGCGGCGGAGCAGTAGCAGTGGAGTCTATCAGTAGTTCCTGCCGATAGGAGAGTATATGAACAAATTTAGAGGGTGCATGGCAGTTGCGTTAGTGTCATTACTATTATTAAATCCCATTATTGCATGGGCCTCTCAGGCAGAGGTGGACAGGCTCAAGCAGGAATCGGAAAATGCCAAAAAGCAGGTTGATGACATTAACAGCCAAAAGGAGCAAGTGGAGTCCTCAAAGCGTGAGCTTGAGTCTCAGGCAAACAGCTTGTCAGGACAAATCACAGATTTAAATACGCAAATCACAACGGTGACAGGGGAAATATCCGATACTGAGGAGGATATTGCCGCTGTTGAGGCTGACATCGAAGTGCTTAACGTTACCTTGGAGGAGACTCAAAAATCACTGGATGCCCAAAAGGAATCCATGAAAAGTCGTATAGTATATATGTACGAAAACAAGTCCACGAACACCTTGATTAATTACTTGGAAAGTGGCTCTATGGCAGAGTTTATGCAAAGATTGGAGTACATGCAAAATATTGCAGAGTACGATCAGGCAGCAATAGAAAAGTTTGAACAGACTGAGCTTGACCTAGAAGAGACCAAGGCTGCAATTCAGGAAAAAAGCGATGAGTTGTCAGCTTATCAATCAACACTTAAGTCCAAAAAGTCTAATCTTGGTGTATTGGTTAACAATACGGCCACAGCGCTTAATACAACTAACGGTCAAATCGAGAATACCAAGGCAGCCATAGCTGAGCTTGAAAAGCAGTTAGCTGAGGCCAAGGAACGAGAGAAGAGATTACAACAGCAGTATCAGTCGGCGCAGGTTGCTTTGGCTGAAAAGCTTGCTGGTGAACATGGTGGATATACAGGTGGATATAGCACTACTGATGAGGAGACTTTGATTTTGGCGGCCCTTATACAGGCTGAGGCTGCAAATCAAGGTGATGCGGGACGACTTGCAGTTGGGTCGGTTGTTATGAACCGTGTAGCCAATGGAAGGTTCCCTAACTCTGTGTCAGGTGTAGTTTATGCATCGGGCCAGTTTGCCCCGGTAACCTCAGGACGAGTGGCCATTATTTTGGCGGAAGGTCCTAACAGTGCATGCCAACGTGCTGCGGCTCAGGCAATAGCAGGCAACACCAATACAGATGCATTATTCTTCTGTACTTACAGCTATGCTCAAAACCTTCACAACAATCAGGTTGCGGCAGAGCAGGCGGCAGCAGAGGCCGAAGGGCGAGAGCCTAGGGCGGGTATCGGTTTCTTGGACCGTACTTCAGGCACAACAATCAACGCCCATTATTTCTACAACTATAATTGATTCGGTGGGTTTTATGAGATAGAATGATAGCCTATCTCAAGTGATAGATAACATAATAACAGATAAGGAGGTCATAATATGGCAACAGCACATAATGAAGCAAACAAAGGAGATTTTGCTAAAACCGTACTTATGCCAGGAGACCCACTCCGTGCAAAGTTCGTGGCAGACAATTTTTTGGAGGACGTAAAATGCGTAAATACCGTTCGTAACTGCCTTGGTTTCACAGGTAAGTACAAGGGTGTTCCTGTGTCAGTAATGGCCAGTGGAATGGGTATGCCTTCAATTGGTATTTACTCTTATGAGCTTTTTGAATTCTACGATGTAGAAAACATCATCAGAATCGGTTCTGCAGGTAGCTACACAGATAAGCTTAACGTACTTGATGTAGTTATTTCAGAGAGTGCATATTCAGAGAGCACATTTGCAAAATATACAAACGGCGTAGAGGAGTCTACTCTCTACCCAAGCAAGAAGATTAACGATATCGCAATTGCCAAGGCTAAAGAGCTTGGCATTGACGCAAAGCTTGCAAAGGTACATTCAAGTGATCAGTTCTATACAGCACCAGAGATGGGCGGTTGGAAGGCAGTAAAGGCTCGTACCAACTGCGACTGCGTAGAGATGGAAAGCTTTGCTTTATTTAACAATGCCAACATGCTTGGCAAGAATGCAACCTGTATGCTTACAATCTCAGATTCATTTGTTACTTCAGAGGAAATTCCTGCTGAGGAGCGTCAGAAATCATTTACTGAGATGATGAAGCTTGCCTTGGAAACAGCAATAGCACTTTAATATCATAGTAGGTTTATAACTGCTGTTTAGATGCACAACTTTATAACTGTGGCGAAACGCTGAGAAATTCAAGGGAAATCCGCATTTTCACTGTATGAATTTTAAACAAATTTTTGCAGGGTTAGACACAATTTGGAAACCGTAATTGTATAACGCGGTTTCCTTTTTAACGAAAAATCAAGGTTTTTTGATAATTATTTAACGAGCGGAGTTTGAGAATTGAGGATATTATATAAGAATATTCAGAATACTTATAAAAAGTGCTTGAGTATGACAAAAATTCTCGTTGAATTCTAGTACAAGTTATGTTAAGATTTTGACATCGACGGCGGATTGAGGTCTATTTTTTTTGAGTTCGCTCGTTAAAAAATTAACAGTTTCACACATGGTTTTTTGTATAGATTATACAAAAGGCTATTTTCGTGCTTTTAATTCTTTACGAGTGATGCATAAAACAATGGAATTTAATCAACCGGAATTAAAAAGTATTTCTTATAAAAAAAGGAGAAAGAAACATGGGAAAGAAAGTAGTTATTGCTAGTGCATGTAGAACAGCTATCGGCACTATGGGTGGATCACTCAGTGCAATTCCAGCAGTTGACTTAGGTGCTACTGTAATTAAGGAAGCAGTTAAAAGAGCTGGCATCAAGGCAGAAGACGTAGAGCATGTATACATGGGATGCGTTATTCAGGCAGGTTTAGGACAGAACGTTGCTCGTCAGGCAGCTATCAAGGCTGGTCTTCCAAACGAGACAACAGCTGTTACAACAAACGTAGTTTGTGGTTCTGGTCTTAATTGTGTAAACCAGGCTGCACAGATGATTATCGCAGGCGATGCTGATGTAGTAGTAGCAGGTGGTATGGAGAACATGTCTTTAGCACCATTCGCGCTTCCACAGGGACGTTTTGGTTACAGAATGACATGGCCTTCAAACAGCCAGGGTGCTTTAGTAGATACAATGGTAAAGGATGCTCTTTGGGATGCATACAATGATTACCATATGATTAAGACAGCTGACAACGTAGCTGAGCAGTGGAAGCTCACAAGAGAAGAACTTGATGAGTTTGCAGTAAACTCTCAGAACAAGGCAGTTGCAGCTCAGGAGAACGGTGCATTCAAGGATGAGATCGTTCCAATCGAAATCAAGAAGAAGAAAGAAACAGTTATCTTTGATACAGACGAAGGCCCAAGACCTGGTACAACAATCGAAGGTCTTGCTAAGCTTAAGGCTTTATATCCAGACGGAGTTGTTACAGCTGGTAATGCTTCAGGTATCAACGATGGTGCAGCTGCACTCGTTATCATGTCTGAAGACAAGGCTAAGGAACTTGGCGTTAAGCCACTTGCTACATGGGTAGCTGGTGCTCTTGGCGGATGCGCTCCAGAGATCATGGGTGTTGGTCCTGTTCCAGCAACAAAGAAGGCTCTTGCTAAGGCTGGTCTTACAATCGATGACCTTGATGTATATGAGGCTAACGAGGCATTTGCAGCTCAGTCTGTAGCAGTTGGTAAGGAGCTTGGCTTCGACCTTAACAAGCTCAATCCAAATGGTGGTGCTATCGCTCTTGGACACCCAGTAGGTGCTTCAGGTGCACGTATCCTCGTAACATTACTTTACGATATGATCCACAACCCAGAGTACAAGAAGGGTCTTGCTACTCTTTGCATCGGTGGCGGTATGGGTTGCGCTACTATCGTAGAGAAATATGAAGCATAAAGCTTCATGTTTCTCGTAAATGGCAACTTATTTTGTGAGAAGCACAAAATGAGTTGTCTGCTGAAAGCAGATTAAATTGTGGCTTTCCTTGGCCACAATTTAACCCAGAGAAGTACGAAGCATAAATCATCAAACTTTGCTTAAGACAATAAGACTATCTTTACATAGTTTTTATTATTCAAACAGCTATTAATAATAAGTGAGCGACAGTTAATAAATGTAGGTTCAAATAGCCTGTAGGCATCAAGCTCTGATATTTCTTTAGCGAGACGTGCTGTCGAGCGGAGAAATCATCAGGCTTGTAGCCGTAACAGGCGAGATGAAAGCGTGAATTAACTGGCGCGGACTAAATTATTCAGGAGGAATAAAAAATGAAAGTAGGCGTAATTGGCGCAGGTACAATGGGTCAGGGCATTGCTAAGGCATTTGCTATGGTTGACGGTTATGAAGTTGCTCTTTGCGATATCAAGCAGGAGTGGGCTGAAGGCGGAAAGGACAAGATTGCTAAAGGTTATGCAAGACTTGTTGAGAAAGGTAAAATGGAGCAGGCAGCTGTAGATGCTATCTTAGCTAAGATTACTCCAGGCCTTAAGGAAGACCTTTGTAAGGATTGCGACCTCATCGTTGAGGCAGCTTTCGAGAACATGGAAGTTAAGAAGACAACATTCAAGGAGCTTGATGAAATTGCTAAAGCTGATTGCATCTTCGCTTCAAACACATCTTCGCTTTCTATTACAGAGATTGGTAACGGTCTTAACCGTCCAATGATCGGCATGCATTTCTTTAACCCAGCAGACAGAATGAAGCTTGTTGAGGTTATCGCAGGTGTTAACACTCCACAGGAGACAGTTGATAGAATCGTTAAGATTTCCGAAGAAATCAACAAGACTCCAGTACAGGTTAACGAGGCTGCTGGTTTCGTAGTAAACCGTATTCTTATCCCAATGATCAATGAAGCAGCATTCATCAAGATGGAAGGTGTTTCTGACATCGCTGGTATCGATGCAGCTATGAAGCTTGGTGCTAACCATCCAATGGGACCACTTGAGCTCGGCGATTTCATCGGTCTTGACATTTGCCTTGCAATCATGGACGTTCTTTACAACGAGACAGGTGATAGCAAGTATCGTGCTTGCCCACTTCTTCGTAAGATGGTTCGTGGTGGTAACCTTGGTTGCAAGTCTGGCAAGGGCTTCTACGTATACAATGCTGATAGAACAAAGACTGCTGTAGATGCATTGTAAGAAGCAGTATTTTTGCGCAGCAAAGGTACTGCCACGACGCACACCCATTTGCGAAGCAAATTTTAAATGTGTGCGTCTTCCCGTTAGGGTTTTGATAAATTCAAAGTAAAGCCACATTGCTCATAGAGTTTAAGTAGCCGTAACAGGCGGGAGAATAACTAGTGGGCAATGGGGCAACAATAAATTAAGGAGATTCAGATCATGGATTTTACATTAGATAAGAAGCATGAGATGGCTAGACAGTTGTTTAGAGAGTTTGCTTTAAACGAAGTTAAGCCAGTTGCTCAGGAAATTGACGAGACAGAGCAGTTCCCACGTGAAAACGTAGAAAAGATGATGAAGTACGGTTTCATGGGTATTCCAATTCCAAAGGAGTACGGC
>JAILGH010000016.1 GCA_024697025.1 Pseudobutyrivibrio sp.
CCATAGAAAATGTTATCGCCAAGTACAAGTGCTACAGCGTCTTTGCCGATGAAATCAGCTCCAATGATAAATGCCTCAGCAAGTCCGTTTGGCTGCTCCTGAACTGCATACTGAATATCCATGCCAAGCTGGCTACCATCACCGAGAAGCTCCTTGAATACAGGAAGATCTCTTGGTGTAGAGATGATAAGTACTTCACGGATGCCTGCAAGCATAAGTGTAGACAATGGATAGTAAATCATTGGCTTATCATAAATTGGCATAATCTGCTTACTAATAGCTCTAGTTAATGGATATAGTCTAGTCCCAGAACCACCCGCTAAAATAATACCTTTCACTTTGTAATAACTCCTTTTACTGTAAATATTCTTTTAATGCGTCCTTCCAGTCGGCCATCTTGTAGCCGCTTGTAAGGCGAAGCATGTAGTTATCTAAAATACTGTAATGAGGTCTGTCGGCGCTAGCTGGGTT
Organism: Pseudobutyrivibrio sp.; assembly: GCA_024697025.1. Taxonomy (GTDB): domain Bacteria; phylum Bacillota; class Clostridia; order Lachnospirales; family Lachnospiraceae; genus Pseudobutyrivibrio. The sequence goes on from JAILGH010000016.1 coordinate 472, forward strand.
CATTTTCTTATATTCCTCGCTAGTGACGTGGTTGACCTTAACATTAATGCCCTTAAGCTTAAAGATTTCCTCTGTGAAATCTGCCCAGTTTGTATCGCCCTCGCAGGTGCCATGGAAGATACCATAGTTTTCTGTAGGCTCGATATGATGAATCATGCGGGCAAGCTCTGTAGCTGATGTAGGTGAGCCAAGCTGGTCACATACAACAGAAAGCTCGTCATGAGTCTCTGCAAGGCTAAGCATTGTCTTTACAAAGTTTTTGCCATCGCCATAAAGCCAAGCTGTACGAACGATAAACCACTTGTCAGCAAACTGCTGAACAAATTTCTCACCCTCATACTTTGTCTTGCCATAGGCACTGATTGGTGCAGGCTCATCAAACTCTGTAATAGGTGATGTGGCATTGCCTGGGAACACGTAGTCAGTAGATACGTGCACAAGCTTTGCTCCTACCTTTTTTGCTGCGATAGCCAGGTTTCTAGGACCAAGGGCATTAAGCTTGTAGGCAAAATCCCAGTCCTTCTCACAGCCATCTACATTTGTAGCTGCAGCGCAGTTGATGATTACATCTGGCTTCTTATCTTCTACGAAGCTAAGAACTTCTTCCAGATCCATGATGTTAAGTGGAGAGATTTTTTCTCCCTCAACTACGTCTGTAAGTATGAATTCAACTTCATTTCCATACTCTTTCTGAATGGCACGACCAAGCTGGCCGTTGCATCCTGTTACTAAAATTTTTCTCATTACACTACCTTCAATCTACTTATTAGAATACATATCATTATAATATTTCTGATAATCTCCTGAAGTCACGTTCTTCATCCAATCTTCATGCTCGAAGAACCACTTGATTGTCTTCTTAATTCCCTCTTCGAAGCATGTCTCTGGATACCAGCCTACTGCTTCCTTGATCTTGTCTGGAGCAATAGCATAACGACGATCATGTCCCTTACGGTCTGTAACGTACTTGATAAGATTCTCAGATACGAGCTCCTTACGTGGATCTCCCTCTGGAAGCATCTCCTGAAGTGTATCAAGAATGATGTGGATGATCTGGATATTCTGCTTCTCGTTGTGTCCACCGATGTTGTATGTCTGGAAGAGCTCACCATTCTCCTGAACCATATCGATTCCCTTAGCGTGATCCTCTACGTATAACCAGTCACGAACGTTCTTTCCATCACCGTATACTGGAAGGTCCTTGCCCTGAAGCGCATTGTTGATGATAAGTGGAATGAGCTTTTCTGGGAACTGGTAAGGGCCATAGTTGTTAGAGCAGTTTGTAATGTTTGCAGGGAACTTGTATGTATCCATGTAAGCCTTTACAAGCATGTCTGAACTAGCCTTTGAAGCTGAGTATGGTGAATGTGGATCATATGGGCTTGTTTCATAGAAGAAAGCGTTGTCATCGTCTGGAAGTGAGCCATAAACCTCATCTGTTGAAACATGTAAGAACTTCTTTCCTGGCTTAAATGAACCATCCTCTAGTTCCCAAGCTTCCTTTGCGCAGTTAAGCATTACAGCTGTACCAAGTACATTTGTCTGAACGAAAACCTCTGGGTTCTTGATAGAACGGTCTACGTGTGACTCAGCTGCAAAATGAACAACTCTATCGATATCGTTCTCAGCAAAAATCTTTCTGATAGCTTCCTTGTCGCAGATATCAGCCTTTACGAATGTGTAGTTGTCGCGGTTCTCGATGTCCTTAAGGTTCTCAAGGTTACCTGCGTATGTAAGCTTATCTACGTTGATGATACGAATCTCATTGTCGTATTTTCTAAACATGTAGTGAATGTAGTTGCTTCCAATGAAGCCTGCTCCACCTGTTACTAAATATGTTCTCATTAATATTTTCTCCTTAATTTAAATATTCTTTTAATGCATCCTTCCAATCGGCCATCTTGTAGCCTGTTGTAAGTCGAAGCATGTAGTTATCTAAAATACTGTAGTGTGGTCTGTCAGCGCTAGCAGGGTTCATTTTCTTGTATTCCTCGCTAGTGACATGGTTAACCTTTACATTTACACCCTTAAGCTTGAAGATTTCCTCTGTGAAATCTGCCCAGTTTGTGTCACCCTCGCAGGTGCCATGGAAGATACCATAGTTTTCTGTAGGCTCGATGTGGTGAATCATGCGGGCAAGCTCTGTAGCTGATGTAGGAGAGCCAAGCTGGTCACATACAACAGAAAGCTCGTCATGAGTCTCTGCCAGGCTAAGCATTGTCTTTACAAAGTTTTTGCCATCGCCATAGAGCCAAGCAGTACGAACGATAAACCACTTGTCAGCAAACTGCTTAACAAATTTCTCGCCCTCGTACTTTGTCTTGCCATAAGCACTGATAGGTGCTGGCTCATCAAACTCTGTAATAGGCTTTGAACCATTGCCCGGGAACACGTAGTCAGTAGATACGTGCACAAGCTTTGCTCCTACTTTTGTAGCTGCGATGGCTAAGTTTCTAGGGCCAAGGGCATTAAGCTTGTAGGCAAAATCCCAGTCCTTTTCACAGCCATCTACATTTGTAGCTGCGGCACAGTTGATGATTACATCTGGGCGCTTTTCCTCTACAAATGAAAGGACCTCTTCCAAGTCCATAATGTTAAGAGGAGAAATCTTTTCTCCTTCCACAACATCTGTGAGTATGAACTCTACTTCGTTTCCATACTCTTTCTGGATTGCACGGCCAAGCTGACCGTTACATCCAGTTACAAGTATTTTTCTCATTAATTTCTTACCTCTAATCTATATATCTTGTGCTTTTTTAATTAAGCGGTTATAAGCACTGAATAAGCTTCGAATAGACGCACGTGTGATGTTTGAGCTGACGCCAACACCAAAGGTTGTGTTGCCATGGCGCTCATCACGCACTTCGATATATGCTGCAGCCTTTGCGCCTGAGCCCTGTGACTGTGCCAGTGTGTGCTCAGTGTAATCGATGAGAGTGAAATCCAACTCTGGAACGCACTGCTTGATAGCAAGCTTAACAGCATCGATAGGTCCGTTTCCTTCTGCCTGTGAATGGAAGCTTTCTCCATTGTAGGTGAAGTCAACAGCTGCAACTGTATCATCAGAATTTTCAGCATCTGAAATGATAACATTAATAAGAGTAAGTGGCTCTTTGTTTTCCAAATACTGTGCCTTGAAGGCTTCCATGATACGCTGTGGGCTGACCTCTCCGCCCTCTTTTTCTGAAAGTCGCTGAATAACATCAGCAAACTCACGCTGCATCTTCTTTGGAAGCTTGAAACCATAAACGCTGTCCATGACGAATGCAACGCCGCCCTTGCCAGACTGGCTGTTGATACGAACAACAGGCTCGTACTTTCTACCGATATCTGCAGGGTCAATTGGAAGGTAAGGAACCTCCCAGAAAAGGTTCTGGCGATCACGCATGGCCGCCACGCCTTTATTTATAGCATCCTGTGTGAACCAGAGAACGCTGTAAACACAAGCTCACCAGCATAAGGGTGTCTTGCGTCTGTTGGCATTTTAGTAACTCGCTCACAAACCTCAACGATTTCCTTGATGTCATCTAAATTAAGCTCTGGGTCAACACCCTGAGAAAACATGTTGTAAGCGATAGTAAGTATATCAACATTTCCTGTACGCTCGCCGTTACCAAGGAGTGTGCCCTCTACACGGTCTGCGCCAGCAAGCATACCAAGCTCTGTGATAGCCACACCAGTACCACGGTCATTATGTGGATGAATAGAAAGGATGATGTTATCTCTATCCTTAAAGTGAGTGCTCATCCACTCAATCTGGTCCGCATATACGTTAGGTGTGTTCATCTCAACTGTAGCTGGCAGGTTGAAAATGATTGGAGCAGGTGTTGCATGATTCCATGTATCCTGCACCGCTGTACAGATATCAAGAGAAAACTCTACCTCTGTACCTGTAAAAGACTCTGGTGAATACTCAAGCTGTAAATTGCCATCGTATCTATCCAGTCTATCCTTTACCATCTGTGTGCCTTTAATAGCAATGTCAATTATCTCCTCCTTGCTGGCGTTGAAAACAACGTCTCTTTGCAAGGTAGATGTGGAATTATATATATGGAAAATAACATTTGGAATGCCCTGGATGGCCTCAAAAGTGCGGTCAATCAATTCCTCGCGGCACTGGGAAAGCACCTGAACCTTCACATCTGAAGGAATCTTATTTTCCTTTACTAACTGTCTCAAGAAATCGTACTCAATCTGGCTGGCAGCTGGGAAACCGATTTCTATCTCTTTAAAACCTAGCTTAATTAGGAGATCGAATAGTTCCATTTTCTCGTCAACATTCATTGGCTCGACGAGGGCCTGGTTACCATCACGTAGATCAACTGAGCACCAAATAGGGGCCTTGGTGATCTGCTTCTCTGGCCAGGTACGCTCAGGAAACTGTAAAACAGGGTTTGCTTTGTAACGCTTGTAGTTCAACATCATTCTTCCTCCTAACACTATATAATGCGCCTGTCCCAAGTTGTTCTCTCGCTGTTACGGTTACAAGCATTAGTGTTTCTTTACTCGGCTAAGAACGCCTCGTGCAGAAACCTAATAGCTTGTTACCTACAGCTACCTATACCTGCTCTTTTACGATAAGTAATTATTCGCCCAAACCGTTACTTACGGCTTCGACGATTGCGGCGAGGGCTTCGGATTCATCGATTCCATCGCAGCAGATTTCTATTTCCTCACCACTCTTAACACCTGCGCCAAGGACTCCTAAGACGGATTTGGCGTTGGCTTCGTAGTGGTTATCGGTCTTGAATGTAACTTTACATTTATATTGCATAGCAAGTTCACACAGTATTCCTGCAGGACGCAGGTGTAAACCTGTGGGATTGCTAACTATAACTTTTTCAGAAACCATATCTATGTCCTATAACATTGTATTTGTAATAAGCTCTGCTAATGCTTTTGCATCAGCATCGATTTCTTCCTGGTTCTTACCTTCTATCATGACACGAACCAAAGGCTCTGTGCCTGATGGGCGGATAAGAACGCGGCCTTCACCGGCGAATTTCTCGCCAAGAGCTTCGATTGCGCTAGCAATCTCAGGATACTCCATGTAGCTTTCCTTTTTGTGGTTTGGCACCTTTGCATTAACAAGGGCCTGTGGAAGCACTTCCATAATAGAAGCAAGGTCTGAAAGGCTCTTGCCTGTCTCTACCATTACGCGAAGAAGGTGAAGAGCTGAAAGAAGTCCATCACCTGTGGTGTTGTCATCTAAGAAAATAACGTGACCACTCTGCTCGCCGCCGATATTGTAGCCGTTAGCAAGCATGTTCTCTAATACATATCTATCGCCAACCTTTGTTGACTCAACGTTGATGCCCTGCTCCTTAGCCATAAGAGTAAAGCCAAGGTTGGTCATAACGGTAACAACGCAAGTGTTCTTTTTAAGTGTGCCCTTGTCCTTCATGTGCTTTGCACAGATTGCCATAATCTGGTCGCCATCGATCAAATGACCGCCCTCGTCAACTGCAAGCATTCTATCTGCATCGCCATCAAAGGCAAGACCAACTTGAGCATTCTCAGCAACCACTCTTGCTTTAAGCTCATCCATGTGGGTACTACCACAGTTACTATTGATGTTGGTTCCATCTGGATTGTTGTGAATTGTAATAAGCTCTGCGCCCATTTCTGATAGGCAAGCTACACTTGTGCGATATGATGCACCTTCAGCACAATCGATAACAATCTTTAGTCCTGATAGATCCATAGGAACTGTCTGCTTAAGAAAATCCACATACTCACGACCAAGGTCGAATCTGAAATCAATCTTTCCAATCTCAGCACCTGTAGGAAGATTTACTCCCTTCATGTCGTTTTCGATAAGCTCCTGAATCTCATCCTCCAATGCATCTGAGAGCTTGAAGCCATCGCCGTTAAAGAACTTGATACCGTTAAACTCCATTGGATTGTGACTTGCAGAAATAACAACGCCGGCATCAACCTTGTGCTTGCGTGTAAGATATGCAATTGCTGGAGTAGGTAAAACTCCTACGTATACTGCATTGGCACCAACTGAGCAAATACCACTCATAAGCGCTGATGCAAGCATTGTTCCAGAAATACGTGTATCACACCCAACAATGATTGTTGGCTGATGTGATGCCTCTTTTGTAAGAACGTAAGCACCTGCCTGTCCAAGTGAGCGAGCTAAATCTATAGTAAGTTCGGAGCCTGCTACGCCTCTAACTCCATCTGTTCCAAATAATCTTCCCATTTTATTCCTCATTTCCCTCGGTGTTATCTGTCGACTGAGCGTTGGAATTCTTGTCCTCTGCAACTGCAACTGAAACCGATGTATTTTGAATTGTAATGCCATCTGGATTATCAAATTGCACTACAACATTATGCTTATCTCCAATAGTAAGCGTTGAACAATCAATAGTTCCTTTGATTTGTGAAACATCCAGCTTTTTGAGGCTGTCCTCTGAGCCAAATACATTGATCTTGATATTGCTATCATTGAGGGCAACTGTCTGACCATTAACAACATTTGTAAAGCTGATGTTGGATGCAGGGATTTCAACCTCTTTGTGGCTTTCTCCTGCCATCAGCACGTAGATAGTTACTCGCGATGGAGAGCCCTCGGCTAGGGATACTCCATTTGGCAAATATGAACTGATATCTACCGATGTCGTAAATGAACCATTAAGATTAGACAGATTGATAACTGAATCTGGAATGGTGATGCTTGAAACATTGTTAAGCGCTTCTGGCTCGCCCATGATAATTACCGAAGAAGGGTCTGTCTTAATCTCATCTAGAGTAAGATTAGAAGACAAAGTACCGCTTGTCTTTGGCACTATATCAACCGTCTTTCTATTTGCAAAATGAACACTGACATTAACTGAGTTAACAGAAAATCTCAAATCTGATAGATCTTTAATTTCAATACCCTTTTTGTCGTAAAACTTAGGGACTGCCACATCAGTAAAATCGCTGGTGTTGTCTGTCACATCAACTAGTGCCTCAACCTTGGCAATTTTGTTAACCTCTCCCTCTGGACCCTTTACAGTGATAACCGTTGGGCTGCATTTAAGCTCCTCAACCTCCAGTCCTGACTCTAGGGTGCCAGTTGTCTTTGCCTCTATTGCAAATCGCTTTGATTCTTCCTTCTCAAGCTCCACAAGCAAGTAGTTCTGCTTCTCAGAAATCTTGATAGCATTTTCGTAAGAATTTGCCACTACTGTTACAGGAACTCTCTCCTCGTTTTGAAGCTGCTCCATGTCAGCTGTAGCTGTAAAGTCTGAAGAACTAATCTTTTCCATTATGGAACGCTTTGCACTGAACTTAACATTAACTATGTTTATGCCATCCTTCAGCTTGTATGTCATTCCTTTGTCCTTTAAAACATCCTCGTTAATAACGTTGACGCGGACAGGGAGTGTTTTAGGCACAGTTGGATCGTCTACATTAACTACTGCAAGCCATAGTAGGAATGAAAATACTAGGGCAAGTAGCTTTAGTCCGAAGTTTCTTGTGAGGGCGTTAATAATCTTTTGCTTCATGCCTGGCCCTCCTTTTCAGCTGTTTCTGGATCTAGCTGTTCTATTTCTGTACTCTGAATCTTCTTAAGTTCTGATATAAGCTCATCTTCCTTGACGTCTCTAACGATACGTCCCTCTCTTGCATAAGAAACTGTACCAGTCTCCTCTGAAACAACTATTGTAAGAGAGTCAGAAACCTCACTTATACCTACTGCCGCACGATGTCTTGTGCCCAAATCCTTGGACAAGCCCATATTGTCAGATAAAGGAAGATAGCATGTGGCCGAAACCACTCTATCGCCTCTGACAATAACTGCACCATCGTGAAGCGGTGTGTTTTTCTCAAATATATTGATAAGCAGCTGTCTAGTAACAAGGGCGTCAAGACTTATACCTGTACGCTCAAACTCTGTAAGCTGCATGTCGTTTTCCACAACAATGAGGGCACCTGTCTTAACTGCTGCCATTTCATAGCAGGCTGTAACCATACCTGTAATGGTAGTGTCGTCGAATTTCTTGGTGCCAGTTTTTAAAATGTTCCACGAAAATAAAGAGGTGATTTTCCGTCGTCCAATCTGCTCGAGTGCTCTTCTAAGCTCTGGCTGGAAGACCACTATAAGCATTGTCATTGCAACTGTAACCAACTTCTCTCCTAACCAGAGAATTGTGTTCATGTTTAGCGCAGCTGCAAGAACAAAGAACAACAGGATGATAATAACACCCCTTACAAGCATCCATACCCTGCTGTTTTTAACCCAAACAAGCAGGTGGTACATGAAATATGCAATTATAAAAATCTCAATGACGTCTATAGGGTTTACTTCTGGAATACTAACGAAATCACTTATGACAACCTCTATAGAATTGAACACACTGTCCACTGATTCACTCCCTAACTACCCTAAGGTTTGCGTTAAAATTTCTTGACTTCTTTGTCTTCTTCAACAATTCGAATCTTTGGAACTGCTGTTACATAGTAATAGTAGTCATCATCCTCAAACTGAACTTTTTCAATTCGAGAATAATCAAGATCTAATATGAAGTAATTTAATATAAATCCAATCACAAGAACGATGATGTTGCCCGTGATAAGATTTGGAATCTGACCCTTTGTGCTTGTAAACAAGTAGCCTGCAAGCATTATAATAAACTCAACAGCCACACCTGCCACATCCGCAATAATCCAAGACATATTGATGCTTGACTGGCGTAACAAATACACAACTAAAAACATCGCTACCATTGCTACCAATAGGAAATAAAACATCTTGTTGGTAAGCATCTGATCCTGTAATAAGGAAAAGACGGTAACATCAGCTGCCTCATCTAATATCGCCTTAGCATTATCCTTGATAATATGTAGGTAATATGCTGTGACTGTACCGCAAATAACTGAGGCCAACTCATTGATATTTGACAATAATCCTGTACCAAGCGCCATGGCATAAGGCGCTTTGAATGCATAGCAAATAGGCACCATGACCATATTGTAAGTATTCTTGCTTCTAAAATATGCACAAACGATGTAGCCAATTATCATCAGGCCTAGTGCAACAAGAGCAACCTGTGGGCTTAGTGCCGCCAAATCAATAAGTAAAACTATTGCTAGAATTAATGAGACTCCCTGAATAGGGAAAAACGCACATATAATTGCAATGATAATGGAAACCCAAATCTTGCTGATTGTCTTGTTGTATCCAAAATTAACTTTGATACACATAAGGCCAACAAAAGCTATGAGGGCACTCCATATTTTTAAGAAAAGCATTTCACGAGATAAAATGAATCTCCTGATGTCGTCTCGTAACCTAATAAAAGCATTCATTAAAATTATCCTCTAGTCATTGTATTCTTCGTAATCTCTTGCAAGTATCGGTTTGGTTTGCTGTACCTCTGCCTCGTACATGTCGTTAAGCTTTTCGTAGCGATAAGCCAACTCCTTGATAAGGCGCTTTCCACGCTTATATTGCTTAGCAGCGCGGCGTCTAGCATTGTGAACATGTATGATGATATACGCCGCATAGACCAATAGTCCCGCAAGCGCAATCAACAAAATATACATTGTCGAGAGATTCTCGATAACGTTACTTACCAAATATAAAACAATAAAGGCGTAAACTGCACCATAGAAAAGTGTGCCTGCCAGAAATCCTCCCCAACCGTGTAAGGCGATATATTCTTTTTTAGAGTAACGGAGCATTGGTTGATACTCAGGACCAAGCTCTTTTTCGAAGACTGCCATAGCCGTCATGTGCCTAACGCGTTCTTCATTTATCATACCAATATCCTCTTTTACGCAATAATTCAGAATCAGTATAGCATAAAAGCCTCTTAAAATAAAATACCTACCGAGTATTATCGGTAGGTATTAATAGATTCAAATTATTTTTCCAAAAATCGCATTTTGGTATCATGTGGCTGACGCTTTGAAGTTGACTCTGGAGCCTTTGGTTTATTGATAGAATTCTTAAGAATATTTGCCATATTGGTCTTACAAGAATCACAGTATTTGCCAGTCTTGATTGTGGCGCCACAGCCCTCACACTCAATACCAACAGGTGAGTCATCCGCAAACTGTAATCTCTCTTCTCTAATCCACTGGCGAATCTGGCTTGTTGCCACATCGTTGTCGTCAGCAATCTCCTGAATGTTGGCACGTGGATTGGTACGAATATATTCCTTGACCTGCTGGAACTTCTCTTCCACGATTTCCCTACAAGCAGGACAAATATTCATGCCTCCCAAGTAGTTAAATAATCTACCGCAATTTCTACAGTTACGAACCTCCATAACCGCTACCTCCTGTTTCTATTGTGCCTCGCCAATACAGATACATAATCCGTATATCTGAGTTGCACCCCCATTTTTTAAAACCTTCGCAACACTATCCATGGTCGTTCCAGTTGTATAAATATCGTCTACTACAAGTACTTTTCTAAATTGTAACTCATTTTCGGCCAAAGTAAAGGCATTTAACAAATTTTTCTTTCTTTTTAGCCGGCCCAAACCCTTCATTGCCTCAGTTTCTTTATTACGTAGTATTAAGTCATTGACAACCGGTATATCCGTCAATCTTCCAAGCTCATTTGCAAAGACTGTGGCCTGGTTGTAGCCACGCAATTTTTCCTTGGGTCTATACATAGGAACCGGAACTATCACTTGAATCCCCTTTTGCCTAATCCATTTACCATATACATTTACAGCTTGTTTGGCGTAGGCCTTGCCATAACACCTCCTATTATTATATTTGAAGCGATACATAGACTCCTTCATTGGTCCTTCATATCTAAAGACAGCTTTGCTCTGTTTAAAGTGATGAGTTGTCTTTATGCAATTATTGCAGTATTCATCTATTATGTTAGATATAGGGCTTCCACATTTCATACAAGCATCCTGCCCCACCAACCTAATTTTCTTGGAACATTCCCTACAAATGCCCAAATCTTTTTCTATTTTCAATAAAACTTTTTCGCATGCCACACATCGTTTTGGGTACAATAACCCTATGCATGCGGCTATAATACTTCTTATATTAAATAACATTTATTTCTCCAATTTGACTTATTTGTTATTTCTAATTAAAATTTAATAGCTAAAACACAAGGGATAACTAGATAAACCTTTGAAAGGAATAATATGAAAAAAAGATTAATTAGTATATTGTTGGCAACAACCTCGGCATTGACACTGATTGGATGCGGTCAATCCTCTAAGATAGATGCCGTTTCAGAAAAGATAGAAGAATCCTCTGAGGATTCGTATGTTTATAATATATCAGCACTTTTATCAGAAGACAATGATTATGACAAAATTATACTTCAAGGTTTTTCTGATGCATTGTCTGATAAGTTAGGTGAAGAACATTTCAAAATCAAGACATCCACTGTTTCAGAGGACAAGTCAAGTGACGATATGGCATCCTCTGCTGCAAGCGGTTCCTATGATTTGATTTTTACTGTAGGCAAGCAAACCCTTTCCTCTGCAGTAGCAGCAACTGATAGCGTTCCTATCGTCGCTACTGGTATCGTAGACTTTAAGGGTACTCTTAGGATTGCCAGCTTAAATGGAAAGTCTTGGGACAAGACAACAGGCATGAATGTTACTGGTGTCAGCTCAAAACCAAGCATTGTTGATCAGGTTTCTCTAATGATTGAGACAACTGACGACTTACAGACTGTAGGTATTTTATTCTCACCTGAGGATACTGATTCCATCTATCAAAACGAGATTTTTGAAGCTTACTTAGACCAAGCAGGTATTCCTTGGAAGGAATATATTGTTCCTGCCAGCAACACAGCTTCAGTTACTCCTGAGCAACAGAACTCAACTGCTCTCACTCCAAGTAAGTTCGTTGCATTTTCTGCTAAGGAAGGCATGAATAATGTTGTTGAGTCTCTTGGAGACGGTACAAACCTGGGTCTTAATGCCCCATCTTCTACAAGGGTTGCTACAGTTTCAGACTTCTGGAAGACAGGCAAGACTGTTCCTGTTAAGGAGACTTCTGATGAGGACGAGTCAGAGGATAACAAAAAGGATTCTGATAAGGATTCCAAGAAGACCTCTGATAAAGAATCTAAAAAGGATTCTGATGCCGACGATTCTAAAAAAACCGAAAATATTCAGGACGTAGCTGATTCCACAATAGACGAGCGAATCCAAGAAGCTTGTAGCGAATGCTCTGCTATCTACATTCCTTTCGGAAGTATGCTTACAGACCAAATGGAGACTATCGGTTCTGTTTGTAAAGATTCTGGTGTAGTGCTTGTGGCAGGCGACACTTCAATAGGTGCTAACAGTCTTGTTACACTTTTCACCGACCCATATATCATCGGTTATTCTGCCGGAAAGAAGGCCGTCAGGGTATTTAATGGTGAAGATATTGCCACTATCAAGGTTAGCTCGATTGATGGCGATGATTCTGTAAAGCTTTACAATGGCGATATTGCAAAAGCATTTAATAAGGAATTCCCTAAGTCATTTAAGGAATACCATGAATTCTTAGATACCTATGAATACGGTAGCACCATCACCCGTTACTCTAGCGAGGAGAATGAAGCACAATGATTCTACACGTAATCAAATCTAATATCTATTCTGGTGCAGAAAACGTAGTATGCCAGATTATAAAAGGGTTATCAGACCGCGAGGATTTCATTTATATGGCACCTCGCGGTCCTATTGAAGATAAGCTTAATTCTATTGGTCTTTCTGACAAATATAGAGGCATTCCAAAACTTACAATTTCCGAAATTCAAAAGGCTGTTGATGAGCTACACCCTAGTGTTGTCCACGCTCACGATTTCACTGCCAGCGTACTTTGCGCTTACGCATTAAAGGGCAAGGTTCCTGTGGTTTCTCATCTACACAACAATCCACCATGGATTCAAAAAATTCATTACAAGACTATTTCCTATTTAATGGCATGCAAATACATCAGCCATATACTTATGGTTTCTGAAGCTGTTAAAAATGAATATAGATACACAGGCAAGCTCAAATGTCCTATCACTATTGTGGGCAATCCATTTTCTGTGGAAGGTGTTACCTCTCAGGTAAATCCTGATTTGGACCCTTCAGCTTTAGCCAGCGATATACTTTTTGTAGGCCGTTTAACCGAGCAAAAGAATCCTCTTCTTTTTGCAAATATCGCTAAAACTCTCCTAGAGGATGGTACAATCTCCCTTGCTAGAGTCGTTGGTGGCGGTGAATTGTATGATGATTTGGCTGCATTTATATCTGATAACAATTTAAGCGGTAAGCTTATTTTAGAGGGATTTAAAAAGAATTCCTACGACTACATGGCAAGTACCAAAGTACAAGTCATGCCTTCTAAATGGGAAGGCTTTGGTCTTGTTGCATTAGAGGCCATGGCCCTTCAAAAACCTGTTGTAGGCACTGCAAATGGAGGCCTTGTAAACATAATAGATGATAGCTGCGGCTATATTTGTAATGAGGCAGACGACTATGTGGGCGCCATCAAGGAATTGCTTGCAGATGAGAGCGTTTACCAGCAAAAATCTAAGGGTGCATCTGCCCGTGCCTTAGCTTATAATAATATCAATGAATACTGTGACAAATTATTTGAAATATATAAGGAGCTAGGATGAAACGTAAAGAGTACAAAGAACTGCTTAAAAGCGACTTTCTTAGATATTCTTCGGATTGGTCCTTCATGGGAAGGTTCAAGATATATCACACAAAGCCAGGCTACGCTTGGAGTCATTGGTATCGCAAGCTTTGCTACCAAAACTCTCATGGATGGATGAAGCCACTTGCTTTTATCACAAGACTTAAGTTTCATAGCATATCTGTGAAATACGGCATAGATATCCCAAGCCATGTTAAACATATCGGCTCTGGATTTATGATTGATCATTTCTCATGCATCGTTATTCATACCGATGCTGTGGTTGGAAACAACGTTACCATAAGGCAAGGTTCTGTAATAGGTACTAACGGTCGCGGTGTTCCTGTTGTGGAGGATGGTGTCGATATTGGTGCAGGCGCAGCTGTTATCGGTCCTATAACTGTAGGTAAAGGTGCTGTAATCGGAGCCAATGCAGTTGTCACAAAGGATGTTCCTCCTGGAGGCGTAGTTGTAGGCAATCCCGGCAAAGTTATTAAAGTAAATAGTTAGATTAATTCTCCATTACATTTCTTAAAATGTAGTGGAGTTTTTATTTAGCCTCTCTTTTTCTAGAATAACTGTAAACTCAATTGTTTTCACCAATATATAGTCAAATTTTCTGATAATATCTCTAAATCTAGGGGGTTTTCAAAACATTTGACTTGTGATATTATGATAGTAACTATAAGTATAAATATAGCTATCTATGTCCCGGAGTAGACAAAGGATTGTCACACATAAAATTCAAGGAAGAAAGGAGGGGCGTCTTATGTCACGCATAGATACTGCGTATAATTATTTCATGACCACCTATGGCGATAACATAGGTTCTCGGTATGAATCTCACAAGAAAAGTGAACTACGCGATACCTACAACAAAATAATTAAGGCCAACAAAGAGTCCCCTCTGTACAAGATTGAGGATACGTCTGATTTGGGGCAGTTTGCTATTGATATTAAAGAGCACGCTAATGCTATGTCTCTTTCTGTTTCCAATTTGTCATCAGGCGGAGATGATATTTCAACCATCCTTAACAAGCGCATGGCTCATTCTTCTCAGCCAGATTCTGTTGATGTTCTCTATGTTGGGGACAACACTGAGGAAGCAGAAGAATTTACTATAGAAGTTGATTCTTTGGCGAAGCCACAGATTAACATAGGCAACTTTTTAGAGCCTACCGGCCACGATTTCCAAGAGGGTCAATATTCCTTTGATTTGGATATTCGCAGCCACTCTTACGAGTTCCAGTTCAACGTTAATCGAGGCGAGACCAATTTTATGGTTCAGAACAAGATTGTACGCTTGCTGAACACTTCAAATGTTGGACTTAGCGCAAGATTGATAACCAACTCCAAGGGTGAAAATGCCGTTGAGATTAGTTCTAAATCAACGGGTATTTCCGAAAATGAGGATTACCTGTTCAAGATTTCTTCTAATATTGCATGGAGAGAGTTGAACACCCTTGGTATTGACAAGGTTTCTCAGCCACCATCTAACTCCAACTTCAAGTTAAATGGCGTTGAGCATCAGTCTTTGTCCAATACATTTACTGTAAACAAGATTTACGAGTTGGCTTTACTTGCTCCTAGCAAAGGCAATGTTAGAGTTGGCTTGATGAATGATACTGAGGCTCTTTCTGATGGTGTCAGCCAGTTGCTTAATAGCTACAATGGTATGATAGATGTTGGATTAAAATACACTGGTTCTCACCAGAATCGTGCTTTATTTAACGAGATTTCTGCTATTGCAAAGGGCATGGCCGGAAGTCTTGCAGTAGTTGGTATAACGGCCGATGCTTTAGGACATCTTTCTTTGGATTCCACTACTCTTTCAGATGCTATCAACAATGGCAGCAGAGAGCAGGCATTTGCCACATTAAATCAGCTAAAGGCAGCAATTAGCACAGCCGCCACCAAGGCTTCAATCAATCCGATGGCCTACATGGACAAGGCTGTTGTAGAGTACAAGAACCCTGGCAAGACTCTGACAGCGCCGTATGCTACCAGTGCTTACTCGGGCATGATGATGAATTATGGACTGTAGAACTCAAAATTTATAAATACTACGCTTCTAGGTACAGTAACAATTTAACTATCACTACGCTCAACGAACATGTTTCGCTTTAGTGACAGTTACAATTGTTACTTACTAGAAGCTTTTTTTATTTCTTTTATCAGATTTGAGCTACTATCATTTACTATAGCTTTGATAGCAGTTCTTGGATGCGAGCTTCATAGGTGCAGTTCTTGCGGACAAATTCTTGCCCTGCTCTAGCAATTTGCTGACGCTCAGTGTCATGCTTTAGGTAATAATCTACCTTTTCTAATAAATCCCTCTGATTGTAATACCAAACAAAATGCTTTTCATTTTCAAAAAACATTGGCATCTCCGCTTGGAAATTGGATATCAGAAATCCTCCTGCGCCCAAAACATCATAAACTCTAAGGGGTACACCACTTTTGATATTAGGAATAGTCATGTTTAAATTGATCTTGGATTCCTTAAATACCTTTGGCATCTCACTCCAGTAGTCCACGCTGCCGCGATAATTTACCTTTATCAAGTCATGGACATTTGAATTGGTGTAGATGCTTACATCATGATGCTTTGAAAGCTCTATCATAATGCTTCTTCGCTGCTTTTCTGCAATCTTAAAACCAAGGGTTGTCACTGAAAAAATCAAGTTTAAATCTGACAGAGAATCCTCTGATTTATCCAATTCAAAATATGTTTCAAGCTCCATTAAAATCTCT
Source organism: Pseudobutyrivibrio sp. (assembly GCA_024697025.1). Classification (GTDB taxonomy): domain Bacteria; phylum Bacillota; class Clostridia; order Lachnospirales; family Lachnospiraceae; genus Pseudobutyrivibrio. The sequence continues at coordinate 16,834 of JAILGH010000016.1, forward strand.
GGCGTAAGCATTCTGTCGATGATATTTATACCCTGTAAATCCTTTTGCGCTTCCATGGTAGCCTCGAAATAACCTCTCAAATACTCTGGCAGAGTGTATTCCATTTTATCGTAAGAATTCTTTTCGTATAAGGAGCCTACAAAGCTGATGTTATTCTTGTATGCATCCAAATCGTTAGAATTTGCAAATAGATAATCCAAGCGATTAGTATCCACAGCAAGTGGTAGGTGATAAACATTATCCACCCCCATACCTTTGAATTCTTCCACGTTTGTAATGTCAAAGAGGAAGATTCTGTTGACACTGTTGAAAACTGACTTGTGATACATGGATATAAGTGGATTATCGCAACTCCAGCACACATAAAGCAAGCCACATTCCTCACAGACATTTGAAATCAAAGGAAAATAATTAACTGTAAAGAAGAACTCGTAAGTGTCTGACTTAATCATTTTTTTGAGTTTGGCCGCAAACTCCTCGTCCACATCATAATTAAGGAGGTCTTGGTAAACCTCCTCAATCTCGTATCCAAGCTTTTCAAATGTGTACTTAATGTCTTTGTAGTTATAGGCTTTCCAGCGATACATTAAAATTTTCATGTCAGCCTCTCAAAAAATTTAGTCCGCCAGTTACATTTAGATGTGTAAAGTATCTACTCCAAAAGTATTTTGGATAATTTCTACCAGTTGCTGATATACCGCAACCGCTTCATCAGTTTTACCTGTTTCATCCAGCTCTGCTATCTGATGTAGCACCTGCTCCTCAAGGTTATACATCTCCTCATATTTGACTGGGTCAGATGATTTAGCCGCTAGCACCTTTTGCTTTTGTCCATATAGCCTAGAAAGCTCAGTCAAAATATTAGTAAGGGCCGAGCGTTTTCCAAAGAGCTCCTTTATGATAGTAAGACTCTTGGTTGGATTGTCGTTAGCATACTTAATAAAGTCATTAATGCCGCAGCCCACTATCGTCTCTGGGGCAAGCTCAGCAGGTTCATCGCTCTTAAATAGAGTATCGTGAGCCGTCTGCCACTTGATTGTAAGCTGAGCGTAGGCTTCAAGTACATCGATGATTTGTCTGTAATTATCCCAATAATCTACGTTTGCAATCTCATTTTCAAGGATACGAACATCCATGAAAAGACCCAGTTCCTTTTCTCCTTCAGTTGTCTTGAAGGCCTCTTTAAGATTGATAAGTGCATTCTCATTTAAAGATGCACTCATCTCATCTATAGCTTTTTCAAGCACATTTCTAAATCCTTCTGTAGTAAAGAATTTGTTTAAAACATCACGGATTTCCTTCTTATATCCAACTTCTGCAGCCTTCTGTAGCAAAGTAGAAAGAAATCCCCTATTGATTCTAACAACAGGAGAATCCCAACTAAGTCTACGATAGTAATGTACCAATGGACCATAGTCATCACGGCGCAATCCACAGGTCATAGCGTAGCAATACATGAGATTTAAATTGGTATCATCAAAGGTATCACTTGCAAAAAGTCCGCCTTGGATATAGACCATTCCAACGTCATGACCGATTTCATCGTAGGTCCTAAAATAGAAATCTATTTCCTTTTCGCACTTTTCATTCTCATCTCTAATGAAATAAACCTTTGCCACATAATATGCGATCTTAGCCAGCGGTAGCTGCATGATTAAATCTTTCTTTTTGACCTCCTCGTAGAAGTCTATTATCTCATCTAGCATCTCAAGCCTAGCCATGGCAATTACCAAGCCACAGGCGAAGCTTCCGCGGTATCTTATAACATCTGTATCTTTATCTGTTCCTGTTCTATCAAAGCTCTCTTTACATACATCAAACAGCTCTTTGTTGTAGCCAATTGCCTTGTACTCCTGAGCCAGTTGGTAAGGCCAACGAAAATTGTCTGGGTCCTCAACCATCATTTCCTTGATAAGAGGGATATTTCTTAGGGAATGCTTAATGTTATCCTCCTGGGAAGCGTAGACGTATCCAAAGTGACCGGCCCTTGCGTCCATAAACATTGCATTGCCGTAGGCTGGCTCTATATACTCATGAATTTTGCCCTTAAAGCAGGTTTCTGGAGTAACGCTGCACATTCTGACAACCTCGATATCCTGATACTCCTTACCTTCCATATCAAGGTAATTACGCTGAAAGTACCCACCGATATTGTAACTAGTGCAGTCTGGCTGCTTGAAGAAATCGATTATATATGTGCAATCTAAGAAGAATTCATCGTCGTCAATGAACAAAAACATTTTGCCGTTAGCCTGATCAAGCTGAAAATTGCGGGCCGCCGCAAAATCATTTATCCATTTAAACTCAAAGACTTCATCAGCATATTTTTCTATGATAGCTCTGGTTTCCTTGGAACAACCTGTATCAACTACCTGAATTTCGGAATCGATAGCCTGACGAATTGGCATCAAGGATTTGAGGCAACGCTCCGTTGTCTCAGGTCTGCCACAGCATAATAAAGAAATTGTAAGAAGTTTTGTTTTTGGTTTGTTATTCATGTGCTCCCCCTAACAGAAAAGGCTCGTCAATAGACGAGCCTCTTAATATTTATTTGATATCCTAATTAATTTAAAAACCGAGAATAGTTTTGACTTATTTTTAATAGGTTCCTACAACTAGAGGTCTGTACATTTCTTGTCCTTCATCGAGTGGTCCTGCGCTGTTTAGGCAAGAATCAATGAGTCGATTGATTTCTTTGCTTACTATAAGCTTCTCACCTGGCGCTTCAACAAGTCCTCTAAAATCGTAAATATCGATACTTCTGATTTCTACTATTCTGTTTTCAATATTCTCTAAAATGTCCACGAGAATACTTTGGATTAATATTTTGTTATTTATAACCAATTCTGTGTCATTGAGGTTCTCACTTATATCGTAAATCATGTTGCAGTATTTTTCAAACTTTTCTACGATATCGGTGTAATCCATGCCCATTGATTCAAGATACTCGCCTAATACTAAGGCTTTCTGCTGACAAGCTATTAAAGCTCTTAAATCTGCTTCATCATCACCAGTTGCTCCATTTGCAAATCTGTTGTTGAATGTGTATAGCTCTAAAACCATTGTCAACATTTTGTTTCTTGTAAAATATGCCATAAGCCTTACCCTCATTTCATATTTGAAATTTCACCGTTGTGAAAGATTGTTTACTTTGTTACTTTTTTGTCTAATAGTTCTTTCTAGTAATATCCCCACCTCTTAATTGAGGTGGGGAATGATATTTTGTTCTAAAAATCCTGCCATTTATAAATTGAATATTTCTAATGAATTTTTCAATTCTACTGAAGAAGGTTCATAACACCCTGTGTTGCCTGGTTAGCCTGAGCAAGCATTGACTGTCCAGCCTGTTGTAAGATATTGTTCTTGCTGTACTCAACCATTGTATCAGCCATATCTGTATCACGGATACGAGATTCTGCTGCTTCTGTGTTCTCAACTACGTTGTCA
>JAILGH010000070.1 GCA_024697025.1 Pseudobutyrivibrio sp.
CTTGCAGAAAACTATGCTACAACTATTTTTGGCGAAGAATTCCTTGGACCATGGGTTACTAAAACAGATATGGAACTTATGCCGCTCATAAAAGAGATAATCCATGACGGTTTGAATGTAACTGGATTTGATAACATAACAACCTATCTATATGGTGATGAGATGGCAGAGATTCAAGGCTTTCCTAAAGTAGGACTGCCTTACTGTGCCGGATATGCCACCGGATACTACCTAATCAAGTATTACTTAGAGAAGACAAAGCTCCCGATTGAAAAGGCGACAATTCTTCCGGCTGAGGAGATACTCAAAGAAGTAAGCGAGTTTTGGGAACTATAGCATATATCTGGCGCAATGAGGATGACGACCTATTTTTTAAAGTGGAAACATGTTAAAATGAAGTTAGATAGGTACGAGTATACATGGGTAACTATATGAAAGGCGAAAACAATGATGTATGAATATATGACTTTGGATGATGAGACTACTATTGCACATTCAGAGATGAAAAAAGATGGAACAGTGAAGGTATATATAGAAAAACCTGTTGAAGGTGGATTTCATCATGCAACATGCTTCTTGCCTAAGTATGATTGGGTTGAAAATGAAGGGTTCTCAGATTCGGAAATAGAAGCATTAAAAAAATTTGTAGAGAACAATGCTCATCTGATAATAGAGTTATCTCAAAAAGGAGGATTTCTTAATGCCTCAGGTTTTTAAAATTGGCTCATATATAGTATTCTTTTGGATTGGAGAAGGAGAACCTTTAGAGCCAGTTCATGTTCATATTTCAGAAAAGAAACCAACGGAAAATGCCACTAAAATTTGGATAACAAAAAGTGGAAAAGCATTGCTAGTCAATAATAATTCTAGGATACCCGAAAGTATGCTTAGGAAGATGCTTAGAATGATAGAAGCTAATACAGATAAGATATGTGATAAGTGGTTGGAATACTTTGATGAAATTAGTTATTATTGTTAGTAGGAAAGTATATAGTATAAGAATGCAGATGCTCAATCGCGTCTGCATATTTTTTTAGAAAAATCTTATTATAGATATTGACCCTCACGTTGCGTCATGGGTTAGGATGATTATATCAAGAGACAGGGGGACATAATAATGCGAACAGTAAAGGAAGTATCAGGGCTTACAGGCATCTCAGTGCGCACTCTTCATTACTACGATGAAATAGGGCTTTTAAAACCTACGGAAGTTAATGATGCGGGATATAGGCTTTATGACGATAAAGCAATCAGTAGGCTCAGCCAAATTCTTGTGTTTAAAGAGCTTGATCTTCCACTTGCTGACATCAAACTTATTATGGATAATCCAAAGCTTGATAGTAGTTGTGTGTTGGCGAAACAGCGTAAAATGTTATGTTTGAAAAAGCAGAGGATTGAACGTATTATCGCCGGAATAGACGAAATGATGAAAGGGGACAATATGGACTTTACAGTATTTGATGAAACAGAACTTCAAATTATGTTTGACGATATGTTTGAGAATATGAATGAATCCCAGAAGCAGATATTCATAGACACATATGGAAGTGTTGAAGAGTGGGAAAAGCAATTTAAAGAAAGTGCTTCTGATGAAAAAACTCAAAAGAATTTTGCAAAGATGATTGAATGGTATGGCACTAAGGATGGGGTTAAAGAAAGTATAAAGACTACTCCTAAGCCAGAAGTGTTCATGTCATATCAAAAGCGAATGGATGAAATTCAAAAGAAAATCGCTGATAAGAAGGGAGTAGATGTTAATAGTTTTGAGATTCGGCAGCTAGTGGGAGAATACGATTTTGTTGCAAAACAGCTTTATCAAATTAAAGAACCAAAGGCACTATTACTTGATATAGCAAGAGGATATCAAGAGAATGAGGAACTAGCTGCAGGTATTGATTCTATATATGGAAGTGGGGCCGCTAAATATATTGGAGAAGCAATCGAAGCGTTCTATGTATAAATCCTTTAATATACCCACTTGAAATATATAACCAAAAGATGTAAAGTTTTATGAAAGACAAGGGCGTCTGCATTAATATGCAGGCGCCTTTAGGTTTTAGGAGGTTTATTTGAGACCAGTAATAGGAATAATTCCGCTTTATGACGATGAAAAAGAGAGTATATGGATGTTGCCTGGGTATATGAAGGCAGTGGAAATGGCTGGAGGACTCCCTGTGATTTTACCCTTCACTGAGGATGAGCATGAATTATTGCAAGCCTACAGTTTGTGCGATGGAATTCTTTTTACAGGCGGACATGACGTGGCGCCGGAAGTTTATAACCAGCAGGAAAAAAGTTATTGTGGAAAAAGTTGTAAAACAAGGGATATAATGGAGAGTATAATGCTAGATGAGTGTTTGAAGGACGACAAACCTTTCCTTGGTATATGTCGAGGTATCCAATTTATTAATGCTTATCTAGGAGGAAGTCTTTATCAGGATTTGCCAAAAGAATATGATTCCAAAGTTGAGCATCACATGGAGCCGCCTTATGACAGAGGGGCCCATAAGGTTGAGGTGTTAGACGGTACAATGCTAGCAGATATAATTGGAACTGGCATTCACAGCGTCAACAGCTATCACCATCAGGCTATTAAGGAATTGTCCCCAAAGGTCGATGCCATGGCATATTCTGAGGATGGATTAGTGGAAGCAATATCTGTAAAGAATCACAGATTTGCAATAGGTGTGCAGTGGCACCCAGAGTTTTCCTATGAAAATAACGAGGAAAGCTTAAAATTAGTTAGGGCATTTATAAAAGAATGTGAATAGAGGAAGGAGATATTTGATTATGAAGAAAAGAATTTTAGCAGTTTTAATGGCAGTTGCAACAATGGCAACTATGGTAGGATGTGGTGGCAGCTCAGCAGCGGAGACTTCATCAGATTCTGCACAGGCTTCATCTGATAAGACATGGATTATCGCTACAGACACAGCGTTTAAGCCATTTGAGTATACAGATGACAACGGGGATTTTGTTGGTATTGATATGGATATTCTTGATGCTGTAGCAAAGGATCAGGGATTCAAGTACGAAGTACAGTCACTTGGATGGGATGCAGCAATTGCTGCTTGTCAGGCTGGACAGGCAGACGGTCTTATTGCAGGTGCTTCAATTACAGATGAGAGAAAAGAATCAGGCTGGATTTTCTCAGATGGATACTATGATGCAAATCAGAGCATGGCTGTAGAAGCTTCTTCAGACATTGCAGGATTTGAGGACTTAAAGGGTAAGTCAGTTGCAGTTAAGACAGGTTCTATGAGTGCTACTTATGCAGAGGGTCTTGCTTCTGAGTATGGATTTACAGTTACATATTTCGAGGATTCACCAACAATGTATCAGGCAGTTGTAGGGGGTCAGGTTGCAGCAGTATTTGATGATACTCCAATCATGGCTTCAAACATCAAGGATACAGGTATTGCTATGAAGCTCGTTGATGGTACAGGTAACGACCCAGCTCAGTACGGATTTGCGGTATTTAACGCAGACAATCAGGAATTAGTAGATATGTTCAACAAGGGCCTTGCAAATATCAAGGCAAACGGTACTTACGATGAGATAGTTGCGAAGTATCTTGGAGAATAGTGAATGTTGCTCGGGCGGGTTATCCTGCCCGACTATCTGTTAAGGAGTTATATGTTTAAAATAATTACAGTATATGGATTAATGTTACTAGGAGCGCTAGGTAGAACTTTACTGTTGGCACTTCTAGGTTTGTTTTTTGCATGTATCATAGGTTTAATCTTCGGTATCATGGGAGTATTAAAAAACAGAGCATGCAATGTTATCTCTCAGATTTTTGTAGATGTTATCCGAGGAGTTCCAATGATTGTATTGGCATTCTTTGTGTATTTTGGTGTTCCTTATTTTTTCAACACCATAATCGGTGGATTTAATGTAGGACTTACGGCGCTTCAAGCCGGCACAATCTGTTTGGCCCTAAACTGTGGTGCCTATATGGCAGAGATTGTCAGAGCAGGTATACAGTCTGTTGACGTTGGACAGATGGAGGCTGCTAGGTCCCTTGGCCTTACCTATGGAATGGCAATGAGAAAGGTTGTCCTTCCACAGGCTATCAAGACTATGATACCTACATTTATTAACCAGTTCATTATCACCTTAAAGGATACTTCTATCCTTTCAGTAATTGGTTTCCCTGAATTGGTTAACACAGCAAAAAATGTTCAGGCCAATACCTTCATGTCGTTCCAGACATGGGCAATCGTTGGTGTAATGTATCTTATTGTTATAACTATCCTTTCACGAAGTGCAAAGATGGTTGAAAGGAGGTTAAGCGTTGGTAGATAAGAGTGAAATCAAAGTAAGTGTTAAAAATCTCAAGAAATCATACGGAAGCCTTGAGGTATTAAAAGATATTTCAACAGATATTTATAAGGGCGAGGTTGTGTGCGTCATAGGCCCTTCTGGTTCAGGAAAGTCAACCTTCCTTCGTTGCCTCAACAAGTTGGAGAAGGTTACCGATGGAACCGTTATTATTGATGGACAGGATATTACATCAAAGCAGACCAACATCAACCAGGTTCGCGAGAACATTGGAATGGTATTCCAGCATTTTAATTTGTTTAACAACCTCAATATTTTAGACAACCTTACACTTGCACCAGTTCAGCTTAAAAAATGCTCTAAGGATGAGGCTGTTGTCAGAGCAAACAAAATGCTTGAAAAGGTTGGACTCGCAGACAAGACTGAAAGCTATCCAAGCCAGCTTTCCGGTGGACAAAAGCAGCGTGTGGCTATTGCACGAGCACTTTGCATGAATCCGGATATTATGCTTTTTGATGAGCCAACATCAGCTCTTGATCCGGAAATGGTTGGAGAGGTACTTCAGGTAATGAAGGACCTTGCAGCAGAGGGCATGACAATGGTAATCGTCACTCACGAGATGGGCTTTGCCAGAGAAGTGGCAGATAGAGTAATCTTCATGGATGGCGGCTATGTCATTGAGGAAGGTACACCGCAGGAAGTGTTGTTAAATCCTAAGGAAGATAGAACAATAGACTTTTTGAATAAGGTTTTATAGTGGGGTAATTATGAAGAATATTATTACAATTAGCAGGCAGTTTGGCGCAGGTGGAAGCACCATAGGCCAGGCTGTGGCAGAGCAATTAGGTTTTTATTACTGCGATAAAGATATGATTGTCAGGGCTGCACTTGAAAGTGGCAACCTCACTCCAGAGGAAATTCGCTTTTACGATGAGAAGGTTCCAAAGGAGTTTGGCTTTGGGCAGAGCTTGTTTGATTTCTACAACAAGCCTTTAGACGAGAGGCTTTTCAACGCCCAAAGGGAAGCCATTAAAAAGGTAGCCGAAAAGGGTAACTGCGTAATTGTAGGAAGAAATGCAAATATTATTCTTAAAGAATTCGACAGGACCCTCCACGTGTTTGTGGCAGCAAATGAGCGTTTCAGGCTCAACAGAATGAAAGGAAAAATGCCGAACCTTTCAGAGGAAAAGGTTTTGGAGCATTTACATTCTGTAGATAAAGCCCGAAAGAAGTATTGCAAATATTACACCAACACAGAGTTTGGAAATGCGGCCTACTACGATTTGGCTGTAAAAAGCTCAACTCTAGGAATTGAAAAATGTGTCGAGCTGATATGTAATGCCGCAAAATAGAATGCGACAATCATTCGAAGGGAACCAATATTAGATGAGAAAATATATTAGAATCATTGCTGTGATTTTTGTGGCAGTTTTGGCTTTTATGGCATATCGCAACTTGAGCTCCAAGGAGATGTTTGAGGAACTGACTACAGCTGACGCCAGCAAAGAGACAGTTATTGTGGAAGGCAAGCCAAGTAACACAGAGGAAAAGGCGGCAGATATTGATGAGCTGAAGGAAGCTGAGGAAAAGCCAGCGGCAAAGGATGAAAAGGAGGAGTCCAAGGCTGAGGAGGAGGAAATCCCAACAGTTGGGCCATTAGAGTTTAATTTATATGCTATGTCACCTTTGTATTTTGAGGCTGTGGGTAAGGATGTAAAGAGTGCATATATAAGCCTTGTTAAGGCGGCAATGTCTGGCAAGGACAAGTTTAAATGTGCCAATCAGGAAACCTATGATGTGGTCATGAATGAGGCGGTAGCCTATTGCTGTCCAGTCATAGGCAGATATATTTCACCTCCAGCGTCAGGCGTTGGATTCAAAGATGGTGTAGGCTATTTTAGCCTGAGCATTGGTAAAGACGAGTTGAAAAATCAGGTGGATTCCTTTGGCAGCAAGGTCACAGGTATTTTGAAATCGGTATGTCAGGAATCAGACTCCAACTTTGAAAAGATTACTGAAATGTATGCCTACGTAGTGCGAGATGCCGGCTATAATTTCGATAATGACACAACCAATTACGATGGCAACAGCCTTGGCGATGCTTACAAAGTCATTATGGAAAATAAGGGCTACAATAATGATTTATCTGCAGCCTACGCCTATTTATTGACACAGCTGGGTGTAGATGCTGGTAAAGTAATTTATGACGACGGAAGCACAAGAAGTCAGTGGTGTATCGTCAGGGTTCAGAATCAATGCTACATAGTTGACCCTGCGTATGCTATGGCTATATCTCCAGGTGAGGTGTCCTTTTCGTTTTTTATGATAACAGACGGATACTATACCAACGTTTATCCAAAGACCAGCTGGAATTATTTTACCCATGGAAACAACTCAGCAGCTGCTGCTGAAAAGTACGCCTGCAAGGACAGAACCTACAAGCCTTACTGGGACATGTATTTCAATAGTATTGATAAGCAAAGCAAAACTATTCACGGCGGAAGCTACGATAACGGTGGAAATTTAGTGGAAACCTCAAGGGAATACTCTGCTGACAACAGATAATTAAATAAAAACTATAAACATTCTCTCAATTCAGCCGATAATAGAGATATAAAGCAAATGAATTGTCCTAATGAGCAAGCGGACCAATTCTCCGTTAGCCGATTTGGCAGAGAACTTACCGGCTGATGCGAGGGGATGTAACTTTTTAGAGATAATTCCAGAAAGGAACTGAATAATGAACTTTACACTTAATCGTTGAGGGCTGCTTTTCAATTTCTAAGAGATTGGAGAGCAGCTTTCTTATTTTTTTTGAGAAATAACCCGTTAATTAGCCAGAAAACAAATATTTTTACTCAAATATTCACATTTGGATGATAAAATAAATAAACTTAGGGGATATTGGGGAGTAAAGTATGGGCGAGTATGATGAGTTGCGCATTGTAAAGGATGAGTTGACCGGGTTGTTAGACAAGCAATCCTTCTACGACTGTGCCCATGTGCTGCTTGAGGAGGCGGACCCTGAAAAGGAGTATGCCTTTGTATTTTTTGATTTAGCCAACTTCAAGGCCTTCAATGCCAATTATGGATATGAAAAAGGCGATGAGCTTTTAACCATAATCGGAAAAGTAATTCAGGATGTCTTTAAGGGACAGTTAATTTCTAGATTTTCTGGGGACCATTTTGTGGTTTGTGCCTATTCTACCCAGGTAATTCCAAACATAAGAAGTATCAGAGACAGGATAAAACTGGTTCAAAGAAATATTAATATAGAGCTAAAGGCTGGAATCTACATTTGCGAGAACGAGGATAAGGATGTAATCCGGTGCTGTGACCGTGCCAGAGTAGCCTGCATAAGTATAAAAAAGATGTATGATCTTGAATATAAGATTTACGATGAAGAGCTTGGGGGCACCCTTAGGAAAAAGCAGCAGATATTAGATAATCTGGATGAAGCCTTAGAAAAGAAATATATACAGGTATATTATCAGCCTATCGTGAGAGCTTATACGGGAAAGGTCTGTGCCTGGGAGGCACTTGTCAGATGGATAGACCCGGTAAAGGGTATGATTTATCCAAACGAATTCATACCTGTTTTGGAGGAATATCGTCTGATTCCAAAGATTGATGCCTTCGTAATGGAGGAGGTTTTCTCCAAGTATCAGCAACAGATGAGAAATAAGAGAGAGTCAGTGCCGGTTTCCATAAATCTGTCTCGAATCGATTTTGAAGTAGTTGATTTGGCTTCATTTATAGATGAGTTGATGGAAAAGTATGATTGTCCAAAGGATATGTTCCATTTTGAGGTAACTGAAAGTGCCCTGATGGAAAATCCACAGTTTATCTTAGAGCAGATATCCAAGCTTCGAGAAAAGGGTTATCAAATCTGGATGGATGATTTTGGAAGCGGCTACTCTTCATTAAATCTTTTAAAGGACCATCAATTTGACTTAGTAAAAATTGATATGGATTTCTTGCGGGATTTTGATACCACAGAAAAGGGAAAAATCATCCTTAGGCACATAGTATCCATGATTAAAAATCTAAACATTCATACTCTGGTGGAAGGTGTCGAAACCTTGGAGCAGTTTGAATTTATGAGAAGTATTGGCTGTGAGATGATTCAGGGTTATCTCATAGGAAGACCTATGCCATTTATCGAGGGGCTTGAGTGTATTTTAAAGGATGGAAGAACCTTAGAGCGACAACCTGAAAGAAGATTTTATGAAAACTTAGGACGTATTGATGTGCTAAGACAAAATCCTTTGCAGAATATTTCAAATCAGGTAATAGAAAATCCTTTACCACTTGCAATAATAGTTGCAAAGAATGGAAAATGGAAATACGTATATACGAACTCAAGCTACAAGGAAATCATATGTGATTTTGGATTCAAAAGCCCTGAGCAGATGGAAGAGCAGCTTAATGAAGAGGGCAACAGGGCCTGGGTTCAGTACAGTCATTTTATCGAGATATGTACCCACAGTAAGGAGATGGGCAAAAGTGAAAGCATGGACTTTATCCAGGATGGCCACATAGTCAACATGCGAGTACGCCATGTAATTTCAGACCCGGATTCTGGAAAGGACGCCTACCTGATTTCAATCAGAATGCTTTCAAGACTTCTTAACTCCAACTATGACAACAAGGTGGCTGAGATTAGTAACAATATGTTTTCATTTTATGAGTGCGTTGACCTCTTTGGAATTGAGGAGGAGTACTTTGAAAACATTTATCTCCACGACAGCAGATTGCACATCAATCTGGAGAACAAAAGGCCAAAGGAAGTTTTGGAGGGTATAAAAAATAAGCTGGTGCACGTGGAAGACAGAGAAAGATTTGGCAGTTTTTTCAACCTTAAAACAATCAAAGAGCGAATAGAAAATGAACCTACCAAGATGATTCAGGGCTACTTTAGAATACTTGATGTAAAGGGGGAGTACGCCTGGAAAACCGTTAATCTTTCATTAATGCATTTTGAAAATTTTGACGCAGTGATGAGCTGCGTTTGCGAAGCATGTACTGATTTGTCCGAGAGAATACAAAACAGTGAGGGAACTTACTGCTATGAATACCAGGATGATATTGAAAAGAATGATACGGACAAGAGTGTAGATAATATTCTTCACCTGCTTCCAATAGGTGTATTCTGGAAAGATAAGGAACGCAGATTCCTTGGTGCCAATCAGATGTTTTTGGATTATTATGGAATGGAATCAGAAGAGAGCATCATAGGAAAAACAGACGAGGATATGGGCTGGCACGTTGACCCTGAGCCATTTATGAAGGACGAGCTGGCAGTTATAAATGAAGGAAAAATAATTAAGAATGTGGAAGGGGAATGTATAATTAAAGGACAGGTACGCCAAATCCTCGCCACTAAAAAGCCTTATATTGTAGACGGTAAGATAGAGGGGTTGGTGGGCTTCTTTAAGGATGTTACAGATGAAGTGGCTGAGCGAGAGCGCTTAGAAAAGCTTTCTATAACTGATGAACTGACAGGTCTCTATAATAGAAGTGGCTTCAATAAAATCGTCAAAAAATATATTTCTCAATACGAAAAGGATAGGACTGACTTTGCAATCCTCATGCTTGATATAGATAAGTTTAAGACCATTAATGATTTGTCCGGACATGATTTTGGTGATTTAGTCCTTCAAAGGACAAGCCAGGTTCTTCGTCAGGTGGCGGCAGAGTCCAGTGTTGTATGCCGCTTCGGAGGAGACGAGTTTGTTATTTTACATCAGATAAAAAGTATCGCTGAGATAGATAGTATTAAGCAGGAAATCCGCTTAGGCCTTAGAAAAATCACACACATAGAGGATATGCAAACCAAAATCCGTGTTTCTATTGGTGCAGCAATATATTCTGAGTGCGGAAATATCAGCGATTGCATAGATAAGGCAGACCAGCAAATGTATGCTGATAAGGAGCTACGGCGAAATTCGTAGAGGAATGTTTATATAGAGAAATGGAGGAGAGAAGATGATTTATACGGTTACGTTTAACCCTGCAATTGATTATGTAGTTAGAATGGATGGTGACTTGTTGCCAGGCATGACTAATCGTTCTGCCAGTGAAGAATGCTATTATGGCGGAAAGGGAATCAATGTGTCCATGGTTTTGGCTGAGATGGGTTTAGAGTCCACAGCGCTGGGGTTTACCGCTGGCTTTACAGGCAAGGCAATAGATGAAGCGGTAAAGGCAGCCGGAATCAAGTCAGATTTTATTGAATTAAAGGACGGTATTTCACGTATAAATATCAAGCTAAAGGGAACCGAGGAGACTGAGATAAATGCTCAGGGCCCAAGGATAGATGAGGAAGCGCAAAAGACATTGTTTGACAAGCTTTCAAAACTAAAGGAAGGGGACGTGCTGATTTTGGCTGGTTCAATTCCAAATTCTCTTCCAGATGATGTATACGAAAAAATCCTTTCTATGCTACAGGGAAAGGGAATCGAATTTGTAGTAGATGCTACAAAGGATTTGCTTACAAACGTTTTAAAGTATCATCCATTTTTAATTAAGCCAAACAATTTTGAGCTTGGAGAAATTGTTGGAAAGATTCTTATCAAAGACGAAGAATTATACGATGGGGCTTTAAAGCTTCAAGAGATGGGAGCAAGAAATGTTCTTATTTCCATGGCTGGAGCGGGAGCGATGCTTGTTGATGAAAACGGAAAGCAATATCGTATAGGCGTACCAAAGGGGGAGGTGCGAAATTCAGTAGGAGCAGGAGATTCCATGGTTGCAGGTTTTGTGGCCGGATATATCAAGACAGGAGACTACGAAACTGCACTAAAGATGGGCACAGCAGCTGGTAGTGCTACGGCATTTTCAGACGGACTTGCAAAAGCTGTTGATATAGAAAAACTGTTAAGAGAATTATAGGAGGGGAAAATGAGAATCTCAGAGTTCATTAATCCAAAAGGGATCAAACTTCAAGTGGCTCTCGGGTCACAGGAAGAAGCAATTGACCAGCTTATAGCTTTGCATGATTCAGTGGGAAATCTGAATGATGTGGCAGGCTTTAAGGAGGCAATTCTTGCAAGAGAGAAAAAAGGTTCTACAGCAATCGGAAACGGTATAGCCGTTCCACATGGTAAATCAGCAGCAGTAAAAAAAGCAGGGGTGGTGGCAATCACATGTCCTGCGGGGGTAGATTACAAGGCTTTAGATGGAAAGCCAAGCAATTTATTATTTATGATTGCAGCACCAGAAGGTGGAGCAGACACTCATCTTGAAGTGTTAGCAAAGCTTATGACAATCCTTATGGACCAAGAATTTTGCAAAAAGCTTGTTGAGGCTAAGTCGGTAGATGAATTTTTATCATTAATTGACCAAAAGGAAGCTGAAAAGGATGGTAGTGCATCTGAAGTTACCGCAACAAATTCATCTGCTAAAAAGATTGTAGCAGTTACAGCCTGTCCAACAGGTATAGCTCATACTTTTATGGCAGCAGAGGCTTTAGAGCTTAAAGCAAAGGAACTTGGTATTTCTATCAGAGTTGAAAAAGATGGTTCCGGCGGTGCCAAGGATCCACTTACAGCAAAAGAAATTAAAGAAGCAGATGCAGTAATTGTAGCCTGCGACAAAAATATTGAAATGGGACAGTTTGATGGCAAGAGGGTTGTAATAGCCTCTACTAAGGATGCCATTCATTCTCCAGAAAAACTTTTTGAAAAAGCAAATACAGCAAACATTTATCATCATGAAGGTGCAGCAGTTAAGGGAAGCGATGATGGAAAGGAATCTGCAGGTCGAAAGGCTTACAAGCACTTGATGAATGGTGTTTCACATATGCTTCCATTTGTAATTGGTGGCGGTATCCTGATTGCTATTGCATTCCTTCTTGATGACTACGAGATTGACCCAAGTAATTTTGGTAGCAATACGCCAGTGGCAGCCTGGTTCAAGACAATTGGCGGGGTGGCATTTGATTTTATGCTTCCTATTCTTGCTGGTTTTATCGCAATGTCCATTGCTGACAGGCCTGGACTTGCTGTTGGTTTTGTAGGTGGTGCTCTTGCAAAGACAGGTGCAACATTTGCAAATCCTGGCGGAGATGTTTCTTCAGCATTCCTTGGAGCGCTGGTAGCAGGTTTTGCAGCAGGTTACATAGTGCTTTGCCTTAGAAAGCTATTTGATAAATTGCCAAAATCCCTGGAAGGTATCAAGCCAGTTTTGCTATATCCTCTTTGTGGTATTTCTATTATAGGCGTTGTAATGTGCTTGATTAATCCGGTGGTTGGTGCATTAAATACATGGATTACTACTGTTCTTTCGGGAATGGGTTCAGGCTCAGCCATTGCCCTTGGAATACTTCTTGGTGCAATGATGGCAACAGATATGGGTGGTCCATTAAATAAGGCAGCATATGTATTTGGCACAGCAGCCCTTGCAGAGCAAAATGAAATCGGTTGGATGATTATGGCTGCAGTTATGGTTGGTGGTATGGTGCCTCCAATTGCAATTGCTCTAGCAACACTTATCTTCCCAAAGAAGTTTACAGAATCAGAGAGAAAAGCTGGACCGGTAAATTTTATCATGGGATTCTCATTCATCACCGAAGGTGCTATTCCATATGCAGCCGCAGATCCACTTCGCGTAATTCCTTCTTTAATGGTAGGTTCAGGAGTGGCAGGTGCACTTTCAATGGCATTCAAATGTACACTTAGAGCTCCTCACGGAGGAATATTCGTATTTCCATTAGTAGGAAACTGGGCTATGTATCTTGTGGCCCTTGCAGTAGGTTCAATTGTTTCCTGCATCCTTTTTGGCATACTAAAAAAGAAGGCACAGGAATAATATAAAAGAAAAGATTTGCCATGTTAAAAAATCCATGGTAAATAGATTTGGTAAGTGATTATATAATGGAATATATAAATCCGAGGGCAATTTGCCCTCGGATTAGCTTTTACGAGCAAAATTTTTTTAGAAAACTAACATAGACAAACAGAGATTTTTTTTATAAAGTATATGGGTATAATTATGATTTCCAATAGACCTTGAAACGAAAGGAGTTTTATTTTATGGTTTCAAAAGTAGTTAAGGTAACAAACGAGCAGGGCTTACACATGCGTCCAGCTACAGTTTTTAGTGCAGCTGTTACACCATTTGATTCAGATGTTAAGATCTTATTCAATGGCAACCAGTTCGATGGCAAGAGCGTTATGATGCTCATGGCTGCTTGCATCAAGAAAGATTCTGAAATCGAAATCCAGTGTGATGGTCCAGACGAAGAAGCAGCACTTGCTAAGGCTGTAGAGCTTGTTGAGAGCGGTTTAGGAGACTAATCATTAAGGAGGAACCTATGTACAAAGGCATAGAAGCGTCTAGGGGAATAGGTATTGGTAGCATTTGTCTTATCGTCGAGCATGATTTGACATTCGAGTCAAAACAGATTGAGGATAAAGAAGCCGAAAAAGCAAGATTCAATTCTGCTATCGACAAATTCAAGGCTGAGACAGCTGAGATGGCAGAAAACATCAGAAAGAACATCGGTCCAAAGGAAGCCGAAATCATGGAAGGTCACTTGGCTATGATAGCTGATCCTACTATGGCAGGCGAGATGACCAAGATGATCGAGGCAGGTCAGTGTGCAGAGGCAGCTGTTACAGCAGTTTGCGACATGTTCATTGGTATGTTCTCAAAGATGGAAGATGATATGATGCGTCAGCGAGCATCAGACATTTCAGATATCAAGATTAGCTTGCTTAAAATATTACTTGGGGTAGAAGACATAGACATCAGCAAGGTAGCACCTGGTACTGTTTTGGTGGCACATGACCTTACTCCATCTATGACTTCTCAGATTGTAAAAGAAAATGTTGTTGGAATTATTACAGAGGTTGGTGGTAAGACATCACACTCAGCTATCTTGGCTAGAGCCTTAGAGATACCAGCAGTTCTTTCAGTTCCAAACATTACAGAGATTGTTAAGGACAAGGATACTGCTATTGTCGATGGTACAGAAGGCGACGTTTATATAAATCCAGACGGGGACGTTGTATCTCAGTACGTTATCAAGCGCGAGGAGTTCATCCGTGCACAGGCTGAGCTTAAGAATTTCCTTGGTAAGGAAACTAAGACAGCAGATGGCAAGTCAGTAGAGCTCTTCTGCAACATTGGTACACCAAAGGATGCAAAGAAGGCAATTGAATGTGACGGTGAAGGCGTTGGTCTTTTCCGTTCAGAGTTCTTATTTATGGATAAGCCACATCTTCCTACTGAAGATGAGCAGTTTGAAGCTTACAAGGAAGCTGTTGAGATTATGGGAGACAAGACAGTTATCATCCGTACACTTGATATCGGTGGTGACAAGGAAATCCCTTACATGAACCTTGAGAAGGAAGAGAATCCTTTCCTTGGTTTCAGAGCAGTTCGTTACTGCTTGGCAAATCCAGAGATTTACAAGACACAGCTTAGAGGAATCTTAAGAGCCAGCGCTTATGGCAAGATCAAGATTATGGTTCCTTTAGTTACAGTTGTAGACGAAATCAGAAGCGTAAAGGCTTTAGTAGAAGAGTGCAAGAAGGAGCTTAAGGCCGAGGGTGTTAGCTTTGATGAGAACATCCAGGTAGGTTGCATGATTGAGACAGCATCAGCTTCTCTTATCGCAGATTTACTTGCAAAAGAGGCAGATTTCTTCTCAATCGGTACAAACGACTTGACTCAGTATACTATGAGTGTTGACCGTGGTAACGCTAACATTGCTTACCTTTACTCAGCATTCCAGCCATCAGTGCTTCGTTCAATCAAGAATATTATTGCAGCCGGTAATGCAGCAGGTATTCCTGTTGGTATGTGCGGTGAGGCAGCAGCTGATCCACTCATGATTCCACTTTTGATTTCATTCGGACTTGACGAGTACAGTGTCAATCCAGTTCTTGTGCTTACAGCACGTTGCATCATTTCAAAGTGGTCAAAGGCTGAAGCAGATGCTCTTGCAGAGAAGGCACTTAGCCTTTCAACAGAGGCAGAGGTGGTAGCACTTCTTAAGGCGTCAGCAAAGTGATGTTTCAAATCAAGCGAAGCGAAGATTTGGAATATCAGGAGGCGAAGCCGACGATAAAGTGATGTTTCAAATCAAGCAAAGCGAAGATTTGGAATATCAGGAGGCGAAGCCGACGATAAGGTGATGTTTCAAATAAAATAGCTCAGAGAATCAAATCTCTGAGCTGTTTTTTTATACTATATTTTTAATTCCTTCACATATCCTTCTAGCAACCACTGGATTATTCATTGTATAAAGATGAATTCCTGGGATGTCACTTACTAGTAAGTCGATGACTTGGCTGAGGGCGTAAGACATACCTGCATCAAACAAGGCGTCTTTATTGTCCGCATATCTATCGATAATCTTTTGGAATCGCTCTGGGAAAGATGCGTTGCATAAGCTAATCATGCGCTTTATCTGTGCAGCATTGATTACTGGCATAATTCCTGGAATAATAGGAACGTTAATATCAGCTATCCTGCATTCTTCGTAAAAGCGAAAGAAAGCATCATTGTCGAAGAAAAGCTGAGAGATAAGTGCTTCTGCGCCTGCATCAACCTTTTTCTTTAAATTTTTAATTTCAGATATCCTGTTTTCAGACTCAGGATGACCTTCAGGATAACATGCTCCAAGAAAACAGAAATCATATTTATCCTTCATATA
This sequence comes from Pseudobutyrivibrio sp., assembly GCA_024697025.1. Classification (GTDB taxonomy): domain Bacteria; phylum Bacillota; class Clostridia; order Lachnospirales; family Lachnospiraceae; genus Pseudobutyrivibrio. The sequence continues at coordinate 15,950 of JAILGH010000070.1, forward strand.
AGAAATCAAATCAGATGAATGTTTGAAATCATCCTTTTCTGCAAGGTTAGGATTCTTATCACCACGCAAAGCAAGAATATTATCAATACCAGCAGCCTGAAGCTCCTTGGCAAATTCATCTATTTCGTGTTTGTCGTATTGAAGACAGGTGAGATGAACCACTGGCTCGGTGTGGTATTTCTCTTTAATCTTTTGAGCTAATTCGATGGTTTTGTTGCAGTTTGCAGAACCACCGGCACCGAAAGTAACACTGATGTAGTCAGGCTTTAAATCTGACAGAATCTCAAGTGTCTCGTCGATGTTTTTAAGTGCTGCATCCTTCTTAGGTGGAAAGATTTCAAAAGATAAAGTCTGTTTGTGTTGCTTTTGAATATCTGATATTTTCATGATTTCTCGTTTCCTTAATGTTTTATTACTTCCCCCGAGTCTATCTAAAGATTTATGCATCTTTAACATGCTCGTTACGCACAACTTTAGCAGCTTTTACTAGGTTGGTCAAGCTTTCCTTTGTTTCTTTTTCACCGCGAGTCTTAAGACCGCAGTCTGGATTTACCCAAAGCTTTTTATCGTCTATTCGCTTTAACATCTTTGTGAGAGCGGAAACAATCTCATCTACAGAAGGAACGCGTGGGCTGTGGATGTCGTAGACGCCAGGGCCTACTTCTGTCTTAAAGTTGTTGGCCTTAAGAGAATCCAAAATCTGCAGGTCGGAACGTGAAGCCTCAAAAGTGATAACATCAGCATCCAGAGCATCAATAGCAGGTATGATATCTGTAAACTCGCTGTAGCACATGTGGGTATGAATTTGTGTTTCCGGTTTAACTCCGCTGTGGACAAGTCTGAATGCTGGAATTGCCCAATCAAGATACTGAGAATACCAATCTGATTGTCTGAGCGGAAGCTTCTCCCTAAGGGCTGCCTCATCAATTTGGATAATGTTGATTCCGTTTGCCTCAAGATCTAACACTTCATCGCGGATAGCAAGAGCAATCTGAAGAGTACTTTCTTTGATTGAGATATCCTCACGAGGGAAAGACCAGTTCAAAATCGTAACAGGGCCAGTGAGCATACCCTTTACTGGCTTGTCGGTGCAGCTGTTTGCATATTTAGACCAAGCAACTGTTATAGGGGATTTGCGTGATACATCGCCCCAGATGATTGGTGGCTTAACACAACGTGTTCCGTAAGAC
>JAILGH010000055.1 GCA_024697025.1 Pseudobutyrivibrio sp.
ATATGGGCTGACACTGATGGTGAGGTAGATGTTTTCATAGCAGGTGTAGGTACAGGAGGAACTATTACAGGAATAGGAGAGTTCCTTAAGTCTAAGAATCCTGATATAAAAATAGTTGCATTAGAACCAAAGGATTCTCCACTTCTTTCAACAGGACAGGCAGGCCCTCATAAAATTCAGGGAATCGGAGCAAATTTTGTACCTTCTTTATTAAATACAGAAATTTATGATGAGGTGTATTTGGCTGATGGAGACGATGCTTACAAAACAGCAAAGCTTCTTGCAAAAAAAGAAGGTATATCAGTAGGTATTTCGTCCGGAGCAGCCCTTTTTGGAGCCATCGAGTATGCAAAACGCCCTGAGAATAAGGGCAAGACTATCGTGGCTTTACTTCCAGATTCTGGAGATAGATATTATTCAACTCCGCTATTTACTGAATAATTATCGATTTAAATTAAACGATAAAGAAAAAGGCTTCTCAATACTATGTGTTGAATATTTTGATGAGTATAACAACGTGATATCAAAATATTCTAGACATAGTTGAGAAGCCTTTATGATTATATTATATATTTTAGCCTAGCCTTCTACTGAGTAGTTTGGAGCCTCTTTTGTGATGTGAATGTCATGTGGATGTGACTCCTTGAGAGAAGCAGCAGAAATCTTGACGAATTTACCGCGCTCCTGAAGCTCTGGGATAGTAGGGCAACCACAGTAACCCATACCTGAGCGGATACCACCAATAAGCTGGAAGATAACATCCTCAAGTGATCCCTTGTAAGCAACGCGTCCTTCAACACCTTCTGGAACGAGCTTCTTTGCACCTTCCTGGAAGTAACGATCCTTAGAACCATTTTCCATAGCTGCAAGAGAACCCATGCCACGATATACCTTATATTTACGACCCTGGAATAATTCGAATGAACCAGGAGCTTCGTCGCAGCCTGCGAACATTGAACCCATCATACATACTGAACCACCAGCTGCAAGAGCCTTTGTCATATCGCCTGAGTATTTGATACCACCATCAGCGATGATTGGGATGCCGTAGCTCTTTGCTACCTCGTAGCACTCCATGATAGCAGAAATCTGTGGAACACCGATACCTGCAACGATACGAGTAGTACAGATAGAACCAGGTCCGATACCAACCTTTACTGCATCAGCGCCGGCCTCGATAAGAGCCTTTGTTGCAGCACCTGTAGCAATGTTACCAGCGATAACCTGTAAATCAGGATAAGCTGTCTTAACCTTTTTAACTGCCTCGATGATGTTTTTTGAATGACCGTGAGCTGAGTCCATAACGATAACGTCAACCTGTGCGTTAACAAGTGCCTCTACACGCTCCATCATGTTGCCTGTAATACCTACACCGGCACCGCAGAGAAGACGACCCTGGTCATCCTTTGCAGCGTTAGGGTATTTGATTTGTTTCTCGATATCCTTGATTGTGATGAGTCCCTTGAGTTTGAAATCGTCATCTACAATAGGAAGTTTCTCTTTGCGAGATTTTGCGAGAATTGATTTAGCTTCTTCTAATGTAATGCCTTCTTTTGCTGTAATAAGGCCTTCAGAAGTCATTGACTCTGAAATTTTCTTTGAGAAATCTGTTTCGAATTTAAGGTCACGATTAGTGATGATTCCTATAAGTGTGCCGTCTTCCTTTGTAATAGGAACACCTGAGATTTTGAATTTGCCCATGAGCTCGTCTGCCTCAGCAAGAGTGTTGTCTGGACGAAGTGAGAATGGATCAGTGATTACACCGAACTCTGAACGCTTTACCTTGTCTACCTCGTCGGCCTGTGCCTCGATAGACATGTTTTTGTGAATGATACCGATACCACCCTGACGTGCCATAGCGATTGCCATGCGGGATTCTGTAACAGTATCCATTGCAGCACTCATCATAGGAATGTTAAGTTTGATTTTTTTAGTTAAGTTTGTGTGAAGATCAATAAGATTTGGAGTTACTTCCGAATACTGTGGAACCAGTAGAACGTCGTCGAAAGTAATGCCATCACCAATAATCGATGCCATGAAATAACCTCTCTTTCTCTTTGTGACTGTAAATTTTTTAAAATTATATTTAACAAATCAAGTATTGTCAATCAAAGAGATGACACAAAAGTGCTGATTTTTTCGCAATTTATGGAGAATTTTTTGACATGTCATTCTGACGAAGACATTTGTCCGTATAAATAGAGTGCTTGGTAAGTTAGACAATGCTAACAAGAATGACTTTGTTAAACATTTAGCGATTATAAACATAAAAACAAAAATTTTTTACAATTTTGTACTTCAAAATAAACAGAAAAGCCCTTTTGGTTTATTGAAATTTTTTTTTATTCGTCCTATCATTAAATTACGACATTATTGGGTGGGGCTCCGGTGTTATATAGTCTCATCCGAGTTACTATAAATGTCCTATTTAAAAAGGAGGAATTTTAAAATGCCAAGAGCAAAACAGTCTATGGATGGTAACCAGGCTGCAGCACACGTTGCTTATGCGTTTACAGACGTCGCTGCTATTTATCCTATTACACCATCCAGCCCAATGGCCGATTTCGTTGACCAGTGGTCAGCAGCAGGCCTTGAGAATATTTTTGGAAATCAGGTTCAGGTAGTTGAAATGGAGTCTGAGGCCGGTGCAGCAGGTGCCGTTCACGGTTCACTTGGTGCAGGTGCACTTACAACTACATTTACAGCTTCACAGGGACTTCTTCTTATGATCCCTAATATGTACAAGATTGCTGCTGAGCAGCTCCCTTGTGTATTCGATGTATCAGCTCGTACAGTTGCTACACAGTCACTTAACATCTTCGGTGATCACAGTGATGTTTATGCTTGTCGTCAGACAGGTTTCGCTATGATGGCTGAGACAAACCCACAGGAAGTTATGGATCTTTCTCCAGTAGCTCATCTTGCAGCTATCGAGGGTAAGGTTCCAGTTCTTAACTTCTTCGATGGATTCCGTACATCACACGAGATTCAGAAAATCGAGAAGTGGGATTATGCAGATCTCAAAGAGATGTGCAACATGGATGCAATCGCAGAGTTCAGAGCTCGCGCACTTAATCCAGAGCATCCTACAATGCGTGGTTCACATGAGAACGGAGACGTTTTCTTCCAGCATAGAGAGGCTTGCAACACAGCTTATGACAATTTCCCAGCTATCGTACAGAAGTACATGGACAAGGTAAATGCAAAGCTCGGTACAGATTACAAGCTTTTCAACTACTATGGTGCTGCTGACGCTGACAGAATCATCATCGCTATGGGTTCTATCAACGACGTAGCAGAGGAGGTTATTGATTACCTCAACGCACACGGCGAGAAGGTTGGTGTACTTAAGGTTCGTCTTTACAGACCTTGGTCATCAGAGGCATTCCTTGCTGCACTTCCAAAGACAGCAAAGAAAATCGCTATCTTAGATAGAACAAAGGAGCCAGGTGCTCTTGCAGATCCACTTTACCTTGATGTTGCTACAACACTTCGTGAGGCAGGTCTCAATGACATCACTATCTGCGGTGGTAGATATGGTCTTGGTTCAAAGGATACTCCTCCTTCATCAGTATTCGCTGTATACAAGGAATTAGAGAAGGATCAGCCAAAGGCTAGATTCACAATCGGTATCGTTGATGATGTTACAAACCTTTCACTTCCAGAGGTTAAGCCAGCTCCTATTACATCTGCTCCTGGTACAAAGGAGTGCAAGTTCTGGGGTCTTGGTGGTGATGGTACTGTAGGTGCTAACAAGAACTCTACAAAGATCATCGGTGATCACACAGACAAATACATCCAGGCATACTTCCAGTATGATTCAAAGAAGACTGGTGGTGTTACAATTTCTCACCTTCGTTTTGGTGATAACCCAATCAAGTCTCCTTACTATATTAATCAGGCAGACTTCGTTGCTTGCCACAACCCAGCTTACGTTACACAGGGCATGAAGATGGCTCAGGACGTTAAGCCAGGCGGTGTATTCATGATCAACTGCCAGTGGACAGATGAGGAGCTCGAGCAGCACCTTAACGCTGAAGCAAAGAAGTACATTGCTGACAACAACATTCAGCTTTACACAATCAATGCTATCGATAAGGCTATCGAAATTGGTATGGGTAAGCGTACAAACACAATCCTTCAGTCAGCTTTCTTCAAGCTTGCTGACGTAATGCCAATCGACCAGGCTGTTGAGTACATGAAGGCAGCTGCTAAGAAGTCATACGGCAAGAAGGGTGACGATGTTGTTCAGATGAACTACAACGCTATCGACGCTGGTGTTGATGCTGTACATAAAGTAAACGTTCCAGATTCTTGGAAGAACCCAGCTCCAGACGCTGCTAAGCCAGAGCTTCAGGGTAGACCAGAGGTTGTTAAGATGGTTAAGAACCTCCTTGAGCCTATCTCTAAGATGGATGGTGACTCACTTCCTGTATCTGCATTCATCGACAATCCAAACGGACAGTTCGAGCTTGGTGCAGCTGCATACGAGAAGAGAGGTACAGCTGTAACAGTTCCTACATGGGATGCTGAGAAGTGTATCCAGTGTAACCAGTGTGCATTTGTATGTTCACACGCTACAATCCGTCCATTCATGCTTTCTGAGGACGAGGTTAAGGCAGCTCCAGCAAACATCAAGCTTGCTGATACAAAGCCAAAGGCTTCAGAGTACAAGTACACAATGTCAGTATCTCCACTTGACTGTATGGGATGCGGCGAGTGTACAACAGTTTGTCCAGTTGGTGCTATCACAATGGTTCCACAGGCAGACGAGGCAGACGAGCAGCCAGTATTCAACTACTTAGTAGCTAACGTTGGACGTAAGGAAGCAGCAGGCTCTGACCTTACAGTTAAGGGCTCACAGTTCAATCAGCCACTCCTTGAGTTCTCAGGATCATGTGCAGGTTGTGCTGAGACTTCATACGCAAGACTTATCACACAGCTCTTTGGTGAGCATATGTATATTTCAAACGCTACAGGATGTTCTTCAATTTGGGGTGGTCCTGCAGCTACATCGCCATTCACAGTTAACAAGGATTCTAAGAAGGGTCCAGCATGGTGTAACTCACTCTTCGAGGACAACGCACAGCATGGTTTAGGTATGCAGGTTGGTCAGAAGTACCTTCGTGAGCGTGCTATCGAGGCAGCAGCAAAGGCAGCAGAGGCTGGTTCAGCAGACCTTAAGGCAGCATTCGCTAAGTTCGAAGAGACAAAGAACAGCACAAAGGAGAACGGTGCAGCAACTGACGTACTCGTAGCTGAGCTTGAGAAGAACGGTTCTGAGGACGCTAAGGCAGCACTTGCTCTTAAAGATTACCTCGCTAAGAAGTCTGTATGGATCTTCGGTGGTGACGGTTGGGCATACGATATCGGATTCGGCGGTCTTGATCACGTACTTGCTTCTGGTGAGAACGTTAACGTTATGGTATTCGATACAGAGATGTACTCTAACACTGGTGGACAGGCTTCTAAGGCTTCTAACATCGGTGAGGTTTGCCAGTTCGCTGCATCAGGTAAAGAGATGTCTAAGAAGTCTCTTTCTGAAATCGCTATGTCATACGGTTATGTATATGTAGCTCAGATCGCACTTGGTGCTAACATGGCACAGGCAGTTAAGGTTCTTGCAGAGGCTGAGGCTTACAACGGACCTTCACTTATCATCGGTTATGCTCCATGTGAGCTTCACGGTGTTAAGGGTGGTATGAACCACTGCCAGGATGAGATGAAGGCAGCTGTTAACGCAGGTTACTGGAACCTCTTCTCATTCAACCCAGACCTTAAGAAGGAAGGCAAGAATCCATTTACGCTTACTTCTAAGGAAGGTGACTTCAGCAAGTATCAGGACTTCCTTGCAAACGAGACACGTTACTCTCGTCTTACAAAGGCATTCCCAGAGCGTGCTGAAAGACTCTTCGCACTTAATGAAGAGACAGCTAAGGAGCGTTATGCTCACTTGCAGAAGCTCGTAGATCTCTACAGCTAAAATAAAAGGCTTAGTAACACCTAGGTTACGGTCTCAAGCCTGAGATATTGTCCCGGGGCACAAACACGTGCCCCTCAGACAACACTCAGAGCTTGATACCTACCTAGGTGTTTTTTTAGTGTTTTGATTTAGCCGCAAAGGCTCTACTCGGGCGTTGTAGTGGAATTTGGAAGATAATAAGAGTAGTAAAAAGAAACTAGACGATTAATCAAATTTTTTATGATCTAATTTGATTTTGGCAAAAAAGCGCATATTTTAGCAAAAACTGCACTTTATTTTTGGAGATTTTGGTATTATAATCATTATCAACAAGAGGACAAATATGAATTAATTGTGAATTGTTACACTATGGATTGTTTTATGCGGGCAAACAATCATAGGTACTCAAATTGAATAGTGAATGGTCGATTACAATTAATTCTTGTTAAAACAAACTTTTTAGGTGAAGGGAGAAATGCAATATGAGAACAAAACAAAAGACACAGATCGAAATCAACAACTATAGGTATGAGGATGGTCTAATTTATGGAGCAATTAGTTTTTTAGGCGGTTACACAACTAGGAATTATCTGATTAATGGTGATTCTTTATTTACTGCAAACTATGCGTTTTACAATGTGCTATTTAATTATTTAAGACTTTCTGGGAAAATGGACAACTGCTATTTTAATGTTTTTCAAGGAGCATCAGTTATATCATTTTGCAGTAAACCAGATAGTTATGTAGAGAATGTAAACTATGCAATGGAATTGCTCTTTGGACATGAATTTGATAGTGAGTTATTTGAGTTTGCCAAGTTGCAAACTATGGATGGCTTTGTGCAAGCATTCAAGGATGGAGAGTTTAGAGGTAGATTTAAAGGTTATGAGTTTGCAGAGCTAAATAAAGGTTTCACTTTGAATAGTCTTGTAAAAGATATTGAGACCATAACATACGAAGAGTTTGTAGACAATGCAGAACATCTGGTAATCCCTAGCAATATAAAAGTCTTTATTACGGGAGATACCAGTAAAATAGATTTTTCAAAGATTGAATTTGAAAAGTATGAGGACCAATATGTAGATAGCATAATGGTTGCTGCACATGAGTTTAATCCATTTTATAGACAGGATGCTCATATCATGAATGTGGCAAGAGAAGAATACAATATTATTATTGAAACATTTGATTTTATCAATAAAGATGTTACTAATTTCACCAAGCAATATATCGTTGAGATGTTCTCTGAACTTATTGGCGGAGATGAAGTTGACATTTGGGTCGATGATTTTGATGCAAGCATCATATTTACATCACCTGAACTAAAGGCGTTTAAAAATTCATTACTTTTTACAGACGAGAAGCAATATGAATTAAATAAAAAGCAGTTATTATGCGAATATTTGCTTATGATGGAACACAATCCAAGACATTTTGCAATTAAATCTGCAAGACTTATGACTATTGGTATATCTGTTGACCAATATATTGAGTTTATTGATAGCTGTACATATGACATGTTTAATGAAATGTGCATGAAATCTGCATACAAAAACACGGAGTCACAAGTGGTTCTTAGGAAGGCAGTATAAGTAGTCGAAAGTATTGCGTTTTACCTTGTACTTTCTACATCATCTATTGCGTTTTGTTGTGTAAACTGATAAAATAACACTAGATATTGTGTGCGTAAAAATTGAGCACTGATTTCAGTTTTATAAGTATAACTGAAGTTTAGTGCGGACTACATTTGGGAGGAATTTATGAAGTGTCCATTTTGTGGTAGCCAAGATACCAGTGTAATTGACTCAAGACCAGCAGATGATAATACTTCTATTAGACGTCGCCGCTCTTGTCCAGAGTGTGGTAAGCGTTTCACCACCTACGAAAAGGTGGAAACAATTCCACTTATAGTTATCAAGAAGGACAACAATCGGGAGCCATACGACAGAACAAAGATAGAGAAGGGTGTTCTTATTGCATGTCGTAAACGTCCGGTTTCTGCAGCGCAGATTTCCAAGATAGTAGACGAGATTGAGACAGAGATTTTCTCATTGGAGGAGAAGGAAATCCCTAGTTCAAGAATTGGTGAGATAGTTATGGAACATTTGGAGACTGTTGATCCAGTTGCTTATGTTCGTTTTGCATCAGTATATCGCGAGTTCAAGGATGTTAATACGTTTATGGACGAGTTAAAGCGAGTTTTAGATAAGTAGTTAGGAGAATAAATGTTATCGCGGGGTTAAATATTTGCTTTTAGTGTCGATATTTTTATTGAAAGCAAATATGGAGATTATTACATGAACATTTCTGGTATTCGCCCATCAATTGGGTTTTACGATCAAAACTCAATAAGGATTAGACAAGAGCTTGGCGCACTTCCTATTGAAGAGCCAGTTGAGGTAACTCCAGTTCAGGAGAAGCCTTCAATCTCTGAAGAGGACATTGCAAATGCTCGTAAGGCTCAGACATTTGGAGCATATGACTTTGCAAGCCAGTACAAGCCAGGTGAAGTTCACGAGCTTAAGGGCGCAGACAGTGATATTAATTCATTGGATGTCAAGAAGGCAGTCAGTGATATGGAAAAGGATTCTGTTATCCATCGTTATCAGTATTTTGTTAAGGGCAAGTCTAATCAGGAGACTGAAAGCGTTGCAGTTAGAGGTACAGAAAACTTTACTCTTTAAAATAATGTGGTTTTTTCGGGGCACATCAATTGATGTGCTCCTTTTATTGTGCTAAAATCGAGCCTATGAGTAAGCGTAATTTATATCCAAGGGACTATATTGATAGTACCTATTCAATTGATTTTAAAAAGTTGTATGAACAAGGTTATCGAGGAGTTATTTTTGATGTGGATAACACTTTGGTTCCACACAATGCGCCTGCAGATGACAGAGCTATTAAATTATTTAAAGAGTTAAATGAAATTGGTTTTCAGGCTCTACTTTTATCCAACAACAAGGAGCCTAGAGTTAAGACCTTTAAAGAGGCTGTCACATACTGTTCCTACATATATAAAGCAGGCAAACCAAAGGTTGCAGGCTACAAGAAAGCCATGGAGCAAATGGGCACAGATGAATCAAGCACTATTTTTGTAGGTGATCAGATTCTCACAGATGTGTGGGGGGCTAACAGGGCAGGTATTCGCTCTGTGATGGTCAAGCCAGTTAAGAAGTGGCACGAAGAAATCCAGATTATTCTTAAGAGAGTGTTGGAGTTTTTTATATTGATGGGGTACAGAATTCACAAGATTATCTCATCCGGTCCTTCGGACCCCCTTCCACTTAAGTAAAGCGGAAGGCGTAAATATTATTCGAAGTATTATGTTCAGAGGAATGATATATACTGATAAATTGCTTCACCTCCAGGGGGCGAAGGCGGAAGGAGAATGAAATGAAAATTGTTATTGCAAATGACCACGCAGCGGTGGAACTTAAAAATGAAGTAAAGGCTTACATTGAGAGCCTTGGCCACGAGGTCATCAACATCGGCACTGATTCAAACGAGAGCTGCCACTACCCAGAGTACGGTGCTAAGGCGGCTAGGATGGTTGCATCAGGCGTAGTTGATTTAGGTGTACTTATTTGCGGTACAGGGGTTGGTATTTCCCTTGCGGCCAACAAGATTAAGGGAATTAGATGTGGTGTATGTTCTGAGACAACCACAGCAAGACTTATTCGTCAGCACAACAATGCCAACATGATTGCATTTGGCGCAAGAGTAGTTGGTCCTGAGTTGGCTAAAGATATTGTAAAGACATTTTTAGAGTCAGAATTTGAGAGCGGCGGACGTCATCAGATTAGAATCGATATGATTTCTGCTATTGAAAATGAGGAGTAGTTCTGATATAATTCATTGGTCTATGTTGACAGATAATTAAATGAAAGTCAGGTGTTCCTTAATTAACATTTGGAGTCGAGAGCATCTGATTGATTTTACCTGATATTAAGATATTTTAGAGGAGGAATAAAAGATAAATGAACGTACAGGTAGAAAATCTTGAGAAGAACATGGCAAAGCTTACAGTCACAGTTGACGCAGCTGAGCTCGAAAAGGCTATTACAAAGGCATATAACAAGCAGAAGGGCAGCATTTCTGTTCCTGGCTTTAGAAAGGGCAAGGTTCCTCAGCACATGATCGAGAAGATGTATGGTGCAGAGATTTTCTATGAGGACGCTGCTAATATTATCATGCAGGAGACATACCCACAGGCTTATGACGAGTCAAAGCTTGATATTGTTTCTCAGCCACAGGTTGATATTACACAGCTTGAGAAGGGCAAGGACTTCATCTACACAGCTACAGTAGCTGTTAAGCCAGAAGTTAAGCTTGGCAAGTACAAGGGTGTTTCTGTATCAAAGGTTGATTCAAAGGTTACAGCAACAGAGGTTAACAACACTATCAAGGCAGAGCTTGAGAGAGCTGCTCGTACAGTTACTAAGACAGGCAAGGCTGCTAAGGGTGATACAACTGTTATCGATTTCGAAGGCTTCATTGATGGCGTAGCATTCGAAGGTGGTAAGGGTGAGAACTATGATCTTGAGCTTGGTTCGGGTTCATTCATTCCTGGTTTCGAGGATCAGCTTATCGGTCACAAGGCTGGTGAGGATGTTGAGGTTGAGGTTACATTCCCTGAGAACTATCAGGCATCTGATCTTGCAGGTAAGCCAGCAGTATTCAAGTGCCACATCCATGAGGTAAAGGGCAAGGATGTTCCTAAGCTTGATGACGAGTATGTTGCAGATACAACAGAGTTTGAGACAGTAGAAGAGTACAAGGCTTCTGTTAAGGAACGTCTTGAGAACAATAAAAAGGCTGAAGGCCGTCGTGCACAGGAAGACGAAGCAATCGCAAAGGTTGTTGAGGCTTCTAAGATGGAAATCCCTGATGCAATGGTAGATTACCAGGTAGAGAACATGATTAACGATTTCGCTAACAACATGGCGGGACAGGGTCTTTCACTTCAGCAGTACATGCAGTTCACAGGCATGACAATGGATGCATTCCGCGAGCAGGTTCGTCCAGATGCACTTGCACGTACACAGTCTTCACTTGTACTTGAGGCAATTGTTAAGGAAGAGAAGATTGAAGCAGCTGACGCTGATGTTGAGGCTAAGCTTGAAGAGATGGCTAAGCAGTATGGCATGGAGCTTGATCAGCTTAAGAATCTTGTTGGCGACAACGAGAAAGAGTCTATGAAGAAGGATATTGCTATTGAAAAAGCAATCCAGCTTATCATGGACAACGTTAAGGAGTCTGCTAGAAAGTCTTCTACAAAGAAGGCAGCTGACGAGGAAGCTACAGAAGAGAAGAAGCCAGCTAAAAAGACTACAACTAAGAAGACAACTACAAAGAAGGCTGCTGATTCTGAGGAGAAGCCAGCAAAGAAGACTACTGCCAAGAAGACTACAAAGAAGGCAGATGCAGAATAATCAAGAATTATTCGTTAAATAATTATTAACTTTTTGTAAAATGTAGGACAGCGGTCCTTAAAACACTTATAATTATAAGAAATTAACACGATAGCCTGGGCGTTAGCTCGGGCTACGTGCGTATTATTAACTATTCATTTTTACAGATTTGAATGGTTCGCAGAATTTTTTTACATTAGGAGGATTAAAATGGCAACAATTCCTTATGTCATTGAACAGAACTCTCGCGGTGAGCGTTCTTATGATATTTATTCAAGACTTTTAAAGGATCGTATCGTATTCCTTGGTGAGGAAGTAAACGAGACTACAGCTTCTCTTACAGTAGCTCAGCTTCTTTTCCTTGAGTCAGAGGACCCAAGCAAGGATATTCATCTTTACATCAATAGCCCTGGCGGTAGTGTAACTGCTGGTATGGCTATTTATGATACAATGCAGTACATCAAGTGTGATGTTTCAACTATCTGTATTGGTATGGCAGCTTCAATGGGAGCATTCCTTTTAGCTGGTGGACAGAAGGGCAAGCGTTTTGCACTTCCAAACTCTGAGGTTATGATTCATCAGCCACTTGGCGGAGCAAAGGGACAGGCTACTGAAATTGAAATCGCTGCAAAGAACATTTTAAAGACTAGAGAAAAGTTAAACCGTATGTTGGCAGAGAACACTGGAAAGCCATACGAGCAGGTATGCCTTGATACAGAGCGTGACCACTGGTTAGACGCACAGGAAGCTCTTGACTACGGTCTTATCGACGAGATTATTACTAAAAAGACAAAATAGCCGATATATATACTAGCTAGTGCTTAGTATAAGTGTTTATTTGAAAGAGGTAATTATGGCAAGAAACGATGATAGAATTCGCTGCTCTTTCTGCGGAAAGACTCAAAATCAGGTTCGAAAGCTTATCGCTGGACCAAATGGGGCGTTTATATGTGATGAATGTGTAGACATTTGTCAGGAGATAATTCTTGAAGAACTCGAGGATTTTGCGCCTGCTGCAGATGGGGATTCAATTGAGATTAATCTTCAAAAGCCAGAGGACATGAAGCAGTTCCTTGATCAGTACGTTATTGGTCAGGATGAGGCTAAGAAGGTCCTTTCAGTTGCTGTGTATAATCATTACAAGCGCATAATGGCCAATCCAGAGGATATCGATGTAGAGCTTCAAAAGAGCAACGTTCTTATGCTTGGACCAACAGGTTCTGGTAAGACACTTTTGGCTCAGACATTGGCTAGAGTTCTTGGCGTTCCATTTGCTATTGCAGATGCAACAACACTTACAGAGGCTGGTTATGTTGGTGAGGACGTTGAAAATATCCTCCTCAAGCTTATCCAGGCAGCTGATTTTGATATCAAAAAGGCAGAAATCGGTATCGTCTACATCGACGAGATTGATAAAATAACTAAGAAGTCTGAAAACGTATCAATCACTAGAGATGTTTCTGGTGAGGGCGTGCAGCAGGCACTCCTCAAGATTATCGAGGGTACAGTAGCTAATGTGCCTCCTCAGGGTGGACGTAAGCATCCACAGCAGGAGACAATCGCTATCGACACCAAGAATATCTTGTTCATTTGTGGTGGTGCTTTCGAAGGACTTGAAAAGATTATTTCTCAGCGTACAGATAGTTCAGCTATCGGTTTTGGTGCTGATGTTAAGGATAAGAACAATAGAAAGGTTGATGAGCTTTTACAGCAGGCACTTCCTCAGGATTTCATCAAGTATGGTTTGATTCCAGAGTTTATCGGACGTGTGCCAATCAACGTTTCCCTAAATGAGCTTACAGAGGATGATATGATTAGAATCCTTCGCGAGCCAAAGAATTCTCTTACCAAGCAGTACCAGGCGTTGTTCAAGATGGATGGTGTTAAGCTTGAGTTTGAGGATGATGCTCTTAGAGAAATCGCTAAGAAGTCAATCGAAAGAAAGACTGGTGCCCGTGGTCTTCGTGCTATCGTAGAAAGTGTTATGATGGACCACATGTATCACGTCCCTTCTGACGAGTCAATTACAGAAATTACAGTTACTAAAGAGATGGTTGATAACAATCTACTTCTTGTAGATAAGCAGGATGATTCCGGCGTAGTATCAATCGAAGATAAAAAGGAAAAGAGTGCATAATGGTCATAAGATCATGTAATCTTGAAACAGTGTGCGGGCCTACATCTACACTTCCAAAGAACACCCTCCCAGAGGTTGCTTTCGCAGGTAAGTCAAATGTAGGCAAGTCATCACTTATAAATGCTGTCATGAATCGTAAATCATTGGCAAGAGTATCAGCTCAGCCAGGAAAGACACAGACAATAAATTTCTACAATATTAACGACGAAATTTATGTGGTGGACCTTCCTGGCTATGGCTTTGCTAAGGCTTCTGAAAAGGAGCGAGAAGCTTGGGGCAAGATGATAGAGACTTACCTCAACACGTCGGAACAGATTCGAGCTGTATTTTTGCTTGTAGACATTCGTCATGCACCATCTGCCAACGACAAGCAGATGTTTGAGTGGATGGATTATGTTGGCTACGACCCAATTGTCATTGCAACCAAGGCGGACAAGATTAAGCGAAGCCAGTTAGACAAGCATATCAAAATCCTTCGCGAGGGCTTGGGTGCAAATAAGGATACGATTATTGTTCCTTTTTCATCTCAAACTAAGCAGGGATTGGATACCATCCAGGATTTTCTTGATCAGGTCATCGAAAACGAAGCTTCATTATATGATGTGGACGACCTAGATTAGTTTCCATTTAGAGAGTTATATTGGCTTCCCCTACTGGGGAAGCTCTTGATGAGGGGAAAATGAAAAGAAATAAAATACTATTTGTGCTGCTACTGCTCATCTCAATAACCGTGGTGTGCACTTGCGGCACATTTTTTTACGTAAAACAGAATAATAAATTAGTTTCAGATGATAGTCTTCTTATTATGACAAGCTGTAACCCTGTATATCTCGCAACTTTAAATGTTGTGCAACAGGCTGAGGGCGTTACTGTTCAGAACTTGTCTCAGCCAACTACAGGCTGTTTACATGACTACACACTTACTACTGAGGATATGAAGAATCTTTCAAAGGCAGATGTCCTAGTGGTAAACGGTGGAGGTATGGAAGGATACCTTGAGGATGTTATGGAGGCTTATCCAAATCTTCCTATTATAGATACCTTTGAATATTTAGAGCATAATCCTAAGTATTCTGACTATATCGCAATAAAAGAGGAATCACACGAGGAGTCTGAGGTTGACCATCAGGGGCAGGAGCATCACCACGACCATGGTGTTAATAGTCATATTTGGATGAGCGATTTGTTACATGCTGGTCAGGTGGAGGCTATCGCCCAAGGACTGGAGGATATTGATGGCTCCAATAGTTCTTTGTATGAAGCTAATTCTAAGAGATATATTGAGATTTTATCAACTAGAGTCGACAAGCTAGGCTTGGATAATGAACTTGCAGGTTCCAATATAGCTGTTTTGCATGAGGCATTTGAGTACACAGCAGACTCTATAGGCGCCAATGTAGTCGCCGATATGGACTTGGATGAGGAACGTCAGGTTAGTGCTGGAGAAGTTAGCGAATTTATATCTGCTATCAAGGAAAATGACGTGAAGGTAGTCCTTGCCGAGTACGATTATGGCAATGCAATGGGCAAGCTAATCACTGAGCAGACAGATGCCAAGGTGGTTTATCTTGAGACTATGGTCCACGGCCAATATGAACAGATGGATTACATTTCGGTGTTGAATAAAAATTACGCTAATATAAGGAGCGTATTGTAGGCATGAAAAATAACTATATGAAAAAAATAATCCCATGCGGATTCCACTGCATTAAGTTCATAGATTTAGGAGTGGCCTTTGGCGACCAGCAGGTGTTGTCAGGTATTAATTTGCATGTGCACTGTGGTCAGATGACAGCTATCATTGGTAGAAATGGTGCCGGCAAATCAACACTTGTCAGAGCTATCCTTGGAGAGGTTCCATACACTGGCGATATCCAGTTTAAAAACAAGATGAACGGAACTATGCAAGGATTAAAGATTGGTTACGTTCCACAGGCCATTAACATAGATAGAAATACTCCGCTTTCTGTATATGATTTGTTCCAAGCGTTTACAGGAAAGCTTCCTATATTAATTCGAAGCAAGAAAGAATATGTTCATGTAAAGGAAGCATTAGAAGAGTTTGACGTGGCAGAGTTAATTGACCAACCGGTAGGTACACTTTCTGGCGGACAGCTTCAGAGGGTGTTGCTTGCTATGGCGGTTCACGATACACCGAACCTATTATTATTAGATGAACCAGTTTCTGGTGTGGATAAAAACGGTATGGACGCCTTCTATGAGAAGATGGAATATTTAAAAGAGACTCACGATTTGGCAATAATATTGGTGAGCCATGATTTGGATTATGTATATAAATATGCTGATAATGTTATTTTGATTGATAAGACCGTTACTGCCGCAGGCCGACCAAAGCAGGTGTTTGAAACCGAGGCATTTAAAAATGTATTTGGTAAAGGGGCAGTAGGAGATGTGGAGGTGGGCCAAAATGTTTAATGAAATGTTTAGCTATACCTTCATGATAAGAGCTACTATAGCAATTCTTTTGATTTCCCCATTGTTTGGAATGGTTGGAACCATGATTGTTCAAAAGAAAATGGCTTACTTTAGTGACGCATTGGGACATTCTGCGCTAACTGGCATAGCCGCAGGCGTCATTATGGGAATAGGTAATACAACTATTTCCATGATTATATTTGGAATATGTTTTGCGTTGCTTCTTAATTATATATCTAGAAAAGGCCTTAGCTCTTCTGACACATTGATTTCGGTATTTGCCAGCTGTGCTACCGCACTTGGTTTGGCCATCCTTTCTAGAGGCGGAAGCTTTAGCAATTACTCAGCGATATTAGTTGGTGACATTCTTTCTATTACTTTTAATGAAATAATCCAGTTGATTGTGCTGTTTGCAGTGATTTTACTGTTCTGGTGTATCAGCATCAACAGGCTTACAGCAATTAGCGTTCATGCTACTTTGGCTAAGAGCCGTAGTATTTCTGTCCGTGTCATGGAAAATGCCTTTGCTGTGCTTATAGCCCTTTTGGTTATGCTTTCGATAAAATGGGTTGGAATTTTACTAATCAATGCGCTGTTGATACTTCCAGCAGCCAGCAGCCGCAACATATCTGAGAACTTTAGAGAGTATACTTATTTTTCTATTATATTTAGTATTTTTTCTGGTGTGGTAGGACTTTTCGTATCCTACTTCACCGATATGGCCACCGGACCTATGATAGTGTTAGTGGCTAGTGTGATATATTTTGCGACCTATGTATATGGTAAAGATAGGTAATTAAGCAATTAAATAATCCCCAGACTTTGGATATCCGTAAGTCTGGGGATTTTGTCTTAGAAAAAATAGTTTTAATTATGGATAGAAAAGATTAGTGATGATGGTGCTTGTTGTGGTCGTGCTTGTATTTGTCCTTATCCTTGTCTTTTTTGCCATGGCCGTTCTTATCGTTATCATTGTTGCTGGTATCTTTTTTGTTGCCATCCTTAAGCGCTTGATCTCGATCTTTTTCTGCTTGTATAAGTGAAGTGATTTCAGGGTCTGTAGTAAGTTTTGAGAATTCCTTCTTATTAATTAGGAAGTTGTCTTCAATAGATACATTGCCGTTACCGTCTTTGTCGAGTATTACAACTCCAATGTTTTCAAACATTGCTCCTGTAGACATAATAGGCATATCTGGACCCTCAACATCTTTATCCTTATCATCTATTTTACCGTCTTTATTTAGGTCGGCGTCAGAGTATTTTAAAGGCATTGATGTCATAACAGTATGAGAATTGGCATCAAGAATAATATCGATTCCCTCAGTATGAGCATAAACATCTGTACTTCTATCGCCAGCATCTTTTCTTTCATTATCTACACCTAAATGGGCGAGGCAGACAACTATTTCAGCACCATCGTTATTCCTTAAGTCATTAACTTGATTTTGGGCGCATTGATATAATTTATCCCCAGTAAGAATTTCTAGTCCGTCAGTGTCTCCTCGGGTTGATTCTCCAGTGTCTAATCCAAAGAAACCAATGTTAATACCGGTGTTAGAATAAACGCAATTATCTTGGAAAAATGATTTTGTACCGTCACCAGAAGGGTATACTGCATTAGCACATACCGTAGTGAAATTTCTATCAGCATATCGTGCTAATAAATCGCCTCCGAAGTCGGCGCCATATGGAGTTTTTTCGTCAAAATCAAATTCATGGTTTCCTGGAGCGATAACATCATATCCAGTTGCATCCATAATATTTAGCGCAGAGGTGCCCTTAGAATTTTTTACATAGTCACCCGTAGATGTTTTATTCATACTGAAATCACCACAATCTACACTTACGACTTGCGCCCCTTTGTCAGTAAATACCTTTTCTAGGGCAGGCATATAGGCAAAACCATCGAGAGCACCGTGTGAATCATTCGACATAAGGATGACTGTTTTGCCAGATAATGATTCAGGAAGTTTATCTAATTCTAGAGTTCTTTGAGGTAGGTCTTTTTCATGTGGTACAGAAGCTTCTGCAATAGTTGCTTCGTTTGTAGTCGCATTTGAAATAAATAGAGTACCAGCCAACATCAATGATGGCACAGCTCTAAGTACAGTGTGTTTTTTCATAAATAAAAATCCTCCTAGTTGCAAAAATTAATTGTTTTATTATTTATGTAAAGGCACTGTCAGTGACAGAAACCGGATAGTAGTTGGAGTTCAGCCATTATGATGTGGTAACAATAATGAATTTAATGGACGTGCGAATGCAGATATGTTATTACCACCACAAACATTAAAACAAATAAATAAGACCATGTCAAAATAATACACGGAATTCTGAATACTGTATAAAAGTCTGAATAATGTTTGCAATTTGGCGCGGGCAATAAAGTTTAGTCCAATGTAGTGAGCAATAAAAGCGGAGCAGATTAATCGAATTGTGGTACTTTATGATAAATATTAGAAATTATGATAGTTTATGATAATTATGACGATTTATGATAGTTTATGATAAAAAATGCAAATTATGATAATTTATGATAAAATACCCACATAGGATGTATATTAGGAGGAAAGATAATGAAGAAGAATAATCCTTTTACCCTTACATTTGGCAAACAGCCGGGCGAATATATTTCTAGATATGAAAATACAGATACTATAATTAGTACATTTGAGGCTGACAATCCAATAAGTCAGGCTTACTTGATAGAAGGTGTTAGAGGCAGTGGGAAGACAGTCCTCATGACTACTATTGCAAATATTTTGTCAGAACGTGATGATGAGTGGGTTGTTGTTGATTTAAATTCTACGCAGGATTTAATAGAAGAATTTGCGTTACGATTGACTTCTAATTGCAAGAAATTTCCTGACATTGTAAAAGCTGGATTCAATGTGTCTGTAGCAGGTTTCGGTGTAGGTATAAATGGCAATGGACAGATACAGGATAGTGTTAGTGTGATTGAACAGATTCTTACTTCTCTAAAGAAGAAAAACAAGAAAGTTCTAATTACAATAGACGAGGCTATGCCAAATGATAATATGAAGCATTTTGCTAGTCAGTTTCAAATCTTCATTAGGAAGGATTATCCAATTTTCTTGCTAATGACAGGATTATATGAAAATATATATGCCATTCAAAATGATCCAGCACTGACATTTTTGCTTAGAACTCCAAAGATTAATATGGAGCCTCTTAGTATTCCTCAAATTACAAAGCAGTATAAAGCTATCTTTAAGATAGAGCAAGAAGATGCATATAAGATGGCTCTGATTACCAAAGGATATGCTTTTGCATTTCAAGCACTAGGTGCGCTTTATTTTGAATATAATGATTCGTTGGAATGGGATGAAATATTATCCAAATTGGATGATTTGTTAGATGACTTTGTATATAAGAAGATTTGGGAAAGCCTATCTGATAAAGACAGAGAGATAATTAGAGTGATTGGAAGTGACAAGGCAAGTGTATCTGATATATGCGAGAAACTTCAGATATCTAGTACAAGTTTTCCAAGATATAAAGAACGACTTTTAAAAAAAGGCATATTATCTGTGCCTAGCCGCGGTAAGGTTGAACTGTCATTGCCTCGATTGGCCGAAGTTGTAGAGCTCTATCCATAATATTTATGACTTTTTCGTGAAAAACGTGCACAACGAAAAAAACGTGATATAATACATCTACATTAAAGGATGACACCTTGTTTTAGCACCCGTTTTAAGGTTAAAAATTTTTTTAAAAAAGGGGTTAAGTTTAAAACAAAACATCCGATATATTTTTTGTAAGGGCAAAACAGAAGGTTCCAATCCCAGTTTAGAGTGAAATAAATTTTTTATAAAAATTTCTAAAAAGGGGTTAAGAAAATTCTAAACCGTCCGATATAGTATTTAGATAAATGAAACGGAATTTGTTTATCTCGAAAGTTACATCACAATCAAATATCTTATTCGATACAGGACAAGGATGTTAAGGATCGATATAATCAATAGTAGTTTCCATTTATCAATTGTTTTCGCAATTGAATTTTTTCATGCAGAGAACTAAAACTAAATATTAAACGCCAAAGTGTTGGCAAAGCATTACCAGGATAGCTAAGCAGTATGTCGCGCGAGTACTGTTGGTTATAAAAAGAACAAATTAATTAAAAGGTTTATGTGCATAGCACATCTTCTTCAAAAGGATTTGGGGAAGTATCTACAAGGAGGTAGAAATTATGGTAGTACAACACAATATGCAAGCATCTAATGCTTCAAGAATGCTCAACATCACAACAGGAAATCAGGCAAAGTCAACTGAGAAACTTTCTTCAGGTTACAAGATTAACCGCGCAGCAGATGACGCAGCTGGTCTTTCAATTTCTGAGAAAATGCGTAAGCAGATTAGAGGACTTGATCAGGCTTCTACAAACGCACAGGATGGTGTGTCTGCAGTACAGACAGCTGAAGGTGCTTTAACAGAAGTTCACTCTATGTTACAGCGTGCCAACGAGTTAGCAGTTCAGGCAGCTAACGGAACAAACGCTACAAAGGATATTGCAGCAATTAATGAAGAAGTTAAGCAGTTGAAGGAAGAAATCACTCGTGTAGGTAATACTACAGACTTCAACGGCAAGAATCTTCTTAAGGGAGATAGTTTAGATGTATTTGCAGGATATGAGAATGATACTGCAGCTTCTATTACTATTTCTGGAAAGGACATTGCCACATCTGTAGCAGCTAAGTTGACATCAGTTGGTACTCAGGGTGAAGCTAAGACATTGATCGACAATGTTAAAGATGCTATTCAGCAGGTATCTGATACTCGTTCTAAATTCGGTGCTATGCAGAACCGTTTAGAGCACACTATCGACAACTTAGACAACGTAGTAGAGAACGTTACAGCAGCTGAATCTCGTATCCGTGATACAGATATGGCTGACGAAATGGTTAAATACTCTAAGAATAATATTCTTACTCAGGCAGGTCAGTCTATGTTAGCACAGGCTAATCAGTCTACACAGGGCGTTTTGTCATTACTTCAGTAATTTACTTTGGTATTATCATGATGGGGACCGAATCCTATGGATTCGGTCCTTTCTTTTTGCTCGTAAGAGGGGTTAAACAGGCTTATTTTTAATATTTAACAAAAAATTTACAAAATTATAAAAAAGGGGTTAAGTTTGAAAAATATGGTCCGATATACTTAGCAGATAAGTAAATTGCGAAAACAAACCAAAAAGTAAAACAAAACAGCTGAAAACAAAAAACAAAAGGAATTTAATTCAGGGAGGACAAACATCATGGTAGTACAGCACAATATGCAGGCAGCAAATGCTAGCCGAGTTTTAAACATTACTGCAAATCAGCAGACAAAGAGCACAGAGAAGCTTTCTTCTGGTTATAGAATTAACCGTGCAGCAGACGATGCAGCAGGACTTTCTATTTCAGAAAAGATGCGTCGTCAGATCAGAGGTCTTGACAGAGCTTCTACCAATGCACAGGATGGTATCTCTGCAGTACAGACAGCTGAAGGTGCTTTAAATGAAGTACATTCTATGTTACAGCGTGCCAACGAATTGGCAGTTCAGGCAGCTAACGGAACAAATGCCACAAAGGATATTTCGGCAATTAATGAAGAGGTAAAACAGTTAAAAGCAGAAATCGCTCGTGTAGGTAATACAACAGACTTTAATGGAAAGAACTTACTTAAGGGTGAGGATTTGGAAGTTTTTGCTGGATATGAAAATGTATCAGCAGCTACTATCACAGTTACGGGAGCAGATATTGCAACATCTGTTGCTAATCTTTTAAACAGCGTGGGTACACAGGAAGATGCAAAAGGCTTGATTTCTAATGTTAAACTAGCCATTCAGGTTGTATCTGATACCCGTGCCAGATTCGGTGCTATGCAGAACCGTTTGGAACATACCATTGACAATGTGGACAACGTAGTAGAGAACGTAACAGCAGCTGAATCTCGTATCCGTGATACA
>JAILGH010000097.1 GCA_024697025.1 Pseudobutyrivibrio sp.
TAAATTACAAAAGTCATGGATAAAAAGTTTAAAAAAACAAAATCTTTAATTCTAAAAAATGAAAAAAACTATGCTTCTTTAATTTAAAAAAATATAAAATAATAAATCTTTGATTTTAAAAATGAATAATTAAAAAGTCTGTGATTAAAAAGATTAATAAAAACTAAAAGTCTACGATTTTAAAAATTATAAATAAAACAAATCGTATAAAAAAAGATTTTCCCAAAAGTGTCATGAGAAAATCTTTTACTTATCACTATAAAATTTACTTCAAATATTTATTCAAGGTTTCAAAGAATGTTCCGCTGGTAAGCTTAGATGCATCCTCTGGGAACTCAACTTCGTCCCACAACTTTGTATTCATGTCGGAGAAATATCTTTGCTCAAGATCAGTGACAATATCATCCAACACTTGCTTACGTCTGTTTTCAATAATTACCTTTTTATTTTCCTCGGATAATTCCTCGTTGTATTTATCAAGACACTGGAAGAAATAATAACCGCCATCTGCAGGAATTGCACCTGAAACTTCCTCGGTATCAAGGTTAAATACTACATCATCCACTTCCTTTGGATATTCATTTCTTGCAAAAGTAACCTGATAAGTATCTAAGGTTGTGTAAGTGGATGCAAGTCTTTCAAACGTATATCCGTAGTCAATCATCCCTTGAATTTCGTTTGCTTTATTCTCGTCCTTGACGAACAAGACAAAGGCTTCCATAACGCGTGCCTCGTCCTCTGAAACTTCCTCGTTTACAGAATCCATAAGCTCGTTGTAAACCTTTTCCGCCAAGGCATAACGCTGATACATCTTTTTGATGTCCTTTTTACTAGCGCCTGTGAATGAACGCTCATCAGAATTAAGAGACTTGTAGTACTCTGCCCCAGCCTTGTCACAGGCTTTCTTTTCCTCTTCCGTAAGCTCTATTTGATGTTCGTTTGCGTAAAGATTTAATACGTATACTTTGGTAAGATGCTCAAGAGTCAAATCCTTTATTGAGCCTGTCATTGTCTTGGTATCAAAATCCTCGGACCAAAGATTAACTCCATCAACAGAGCCGTAAATATTTTTCTCGTTGAGAAGATAAACAAATGCCTCCTTCTTGGAGCATTTCATATCTCCGATTTTAAATACTGTACCTCTTCCGCTTGAGGTATCAAAATAGATTGTCTTGTCCTTAATAGAACATGCCTGAAATGATATGGTCATGCATATCGCAAATACGATAATGCCAATTCTTTTAAATAAATTCATTATTAACCCTCTACAATAAGATATCTTCCGTCGCCTATATCAAAAACTTCCTCAGCGGAAAGCATCTCTTGTTCTGTCATTCCAGAAACGTCCATGGCATCCTCAAGATATTCTATAACTTCCTTTTTGTTTTTGCAGACTACTGCACATACATCCTCTAAAAACTCTGCAGCCTCCTGCTCATCCTCTGCAACTTTTTCAGGAAAAAGCTGAAGTTGATTCTTTAAGAAAACGCTAATTACCTTTTTATCGTACATTTTTCACCTCATAAATTACTACTTCAAAATCCCTAGGACAACCACCTCTTTATATCTTAATAGTCCTATCAAGAGAAAATGAATAAAGCAATGTTTCCTTTACCGGAATATTGTAAGCCTTTTCAATTGCATCCTTGTACAACTGAAGTTGCTTTTCATATCTTAGCACTAATTCCCTATCCGCGTCCACTCTATCTGTCTTATAATCCAAAAGAACTATTCCATCTTCCTCCTCGAAGAACACGTCGATAATACCTTGAACTAAAATCATCTCTGTGGCTGCAGATTCGTCGCCAAATAAGCTGTTTCCATCTGAGCCGTATACAAATGGCTTTTCTTTATAAAGCTTGCCATTTAATGCCGCTTTACTCATTCTGTCGGCTATCTCTGATTCAAAAAATATTTTTAGCTTTTGTGTATTTAATCTTTCAAGCTCCTCTGGAGCCATACTTTGAATCTGAGTTATATAGTTAAGTTGCTCATCAAAGGAGCTTTCAAAATCCTCTCTGGCAAAATCAAAGCACTCCATAAATCTATGCATTGCTGTACCATACAAAGCACCATAAGGCACCTTCACATCTTTCGCCGAATCCTCATGAGTAAACTGTTTGCTAATAAATGATGGCACATAGCTTTCATCCTCATTATGAATAAATGCAGGGGCTGCATCCTCATTAAATCTAAATGTCTGCTCCATAGCTTGGTGCTTTATCTCGGATACAGAATATTTATTTTTGTATTTACTGTCAGCCTCAGCAGCATATTTAAAAGATATCGTATTTGCGATAATATCCTCATTTTCATCAATAGGAGTATTTCTAATTTCTTCTATCAATCTGCGAGTTTGCTCTTTGACAATAGTCTTTTCAACCTCGTCTACAAAAAGTTTGGCGCAATCAACAATACTTCGATTATAAGAAACCGCCGATGCATCCAATGCTCTAAGTACTAGCTCGATAGATGACCCTGCCTTCTCCTTGGTGTAATGATCAAGGACCACCCCAGAGGCTCTGTAGCTATCAACAATATCTGCCACAGACTGTTTGCCGGTAGGCTTGATAGCAGCTGTGATAATCAGCTTGTCCACAGGCCTTGTAAAAGCAACATAAAGTATACGAAGAAGCTCTCCCTTTTCATTAACATTTACACGCTTTCTAAATAGGTTGTAAGAGGGTGTCTTAAGGGTAATTCGGTTATACGGATTCCTGTAGTTTAATGACAAGCCCAGCTTATCATCATAGCTAAACAAGCCACTTTCTTCCTTGAACTTACGCCCCATTCCGCAAACAAAGCACACTGGAAATTCCAATCCCTTGCTCTTGTGAATAGTCATAATTCTAACAGCATTGTCATTTTCTCCAACTGTCTTTGCAATGCCCAAATCCTCGTCGTAACTCTTTAAGCCCTCGATATAATTTACAAATCTTGAAAGCCCTTTAAAGCTTGTGCTCTCAAAATCAATTGCCTCATCCACTAGCTTTTCTAGGTTGGCCTTAGCCATCTTACCCATTGGAAGGGCGCTGACATAAAGCCCGTAACCAGTGCTTGCCAAAACCATTTCTATCATCTCATGGATAGGTTTATCAACAGCCGCATTTCTAAACTTATCTAACAAATACAAGAAATGTCTTATATCCTTAGACTGATGGGCTTCAAAATATGCCTTTAAACATACAAATAGAGATGACTCTTTATCTGTGGCTCTAATCTGGGCCAATCTGTTGGAAGAAAATCCAAACATAGGCGAATGTAAAACTGCTGCAAGAGGAATATCGTTGAAAGGATTGTCGATAACAGAAAGCATCGAAAGTACTGTCTCAATTTCTTCCCTTTCAAAGAACCCCTTTGCCTCAGCAACGTAAGCTGGAATGCCACTATCCTTTAAGGCACTGATGTACTTATCGGCGTGACCAGTTACTGCTCGCATCAAAATAACAACGTCGGAAAGCTTCATTGGTCTAAGGGTTCTGCCATCAGTTCCCTTTGCACTAACCATAAAATTAGATGCCAAAAGCTCTTTAATCCTTTTTGCAACAACCAATGCTTCAAGCTCATCAGCATTGTCTATATTCATGTGCCTCATCATACCTGACTCCTGAGCGGCGATGATTATCTCCGACTCATAGTCCTTAGGCTCACCAACAAATCCCTCATCTCCTACCTTCAACTCCGCATTTGAATCATAGCGCACGCCGCCCATGTCCGGCTGCATCAATGGCCTAAATATCTGATTACAAAAATCCAAAACCTGCCCACGGCTTCTGAAGTTTTTGTCCAAATCCACCCTGATTGATTGGGACGAATCATCCATAGGATATGAGTATAGCTTGTCAATAAAAAGCTGTGGCGAGGCCTGCCTAAAGGCATAGATAGACTGCTTAACATCTCCAACTGTAAAGTAGTTGTCCTCTGAACAAACTGCAGTCAAAATCTGCTCCTGAAGCTCATTGGAATCCTGGTACTCATCCACCATTACTTCCTTGAAATGATTAGACAGCTCTATGGCAACAGGACGCTTTTCATGCTCCTTTGAATCCTTATTTCTAAGAATTTCAAGGGCCATGTGTTCCACATCGTTAAAGTCAAAAATATTCTTTTTCTTTTTGGCCTCAAGCAAATTGTTGCTGTATTCTTTGGTAAAATCTATTAAAGCTGTCGCCTGCCTTTTAATAAACATCATGCCATCAAAAAGCTCTTGAATATCCATATTAAAGAAATCTTCATAAAGGCTTTTTATAAGATTTTTATACTTATCACGAAGGTCTTTAGCTTTTTCTAACTCCTCAGGATTGAGTGGTGACTTTTGAGTATATAGCTTGTCTGGCTTGTAATTTGAAAGCAAAATCCTTTTATCGATGTATTTATCAGCCTCATAAATAGCTTTAAGATAATCCAAATCAGATAGAAAAACTAATTTATCTTTAGACGATTCAGTATAAAGGTTTACAATTTGACTAAGTCTTTTTATGACGCCTTCCAAATTGCTATTGGCATAAGCATAAAGCTCCTTTATAAACTCAGACTTCATAAGAGTCTCCACTGAGTCAATATCGTATAAACGAAGTGAATTATCATACCACTCCATAGGCCATGCAAAGCTAGAAGCCTTTTCATGCAAATCAAAGACCATTTTTTTGAGAGAATCCACGTTGCGGCCTGAAATATAAGCATCTGCCAATAGTTTAAAATCTGGATCAGCTTCCTCAAGCTTTTTATCTAACAAATCCTTAAAGACCTCATCGGAAAGCATTTTTAACTCACCAGTAGTACCCACTCTGTAGGATGGTTCAATTTCGATTTCGTAAAAATAATTTTTAACTATCCAGTTACAAAAACTATCGATAGTTCTTATCTGGGCATTATGAACTAGAGTTGCCTGTGCCCTGATTCTTTGGTTGTCACTATCCTCTGCCACAGCCTTGTCGATAGCCACACGAATACGTTCTTTCATCTCGGCGGCAGCGGCTGTAGTAAAGGTAACAACAAGAATACGGTCCACATCAACCCCATTATTCTTATCTAGGATTTCAGAAATAATTCGCTCTACCAAAACGAAGGTTTTACCACTTCCTGCGGCAGCGCTGACTAACATATTTTTATTTCTTGTATCTCGAACTTTAAGTTGTTCTTCTGTTAATCCCACTCTACTGGTCTCCTTCTATTGTGTCTTTCATCATCTCAATAACCATTTTTCTATCAATCTTTTCTAAGTTTCTCGCCTCAAAGCCTGGCTGACTTTCATCAAAATGACAGATGCTTTTGTAGCGACAGAATCTGCATCCATCTATAGTGCCATGCCTTGCTGGTGAACAATCAAATTTACCTGCAATTATATCATTAGCTGTATATGCAGCAGCGTTCTTGGCAAAAGTCATCACTGTATCCATGTCCTCACGACTTATGGCGTTGGTAGTTTGGGTTAAATCGCCATCCTTTTTGATTGAATAAGGCACAATGGATGATTTGTCATTCTTTCCCTCTTCTATTCCAACAGTAAAATCATTTGCCCGCAAATCATCCTTGTCAGATGAGAGAAGACCTTCCATCTTGCTAAGCTTAAGTCGCTCCTCCTCCATCGATGATGACAATCCTGAAATCTCTAAATATTTGTTGGCCATCTCGTAGTATAACATGGCTGATGAATGAAGCTTAGAATCTGGATATACATCCTTTAGCTTTTCAAGAACAACGGCCATGTAAATTGGAAGCTGCAAAGACAAGCCATAGTAGCATTCGCTTAAATCTAGCTTATGGCCGCTTGATTTATAGTCAATTATTCTAACAGCCTTGTCGTCATCTCCAGCAATATCTATTCTATCAACCTTGCCTCGCAGGTTTGCAACTACTTCATTGGTATATGGGTCTATAATCTCTGTTTTTATCTGCTCCTCAAAAAAAGCCGGTTCAAACTCTCCTCGATTAACCTGAGTTGTAATAACCTCCACTGTGTACCTGAGGGTATCCTTCATGGTATCAACTATGTATCGCTGGGTTGAATCCTCTAATGTACTTATCTTGGCCATAGACTCGAAGGTCTGACTTATAGCCATGTCCACGTACGCTTCCCGCTCTTGACTAGTAACAGATTTCCAGCTTTTGCCATCAACCTTAAGGCTATCCGAATATCTCTCGATGGCCTCGTGGAAGAAGTTACCCATATCTATACTTGAAAGTTCAAACTCCTCCCTTTCCTTTATTCCCATTACGTATGTTAAGAAATATTTATAAGGGCACTCATTGTACTCCTCAAACTTGGACACAGAACCTGATACAGTCTCATCCTCATTGAAAGTCTCGTTAATAGCAGTCATAACTTCCCTTGAAACATGCTCCGGCTCATGAACGTAAAACTGCGCATTTAAAATGGAATCTAAGTCAACTCCCTTTGCATTTTGTGCCCACAATAAAAGTGATTCTAAAGTCTTTCTTTCATCTTTTGAAATGGAATCAAAACCAAAAGAGACAACCTTGTTAACTAAACCAATCAAATAATTAACGGCACTCTTTTTTGCCAACAGCTTATCCTTATCACTAAATTCCTCGATTTCATTAAGCTTAACAGCTGGAAAAATTTTGCCAATAACATCCACAAGATATGATGGATTAACACCCTTTCCACTGTTATCTACACGAGGCATTGTAAGATATAGCTTGCAGTTTGGCTTGGTTAACATCAGATAAAGATAGAACCTCTGTCTGAAGGATTTTTGTCTGTCAGATGGAGCCAAGTCAAAGCCCAAATCTAAAAGCTGTTCGCGCTCAAGCTGGGATAAAATACCACCGTTTTCAACCTTCTTTGGAATGGAATCGTCAGATGCCCCAAGGCAAAACAACACCTTGATATTAGACAGACGAGTTCTTTCGATGTCGCCTAAGATAACGCTATCTGCTGCTGGTGGAATAATACCGATAGACGCGGCAGACAGTCCAGCCTGATAAATATCATGGAACTCTTCTAAGTCCATTACATCATCCCCAAGTATCCCAACCATCTTGTCCAAAATATCCATGATTACAGGATAAATCTGGCTGTACTCCTTGGCCTTGATAGGGTTCTTTTGCTGATATGCTTCTCCCTTTTCCTTAATCTTGCATTCCATGTTGAAGGAAACCAAGAAATCATAAAGTGCGGTTGCAATAGTCCTAACGTCAGCTCCCCTTCCAACTGTATTATCAAAGCTTACAAATGCTTTTACAAACTTTTCTCGGATTGCATTTGCCCTAAGCAAATCTTCATCCTCTGAAAATGTATTTGAACGAATTGCAAATGGATGGAAGTATTTGTTTTTTCCACGAATTCCTGTTGCAATTACATAATTTTCCAAATAATCAATTTCTTCAAAAGAAAGGTCCGTAAGACCTGTTCGCAAAAATCTAAACACATCTTCCCTTCTAAAATTTCTATTGAAAATATCAAAAAGGGAATCGATTGCCTCAGACATTGGATGAAAAAGTATCTCGGTTTTGGCGTCAACAAAATAAGGGATATTGTAATCTTCCCATATCCCTGAAACCAAATATCGGTACTGCTCCAAATTTGGCGCAACAACAGCAATATCCTTGTAACGCATACCTTGGCGCACAAGTCTATTGATGGTGATGGCTACGTATTTTAATTCCTCTCTAGAATTTTTCAAGCTAGTGAGAATGATTGAGTCGTTGGCATCGTCGCCTTT
Source organism: Pseudobutyrivibrio sp. (assembly GCA_024697025.1). GTDB lineage: Bacteria > Bacillota > Clostridia > Lachnospirales > Lachnospiraceae > Pseudobutyrivibrio. The sequence goes on from JAILGH010000097.1 coordinate 7,689, forward strand.
GTAAATGGACTGTTTGTTTCTAAATATATTTTTCTCTAAATGACTAAGTACTGGATTTGAAGAAAGCCATCCATTTTCATTTGATATAAATGTTGGCTCGGAAATTTCAACCCCCGCCTTCTTAGCCAAGCCTGCCATGCGCACAGCAAACTCGCAGGACATTGAAAAAAGCTCGCTGTCCGGCTGCTTCTCAAAAATTGCAGTATCCTCATCAGCAGTGATTGTAACAGCCACCTCGTCACATATCTTTAGTAGATGCTCCACCAACTGATACTGAATAGGAGTAAAACCAGTAAAGCCATCTAGGACAACTGTGGCTCCATCCACTATCTGTGAACTATCAAGCATAGAATCAAGGGTAGATAAAATTGACTCTGTGGTTACGTACTTTCCCTGAATGAAATCAAGGAACGCCTCATAGAGCACTGCTAAATCCGTTGCCTTACGCCTAAAGCTTTCAGACATAGTTGGCGCTGAAACCATTTCCTGTAGCTTCTCAGGTGTGATATTGTACTGATTCATTTCTGAAATCAGAGACTTAACCTGGGTAATATAGCTAATGCGAGTGATGTTGTTTTTTAACACTCTAAGCTCATCTATGTGATTTTCCACAAGCTTTCTGATTACTAGGGACTTTCCTGTGTCATCTAACACTGTGTGAACTGCTGCACCAATCTCTTCAAAAACACGGTACGCCAAGCGATTGAAGGACAACACATCAATATTCATTATGCACTTGTTGGGATGCATGGAAACCAACTGCCTTTGAGTAGACATAGTGTATTGCTCTGGAACTATTATAAGAAAATTCTTATCCTTGTTTTCCATGGATTCCTTTATTATCCGGTTATATAATCCCATGGATTTGCCGCTTCCTGAGCTTCCATATATTAAAGAAAGTGACATGTATTCCTCCTAAAAAACCCCTTCCCTATATCTATAAGGAAGGGGGCGATACTTCTTTACTGTGGGAACATACCCCTTATCATGGTCGCCATTGAACCTGTGCGTGAACGCTGATAAGGCTTTCCCTTTAAATATAATTCTGACACATTGATTGTGTCTAATTCCTCCACCGGAATCTCGTAAGGGTTTTTATCTAGCACAACTAAGTCGCAACTCTTTCCCATCTCTAGCGTGCCTCGCTCCTTTTCATCGAAGCAGGCGTAAGCCCCGTTGTAGGTGGCCATTCGAAGGGCCTCCTTGACTGTAACGGACTGTTCTGGATTTTTGTTGTTACATGCATCGTGAATCCAAAGTATTGGGTTTGGATCTGACGCAGGAGCATCGGAATTAAAGCAAATTCTGATACCCATGTCCTGAATCTTTCTGAGAGGATTGATTCCCTTTGCTCTTTCCTCCGAAAGTATACCATTTACAAACTCATCGATGCCATCTAAGTGAGACAACATTGATGGCTTTGCAGAAATCATAATGTTGTATTTCTGGCAGATTCTAAGTGCTCTGTCTGTAGGTAAAGAACCATGTAAAATAATATGTCGATGGTCAAACCGAGGGTAATCCTCTAGCGCAATTGCAATAGCGTTAGCCGCCTGCTCAAAGGCCTCATCTCCAACTGCATGAAGAGCTATCTGATAACCAGCTCTGTTTGCGTTTATGCAAAACTGCTGCACGTCAATATCGTTATAATAAGATAATCCTTTGTTGTTGGTGTCGGCATATTCGGAAAGTAACGCCGCATCGCGATTGGCAAAGGTTCCATCAAGGTTGGCAAATACCACTCTTGTCATATCCTTTTTGGTAATCTTTTCCACGTTGGCACTCTGATATGCCACCTTCATCTGCATGCCATTATCAAGGCCCTTTGCAACTGAACGCTCCATATCAAAATCATAGTCTCTGATGAATCCCATACCACTGGCAGAATAAATCTCGCCAATGCCCTTGCTAGCAAGAAAATCAGCGGTCTCCACCATGGAATCAATAACTTTTTTGGTAGAAAGGCCATGGAAGACGAACTCGCAGGCAACAGTAAATGCCTCCTGCTTTAATTCACCTGTTGTAGGATTGAAACCTCTAAGGTTCTCCACCTTGGACTTGATAGCATCTATAAACAGACTGTTTGCCACACCTGAATGTGCATCATGCTTAATGATAAATGCAGGCTTAAAGGCGCAAGCTGCATCCATTTGCTCTTTTAAGATTAGATGCCCCTCTGAAACAGCAAACTCTGTTGCACCGAAGCCAACAATTATATTATCTCTGGAATTGGCGGCATACTCACGCAATTGTTCAAGTATCTTTGCATTAGAATCCGTATCGCTGATAGGAAACATCCTATGCAAAATAGAAAAACCGGAATAATGCATGTGGGTGTCTATAAAAGCAGGCACAACAACATTATTACCTAGCTCTATTGGAGGAACAACCTCATACTGTGCAGGCAAAGTATCCCCTATATACGCAATACGGCCCTCACGCTCCACCAAATAATTGGCCACTGTGAATTTTTCATCACAGGTGATTATTGTTCCATGAAATACTTGCATCTATACCCCTCCATAACTCATAAACCCAAATTAGTTGGATTTCTTTTTGACTGGCCTATAAATATGACGAGGAATACCATCAACCATAATTGGAGAAACATCTCCCTGAATCAAAGGCCTTACATATGTAATGAAAGCCTCTGTAACATAGGTTCCATCATGAGTAATCCAATTTCTTGGTACTAATTTTTCATCGTTGGCAATCTTATGTACATCCTTAACCTCAGTACCACACTGATATGGGTCATCAGAATGACGGATAAGTGTAACCATCTTACCTGTATCGCCTTCATCTGCAGCGAGAACTGCGGCACCACCTACCTGGTATGCCTCGAGAATGTCAACTCGAGATGCCAAATGTGAGCCTGCTCTCTGCAATGTGGAAAGCTCAATTGCTCTAGTCTTGCAACCTATTTCTTTGCCGATGTAATGACACAGATAAGCCGCTGTACCAGTGAGCTGCTTGTGGTTGAAGGCATCAACAAATGAACCTCCCTCGCCGTACTCACAAACATACTTGCCATCCTTGGTGTGGATACCCTCGGATATACAAACTACTACTGAAGATTGAGTCTTTAAAAGCTTTTCAACTCTATCTTTGAATTTCTCAACATCAAAAGCAACCTCAGGAAGGTAAATCAAATCTGGTCCTTCACAATCCTCGCCCTTTGCAAGAATTGAAGCACCTGTAAGCCAACCTGCGTTACGTCCCATAATCTCAACAATTGTAACAAGGCCCTTGTCGTATTCAAGACAATAGCTATCACGGATAATTTCTTTAACAGATGTGCCAATATACTTTGCTGCACTGCCGTATCCTGGTGTGTGATCTGTAAGTGCCAAATCGTTGTCAATTGTCTTTGGGCAGCCAACAAATCTAATATCAGAGCCTGTAAGAATAGCGTAATCTGAAAGCTTCTTGATGGTATCCATAGAATCGTTACCACCGATGTAAATCAAAGCTTCGATCTCTAGCTTTTTGAGAATTTCAAAAATGTGTTCATAGGTTTTCATGTCTTCGTGGATTTCTGGCAGCTTAAAACGACATGACCCCAAATAAGCTGCTGGTGTACGCTTAAGAAGCTCAACATCCAAATCGTTCTTGATATAATCGGAAAGATCGACGTACTGTTCATCCATCAGTCCCTTAATACCATGAAGCATACCATAAACCTTGCCAGCACCTCGATCTTTGGCTGTTCTGATAACTCCCGCTAAGGAAGAGTTTATTGCGGCGGTCGGTCCGCCTGATTGTCCCACAATTACGTTTCCAGTCATTACACCTTACCTCCCAATAATTAATTATATTCTAAATCATTCATCCTCTGGCAAATCTCTAAAATGACCTGCAATAATGTCGCAAATACACCAGATAGCCCCACCTATCGTGGATGCGACAAAAATCTTGATGACATTGATAATTAGAATCCCCGCCGTAAGTGTTCCTGCTTTGAAACTAGTAACCAACCAGTATACTGGTCTAATAAACAACCAGTATCCACCTATATAAAGCCCTAGAACAGTGCCCAAAATGCTAAATAGCACAACTAAAGCTTTTTTTGCACTCTTTTTCATAGTTCGCTCCCAAATTACCTCTCTATATATCTATTTAAGATGGTAGCATAACAAGGCCAAAAACGCCACACAAAATACCGTAGCATATTACTGAAATGATAATCGCCATAAGAGCCCCCACAACTACGTCTTTGATAAAGTGGACTCCGCCTACCACTCTAATTACTGCCAACCCTATTCCCATAACAGTAATTAGAATAGCCAGCCACACAGAGGTCTGTAAATATGTCATTGCCACCATAAAAATAGAAAATACATGTCTACTTGGAAAGCTCTTTCCCTTGGTGTCTTTTTTGATTGCTGGAACAAACCCATAAACCTCGTAAGGTCTAGGAGCACTAAGAATCTTTCTAAAAATGCTAACTACTAAAAATGAAACTCCAGGAATCAGAATGCTGCGATAAAGTAAAGTACCGCCATCCTCTGGTATAAGAAATGCGCCATACACTAAGTATGCGACAAATAGAATCACTGTAATATAAGTAATGGCCTTGTCCAACACATTTAATGCCGTAACAAGACCATTATTATTTTTAATCTGTTCTGATATTTTAGAATAAGAAAATCTCATATAATTATGCACCCATTAAAATAGTACTTGAAGCATGTGACTTAACAGCATCCTCAAACAAATTCTGAGCATAATCTACGTCCTTGCCCAATGAAAACGCCATCTCTTCGTAGAGCTTGCGTCCTGCAATAGATAATGTTTTCTCGTCTAAAGCCATAACCTTCTTGCCTGACTGAATGCGCTGCCACTTTCTGATAAGTACGGTCTTGACAACACTAGCTAGAGCCTCTGGTGTAAACTCGCCCATAACCTCTTTGAAGCGCTCCTGAAGAACTCGGTCGTTTGCCTCTGAAATACACTGAATATCGTCAATATTATCAATAATACTAGTAAATTCCTCCTTTGGTGCCACTGGACGAAGCTTAACAGTAGAACCAATTGTTGGAGTAAAAACTTTTGCTCCTGCCTTAAATACAGGTGACATGCAGTAGTATGTCTTGCGCGAACCTTTGCCCATAAGCTCCATGTCCTCAATGTCCTCAATCTGACAGACACCGCTTGCCTCATGAACCAAATAATCGCCTACATGATAATCCATTTTCCACCATCCTTCTAACTCAACAACGGGTACTTCATAACTCCCACTCCCACTGCTGTCTTCCATTATAGCACGATTTTCAGCTGACGGTCACATAATCTTCACATTTGTGAATTATCAACACTAGAAGGTGGTATTTGGAAAAGTTTTTGTGAAAAATTATGACTTTTTTTAAGAAAAAAATGAAATTTTCTTCAGAAGTCTATAAAAATGGGCGAGACTGTGAGCCGGGTTATGTCTTTTAAAGTAGTCATCTATCTAGGACCACTGTTGCCAGTGGCCTCAAGCGTTCAACCTAGTGCTGGCGGGCCGCGTACGCACTTTTTAGAACTTGCTTCGGATGGGGTTTACATGGCTACCGCTGTTACCAGCAGTACGGTGGTCTCTTACACCGCCTTTCCACCCTTACTCATTTCTGAGCGGTACCTTTCTGTTGCACTGTCCTTGGAGTTACCTCCACCGGCCGTTAGCCGGCATCCTTGCCCTGTGAAGCCCGGACTTTCCTCTCCTCTATCATAGGATAAAGCAGCGACTACTCATCTCACCCAATATTAACTTGTCATTTAACAGAACATGCAATGATAATCCTGCATTTTTATAATATGCAGCTTCCACCAATGAACTCTCGCACCAGCGAATTGTTTGGAATAATGTCTGGAGACATTGGAAGGAAATAATCCAAAAGCTTGATAAGACGCTTGGCCTCTGGATACATTGGATGGTCTGGCTCAATAGCATAAAGCTGCGGATCGACGTATAATTTTAACACAGCCATCTCATAAATTAAAGCGGTGTTAAACAGGTAATCAGCCTGCTCCTGGAATGGGAAGATGTATTTTTCCTCTCCACGTCTAACTGAATCCCACATTGCTATTGTATCAGCAGCTGAAGTTGCTCTAGTTCTTGAATCTCTAACGATTCGTCTGATTAAACGTCCATCGGCAGTAGAAAGTGGATTGTGCTCGTCGATAGAAAGCTGTGTCAGCGCTGATAAATAAATCTTGTATTTACTCTCAGCTGGAAGGGATGCACTCATTCGGTCATTCAAACCGTGGATACCCTCAATGACTAGGATGTCATTTGCTCCAAGCTGCATGTAATGGTCGTTGTATTCTCTCTTGCCAATCTTGAAGTTGAAGTTTGGAAGAAGCACTCGCTCTCCCTTGAGAAGCTTGACCATACATTCGTTAAAGTAAGGAATGTCAAGACCCTCGATGGATTCAAAATCCTTTTCTCCGTACTCATCAATTGGCATTTGATCACGATTTAAATAAAAATCATCAAGTGGCAATGGATGTGGAATGCATCCAAGGGCTCTTAGCTGAGCTGAAAGCTTGTGTGAAAATGTAGTCTTTCCTGAGGAAGAAGGACCTGCCATCATTACAAACTTTACATCCTTGTTGGAGGCAATCTTTCTAGCCAAATCGCCGATATTGCGCTCCATGATAGCCTCTTGAGATAAAACAATATCACCGATGCGGCCCTTGGCAATAGCCTCATTTAAAGCTCCCACTGTAGCCACACCCATGGTTCTACCAAACTCAGATGATGCCTGCTGAACGCTAAATAATTTCAGCGGCTTGTTAAACTCTGCAACTGTCTTGGTATCGCCCTTTAACTTGTCCCCGTATGGGAACATAAGCATGAATCCATGCTCAAATTTAAGCAAATCAAAATACTTTAGGTATCTTGTTGATGGCACCATGTAACCATAAAAATAATCAATACATCCATCCAAATCATATACGTTGATGTTGGAGCTAGTACGATACTTAAGGAGCTGCTCCTTATCCTTCATGTTGAAGCTGTGGAACATGTCCTTAGCCTGACTGGTCTTGATGGAATATTTTTTAAGAGGAATATCCTGCTCAACTAAATGAAGCATGACCTTCTTTAATTCATCAAGGCCTTCTTGAGTAATCTCGCCGATGCCTTCTATTGTACAGAAATCACCCTGTCCAAGAGAATGCTCCACCCGTAAATAAGGGTTGGCTGGAAGTGGATATACATCCATCAAAGCACGCTGCAATAGAAAAACAACGCTTCGCCTGTAGGCTCTTCGTCCGTCCTTGTCTGCGGTGGTCAAGAACTCTAATGGGCCCACTCCATTTATGACCTTGTGCAGCTCGGTAAGGTTGCCCTTGTATTTGGCCAACACAATATCATCCTTGTACTCATCCTGATGAATGGCTGCAATATCTACTAGACGAATGCCATCCTCATAAGTCTCTTCCTTGTCGTTAATGATTACCTTTGCCATAGCCCCACTCCTCCTAAAGTAAGTTTCGCACCTGTTCAATTATTTGAAGCTGATGTCTTAGCTCCTGACATCTTGCCTCAATGGCTTCACTTTTAGGCGAAGCCCCTGACTCTAAGGATGCCAAAATCGAACTATATTCCTTTTGGTTTTTATCTAAGAGCCTGTATAAAAGCTCTGGTGCTCGTTCAATAATCTTTGGCCCATACTCTAGCTGTTCATCGGTGTAAGCATCTCTCTTACTTTCATCAGCCTCGTACTTGAGCTTAATTATCGGGTAAATCTTGTTTTCCTCGCAGGTGAGATTCTCATCGATGATTTTAAACCCCATTTCCATAAGTAATCTCCTAAGAGAATAATAATCCGACTGTGGCTCAATAACAATACAATCCGCTGATTTTGCCACAGGTTCTCCTGCTTGAAATATCTTGCCTATCAAAGTACCGCCCATACCACAGATACTTATAACCTCTGCCTCGCCAGGTGATAACTTTTCTAATCCATTTGAGAGTCTAAGGTCAACCTGTGATTCAAATCCAGCGGCCTTGATATTATCCTTGGCCCTGTCTAAAGGACCAGCATTAATATCCATGGCAATTGCTCTACTTGCAACTTTGTTTTCCAAAAGAGCAATTGGTAAATAACCATGATCTGTCCCCACATCTGCCACAGTCTGGCAGTGGGGAATCATGTCATATACAATTTGTAATCTTGGTGATAATTTTATCATTTATTGATCCAAATAGTCCTTTAACTTTCTGCTGCGGCTTGGGTGTCTAAGCTTTCTTAAAGCCTTTGCCTCAATCTGACGAATACGCTCACGAGTAACGTTAAATTCCTTGCCAACCTCTTCAAGTGTGCGAGCCTTGCCATCCTCAAGACCGAATCTAAGGATAAGTACGCGCTGCTCACGCTCTGTAAGAGTATCAAGAACCTCATGAAGCTGTTCCTTTAAAAGTGTAAAGGTAGCTGCCTCAGCTGGTACTGGTACGTTTTCGTCTGGAAGGAAATCACCAAGGTGGCTATCCTCCTCCTCGCCGATAGGTGTCTCAAGGGAAACTGGCTCCTGAGAAATCTTAAGGATTTCATGAACTCTGTCTACTGTGATACCCATAGCTGTAGCGATTTCTTCTGGAGTTGGTTCGCGGCCGTACTCCTGTAGTAACTGTCTAGAAACTCTGATGAGTTTGTTGATAGTTTCTACCATATGAACTGGGATACGGATTGTACGAGCCTGATCTGCGATAGCACGTGTAATAGCCTGACGAATCCACCATGTAGCGTAAGTAGAGAACTTGTATCCCTTGTGATAATCAAACTTTTCAACAGCCTTCATAAGACCAAGGTTACCCTCCTGAATAAGATCAAGGAAAAGCATACCACGACCTACATAACGCTTTGCAATTGAAACAACAAGACGAAGGTTTGCCTCAGCCAGCTTGTTTTTAGCTTCCTGGTTACCCTCTTCCATCTTTTGAGCAAGCTCGACTTCTTCCTCGGCTGAAAGAAGTGGTACCTTACCGATTTCCTTAAGGTACATACGAACTGGGTCCTCGATGCTGACAGAATCAGCAACTGATAAATCGATATCCTCTAACTCTTCATCGTCAGCAGCAAGTAAAAGCTCATCAGATGGGCCAGATGAGAAGTTGACATCGATACCCTTCTTGTCAAGGTATGTAAGGATGCGCTCCATCTGCTTTGCATCGATTTTGTAGTCCTTTAAGAACTCTGTAATCTCATAATCCTCGATGATGCTCTTTTGAGCCTTGGCGATTTTGATAAGCTCTGCCACCTTTGAGTCAAGCTCATCATTTCCAAAGGAATCAATGTCATCGTCATCATCATCTTCGTCAATATCTATAGAAGTCTTTGCTCCTACTGATGCCAAAAATTCATCAACATCTTCGTCTTCTGTAGTCTCATCGATGTTGTCAAAATCATGCTCATTAAACTCAAGATCCTCTGCAGAAATCTCCTCTAAGTCAGCAAAGTTGACGTCTTTATCCTCTTCAGCCTCGTTCTCCTCAACTTCTGCATCCTCTGCCTCGGCTAAAAATTCATCAGCCGCAGCGTTTAAATCTCCGTTTTCGATTAGTTCATCTACTTTCTTTTTTGCCATCTTATTTCCTTTCTATATTGAAATTTCAATTCGCTCTAAGCGTTGTAATTTCTTTTTTCCCTCAACCAAGCTTCGTAGATTTGCTCCATTTTTTTGAGCAAGCTCAAGTGAGTTTTTCTTTATTCTAAGCAAAGTCTCCTTTAAAGCTTTGCTAAGATCACTACTGTCAGTAAGCTCGCCGACTGTTGTATTGAAAAGGGCTGCAACAGTCTTGCGCTCATCATCCTCCATAAACAAATCAACTATGCGAGCTGTATCCACAGGCTGATTGGCCTCGCAGTATTTGAATACCTCGGTAGCCACCTGCTTATATACTCCATCTTCAAAATCATCAGGCCCTACAAACTCCTTTATTTTGGAATAAAGTGTGGCCTCCTCAACTAGCCAAGTAAGAAGCAGCCGCTGAGACATTTTCATGCCGTCATCCTTTGGTTTGCCTGGTTTGGCTTCGTATTGACGATTGGAGTTGTCCTTTTTAGCGGTGATGCCTGACTGGCCAAGCTCTAAAATGTATTTAGCCAAGGCATCTCTTGGAATATTAAACCTTGCTGCAACGGACTCAGTGTAATTTTCCCGCTCTAACTGGGTAGGAAACTCTGTGACTATCATCCGCGCTGCTTCCTTTTGGAAGTCAGATTTCTTTTCAGGATCGGTCATGTCGTAATTGTTTTGCAACATGCGAACCTGATACATAAAGCTGTTTTCCGCTTGGGCGATTCGCTTTTCATATTCCTCAGCCCCAAGGGCTTTTATGAATTCATCTGGATCCTTGTAAGGGCTCATGTTGATAACCCTACATGAAATACCAGCATTTTTAAGTATCGGTATAGCTCTAAGCGCCGCCTTTTGTCCTGCTCCATCTGAATCGTAGCTAAGGTATACATCCTTGACATAGCGCTTGAGCATTCCTGCATGGCCTTCGGTAAGGGCTGTTCCAAGGGAAGCCACTGCGTTGTCAAAACCTGCCTGATGAAGTGAGATAACATCCATGTATCCCTCGCAAAGGATGAACTGTTCTCTCCTAGTCTTTCTGGCAAAATAAAGGCCAAACAAAGTCTTGGATTTGTTGAAAATCTCAGTCTCTGGAGAGTTGAGATATTTAGGCTCTCCATCGCCCATCACTCGACCACCAAAGGCAACCACCTTGCCGTTGGCATCAAAGATAGGAAACATTGCTCTATTCCAGAACTTATCGTGACCGCCACGCTTTTCATCGATGGTAATAAGGCCGCAATCCTTTAAAATTTCATCCTCGTATCCCTTTTCTCGTAAGTACTTGTACAAAGAATCAGAATATTTGCTGGTGCAGCCCAAGCCAAACTTGTGCATGGTATCTGGGGTAAGGCCACGCTTGTTGAAATAATCCATGGCCTGCTTGCCTGCATCTGAGCGAAGCATTTTGTAATAGTAGCCCGCCGCCTCTTTGTTGATTTCAAACAGTCGGCTGCGCTTGTCTGCTCGCTGCTTTTCCTGATAGGTCATCTCTCTTTGAGGGAGTGTAACCCCGCATTTTGGTGCAAGCTCCTCCACGGCCTCCTTGAAGGTCATATTTTCATATGCCATTAGGAAGCTGAAAACATTGCCGCCGGCTCCACATCCAAAGCAATAGTACATTTGCTTTTGTGGACTCACTGAAAAAGAACCGGTCTTTTCATTATGAAAGGGACATAGTCCAAAATATTGGGTGCCCTTTTTTTGTAGATTAACGTATTGGGAAATCACTTCGACAATGTCAGTTCTAGATCTGACTTCTTCTATGATTTCGTCTGAATAATAGGCCATTTCTCTCCCTAAAATTATTAGAATCCATCTACCACCCATGCCTTTGGCATGAAGAATTCGTTAAACTTAGTAATACAATATTGATCGGTCATACCCGAAATATAGTCGCAAATAATGCGTTCCTGGCTTTCGCCCTCGCCTTCCATCAAGCGATATCGCTCAGGAAGCTCATCGAAATGAACTGTATAGTACTCGTATAATTCGCGAATCATACGCTTTGCCTTGACTTCCTCGGTCTTTGCAACTGAGTCCTTGTAGACATTGGCAAACATAAACTTACGAAGCTCAGACATTGCTTCTTCTATCTCGGTGGACATCTTGATAATGGGGCTATCCTGACTAGTGATAATAACATCGTGAATCAATGTATCAAGGCGAACTGCCGATGTCATACCAAGAGTCTTTCGCACCTCAAGCGGAATATCCTCCTCGGTGAGAATCTGCGCTCTAATGGCGTCATCTATATCACTGTTAACATATGCAATCTTGTCGGATAGTCTAACAATCTGTCCCTCTGGTGTGGAAGGATTGCCGCTAGTCTGATGATTGCGGATGCCGTCTCTTACCTCCCAGGTAAGGTTAAGGCCCTGGCCTCCCTTTTCAAGCTTTTCAACTATACGCACACTTTGCTCCGAATGAATAAAACCTGTTGAGCACATGGCGTTAAGCTGCGCCTCGCCTGCATGACCAAAGGGCGTGTGTCCCAAATCATGACCAAGGGCAATAGCCTCTACTAAGTCCTCGTTAAGTCTGAGGGCCTTTGCTATGGTTCTTGCATTTTGTGAAACTTCCAAAGTGTGAGATAATCTTGTTCTGTAATGATCACCCTGAGGAGTAAGAAAAACTTGAGTTTTGTTCTTCAATCGTCTAAATGCTTTGCTGTGAAGAATTCTATCTCTATCCCTCTGAAACAGAGGTCTGATATCACATTGTGGCTCGTCCTTCTCGCGGCCACGGGAATTTTCGTTGAGCGTTGCATACTTGCTAAGAGTCTCCCTCTCCATCTGCTCAATCATCTCTCTAATTGTGCCCATTCTTGCCTCCCGTATTCTACTAGCATGACACTTCTATAAATACATATTACGGGGAAAAAAAGGATATCCTTTTTTTAGGACAGAAATTTTTTCAAATAAAAAAAGTTACTAAATCCAGCATATAAATATTTCAGAACAACGCTCTTACCAGTCTAATAAAAGTTTGTCCTAAAATATTTATAACTGCAAATAGTAACTTTAGATAACGTATTCCAGTTTGTCAGCAAAGTGACCTAAGAATTTAATTGTTCTTTCGTCCTTTGGATTCTTTAATACCTCTTTGGCCGTACCCGTTTCCACAATTTCACCGTCTGCAATAAATACAACCTTGTCAGCAACATCCAAAGCAAATTCTAATTCATGTGTAACAATAATCGATGTTATTCGCTGCTCAGATATTTCTTTGATAATTTCAAGCACCCCTTGCACACGTTCTGGGTCTAGTGCACTTGTAGGTTCGTCAAAAAGTATTACCTCCGGTTTCAATGCTAATGCTCTTGCGATACCAACTCGTTGCTGCTGCCCACCTGATAGTTGACTAGGATAGTGGTCTTTCCAATCTACCAATCCCACCTTTTCAAGTTGAGTAAGTGCTTCTTTTTCGGCATCCTTCTTTGAATATTTTTTAGCTTTAATCAATGGCAATGTGATATTTTCCAAAGCAGTTTTATTTTCATATAAACTGAAATTTTGGAATACCATTGCTGTAGTTCTACGTATTTCCGTTATTTCATGTTTTGAAAGCTTATTGAAATCATATTTTTTATCTCCGATGGTCAACTCTCCTCTATCTGGATTCTCAAGAAGATTGATACATCTTAAAGTTGTAGATTTTCCTGAGCCAGAAGGCCCGATGATGGCAACTGTTTCGCCCTGTGCCACATCCAAATCTATATTTTTAAGTATTATTCTATCGCCAAAGGATTTGTGTAAATTACGAATACTAATCATACTAATCTCCGCTGTAGGCAGGTGTCACTACATTTCTATCTTTGCTAAGTTTTTTCTCTGTATATTTCTGTAAGAAGGAAAGACCTGTGCTAAACAACAAATATACAGCCGCCACTTCAATGTAAAGTGCTAGCGGTTCATAAGTGACCGCAACTATTCTTTGGGTTTCCATGAACATCTCGGTAATTGTGATATTGGACGCCAAAGAAGTATCCTTGACAAGTGAGATAACCGAGTTGAACAAGGCTGGAATACAGTTTTTGATTGCCTGAGGCAATACAATATGTACCATTGTCTGCCACAAGGTAAGGCCGCATGCCACGGCGCCTTCAGTCTGACTCTTTGGAATCGAAAGGATTGAGCCTCGGATTGTTTCAGATGCATAGGCGCCGACATTTAGTGAAAATGCAATTACTGCCGCTGGGAAGCGGTCAATATTGATTCCAACATTTGGCAGGCCATAGAATATGATAAACAGTTGTACTAGCATGGGTGTTCCCCTAAACACCCACACGTAAAACTGAAATATCTGTGATAACACTTTGATTTTCATAACTCGTGTTACAGCTACAAGTATCGCAATTACGATTCCAATGAAAAATGAAATTAACGTCAGTGGAATGGTATATACGACGCCCGGTAGCAATATTCTTGGAATTGAACTTATTAATATATCCCACAATCTAGAATTCATTTAATTCTCCATTTATCTGCTCTTATTTCTGTGGACTAGTAACATCTTCACCAAAGTACTTCTCAGAAATCTTAGTTAATGTACCATCTTCTTTAAGCTCTTTGATTGCTCCACTTATTGCTTCCTGTAAATCTGCATCATCCTTTCTAATAAGGACAGCTGACTCTGTGGCTTCATCAGAAGTTGCCACTATTTTTACGTTTGCATCTGGCTGGTTAGCCTTGAAGTCAAGGAATGTAACGTTATCGTTTACAGTTGCGTCGGCTCTTTTTTGAATAACCAACTGTATTGAATCACTGAAACCACTTGTTGATACGATTGTTCCGCCGTAGCTTTCAGCAACCTCTGCCCAGTTACTTGTAACAGTAAGTGCCACATCCTTGCCATCTAAATCTTCAAAGCTCTTGATATCATCGTTGTCGCCATTTACAACAACAGCTCCATAAGCATATGTGTATGGTTCAGAGAAAAGGTACTTCTGCTGTCTTTCTTCTGTGATACTTACTTGGTTTGCAATAGCATCGTATTTCTTGGCATCAAGACCTGCAATAATACCATCCCACTGTGTCTCAGTAAACTTTGCCTCTACACCAAGCTTTTCTGCAACTGCCTGTGCCACCTCAACATCGAATCCAACAAGCTTGTCTGAATCATCATGGAATGAATAAGGTGCATACGTACCTTCTGTGGCAAATGTGATAAAGCCTTGGTCTTTAATCTGCTGATAAGTTGTCTTGTCCGCTGAAGAAGCACTCTCTTGCTTAGAAGAATCTCCTTGAGCCTCTGAATTACTGCTACCCTGTCCGCAGCCAACAAGTGTACCTATTGCAAGTGCTGATATTAATAATAATGCTGATAATTTTTTCATGGTTATACTCTCCTTAAACATTTATTTCTTAGAATATGCAAACGCATCATCCAAATCTTTTATTAAATCCTCTACCTCTTCAATTCCTATTGACAAT
>JAILGH010000104.1 GCA_024697025.1 Pseudobutyrivibrio sp.
CAAGTCCGCGGGCATGCCTTATACAGGTGCAGGTGTTAACCTTGAGGAAGCAAAAAAGCCTGTATATTTTATAGCCGGAGGCCGTAAAATTGCAATCTGTGCAGGTTCTCAGATAGAAAGAACCTTAAGCTTTACACAGGAAGCTACTGATACAGCACCAGGTGTTCTAAAATGTCTTCATCCAGAAATCTTTTGTGAAGAAATCAGACAGGCCAAGGCCAATGCCGACTATGTCATTGTATTCCCACATTGGGGAACTGAAGGCAATGCCAACTACGGCGAGGACAAGGTGGCTCTTGCTAGGAGCTTTGTAGAAGCTGGGGCAGATGTTATAATAGGAGGGCATACTCATTGTCTTCAGACAGTAGAGTATATGGACAATGTTCCTATATACTATAGTTTGGGCAATTATTGGTTTTCTATCACAGGTGAGATGCCAGCTGATTATGATACGGGCATAGCACAGATTAGAATCAAAGAGGATGGAAATATAGATGCATATTTTTATCCATGTCGTTTTAGTTCAGGCGTAACAAGCCTGCTTAATTCAGAGGATAGTGCATATAGCAATATCATAGATAGTCTCAATAGTTTATCTGAATCAGCTCAGATAGATAAGAAGGGACATATTACCAAAAAACAATAGAATAATGAACTAGTAACACTAGGCATTTAAGGAGGAATTACTATGAGTAAGAAACCTGTAGTACTTATGGTTCTCGATGGATACGGAATTAACGAAAATCCAAAGGGAAATGCCATTGCAATGGCAAATACACCAGTGATGGATAAGCTTATGGCTGAGTGCCCATTTGTTCAGGGCCAGGCATCAGGCTTGTTTGTTGGTCTTCCGGATGGTCAGATG
Organism: Pseudobutyrivibrio sp.; assembly: GCA_024697025.1. Classification (GTDB taxonomy): domain Bacteria; phylum Bacillota; class Clostridia; order Lachnospirales; family Lachnospiraceae; genus Pseudobutyrivibrio. The sequence continues at coordinate 866 of JAILGH010000104.1, forward strand.
GGAAATTCTGAAGTAGGACATATGAATATCGGCGCTGGCCGCATCATCTACCAGGATCTCACCAGAATAACAAAGGCTATCAACGATGGCGACTTTTTCGAAAATAAGGTTCTTCTTGAGGCAATTGAAAACTGCAAGAAGAATGATTCAGATATGCACCTTTGGGGTCTTCTTTCAGATGGTGGTGTACATAGCCACATCGAGCATGTATACGGTATGCTTGAGATGTGCAAGAAGAACGGTCTTTCAAAGGTTTATGTTCATGCATTCCTTGATGGTCGTGACACTCCACCAGCTTCAGGTAAGGATTTCTTAGAGACTCTTCAGAAGAAGATGGATGAAATCGGAGTAGGACAGATTGCATCTCTTTCTGGGCGTTACTATGCAATGGATAGAGATAACAACTGGGATCGTGTACAGAAGGCTTACGATTCTCTTGTTAAAGGAGAGGGTGTTAAGGCAACTTCTGTTTCAGATGCTATGCAGGCATCATATGATGATGGAGTTACTGATGAGTTCGTTCTTCCAACAGTTATCACAGATGAAGCTGGTAACCCACTTTCAGTTGTAAAGAATGGAGATTCAGTTGTATTCTTTAACTTCCGTCCAGACCGTGCTCGTGAAATCACTAGAGCATTCTGTGATGACAAGTTTACAGGATTCGATAGAGAGTTCTTAAATCTTTACTATGCATGCTTCAAGGATTACGATGAGACAATTCCTAACAAGCACATTGCATTTGAAAAGGAATCAATTACAAATACATTCGGCGAGTTCTTGGCTAACAATGGTTTAAAGCAGCTTAGACTTGCTGAGACAGAAAAATACGCACACGTTACATTCTTCTTCAACGGTGGTGTTGAAGAGCCAAACAAGGATGAGGATAGAATCCTTGTTAACTCACCAAAGGATGTAGCTACATATGACCTTAAGCCTGAGATGTCAGCACCTGAGGTTGGAGCAAAGCTTGTAGACGCTATCAAGTCTGACAAGTACGATGTTATTGTTATCAACTTTGCTAATCCAGATATGGTAGGTCATACTGGCGTTATAGAGGCAGCTGTTGCAGCTGTAGAGCGTGTAGACTCACTTGTTGGAGACGCAGTAGAGGCAATCAAGGAAAAGGATGGCGCATTATTCATTTGTGCTGACCACGGTAATGCCGAGAAGATGATTGATTATGAGACAGGAGAGCCACACACAGCTCATACAACAAATCCTGTTCCATTTATTTTGGTTAACTATGATAGCAACTTCACACTCCGTGAAGGTGGTGCCCTTTGCGATATAGCTCCTACTCTTATTGAGATAATGGGTCTTGAGCAGCCAAAGGAAATGACTGGTAAGTCATTATTAGTTAAGAGATAATTATTCATTTTGAATAGTTACTAATAAATTTAATAAATAGAGAGAGGATTTGATCATGAAACCAATTAAAGAAGGAAAAGTAAGAGAAGTATACGATAATGGCAACAGCATTATCATGGTAGCCACAGATCGTATTTCTGCATTCGATGTAATTTTAAAGAATAAGATTGTTAACAAGGGTGCAGTCCTTACACAGATGTCTAAGTTCTGGTTTGAGCTTACCAAGGACATCGTTCCAAATCACATGCTTTCAACAGATGTAAAGGATATGCCTGAGTTCTTCCAGAACGATGAGTACAAGGGCAAGTCAATGATGTGCAAGAAGCTTACAATGCTTCCAATCGAGTGCATCGTTAGAGGTTACATCACAGGTAGTGGCTGGGCTAGCTACAAAGAGAACGGTACAGTTTGTGGAATCAAGCTTCCAGCAGGACTTCAGGAATCAGACAAGTTACCTGAGCCTATTTACACACCTTCAACAAAGGCAGAAATTGGTGATCATGATGAAAATATCTCTTTCGAGCGTTCTATAGAGGTTCTTGAGAAGGAATTCCCTGGACATGGTCAAGAGTACGCTACTGCACTTAAGGACAACACAATTGCTCTTTACAAGAAGTGTGCAGATTACGCTCTTACTAAGGGAATTATTATTGCAGATACAAAGTTTGAGTTTGGTCTTGATGAAGATGGCAACATTGTACTTGCAGATGAAATGCTTACACCAGATAGCTCTCGTTTCTGGCCACTTGAGGGCTATGAGGCAGGCCACGGACAGCCATCATTTGATAAGCAGTTCGTTCGTGACTGGTTAAAGGCTAATCCAGACTCAGATTATCTACTTCCACAGGAAGTTATCGACAAGACTATCGATAAGTACCTTGAGGCATACAAGCTTCTTACAGGCAAAGATTTAGAAGTTTAGGAGATTATATGTTGTATTTAAAGTTAAAGGAGACTCCATGGGACGATTTGCACGAGGAGTGCGGCGTCTTTGCGATGTATGATTTCGACGGTGGGGACGTTGCCTCCTCTATTTATTATGGACTCTTTGCTTTACAGCACAGAGGGCAGGAGAGCTGTGGTATCGCCGTATCTGATACCAATGGTCCTAAAAGAAATTATGCATTAAACAAGGGCATGGGCCTTGTTAACGAAGTATTTGACCAAGAAATACTTGATGGCATGCACGGTGATATTGGTGTAGGCCATACTAGATATTCTACTGCAGGTTCATCCTGCAGAGAGAATGCTCAACCTCTAGTTTTATCTTATGTCAAGGGCATTCTTGGCATGGCTCACAACGGCAACCTTATCAATGCCGAGGAGCTTAGAGATGAGCTTTCTATGACTGGTGCTATTTTCCAGACTACTATCGATTCAGAGACAATCGCGTATCTGATTGCTAGAGAGCGTCTTAACAGTGCCACAGTAGAAGAGGCAGTAGCTCGCGCCTGCGACAGAATAAAGGGAGCATATTCCCTTGTTGTTATGTCACCACGTAAGCTTATTGCAGCCCGTGATCCACAGGGTTTTAGACCTCTTTGTATCGGCAAGAGAGACAATGCATATGTTATCGCATCTGAGACTTGTGCTTTAGATACAATCGGTGCAGAGTTTGTTAGAGACGTGGAGCCAGGTGAGATAGTTACTATTTCTCCAGATTTTGGAATCAAGTCTGACAAGAGCAGATGTCTTCCAAAGAATGAGCATGGTCGTTGTATTTTTGAATACATCTATTTTGCTCGTCCAGACAGTGTGATTGATGGAATATCAGTTTACGATGCAAGAATCAAGGCTGGCCGTTTCCTTGCGCAGGATTCGCCAGTAGAGGCCGACTTAGTTGTTGGTGTACCTGAGTCAGGTAACGCCGCAGCACTTGGATATTCTATTGAATCAGGCATACCATACGGTACAGCATTTGTTAAAAACGGATATGTTGGGCGTACATTCATCAAACCAAAGCAGGCTAGCCGTGAGTCATCGGTTCAGGTTAAGCTTAATGCTTTAAAGGATGTTGTGGCCGGCAAGCGAATAATCATGATAGACGATTCTATTGTTAGAGGTACTACATCAGACCGAATCGTTAAGATGCTTCGTGATGCAGGAGCAACAGAGGTTCACGTACGTATTTCATCGCCACCATTCTTGTGGCCATGCTACTTTGGTACAGATGTGCCATGCCGTGAGCAGCTTATAGCATACAACCGTACAATAGAGGAGATTCGCCAAATCATTGGTGCAGATTCCCTTGGCTATCTAGGCTTCGAGAGATTATCTCAGATGGTTGATGGCCTAGACATCTGCCACGGATGCTTCGATGGCAACTACCCAATGGAGCCACCAACTGAGGATATCAGGGGTGAATATGAGAAGTAATTAGGTGCGTCTTCACGTTACTATAAAGTTAAATTGCCAATTTGTACTAATAATAAAGGTACCGATAGCTGACAATATCTCAGGATTGTAAGCGTAATCGGATGAAATAGTTTTGGGGCAAATTGGCTCTTGATAAAATGTTAGGAGAGTAATATGTCAGATACAAGCAGATACAGCAGTCCACTTTCAGAGAGATATGCAAGCAAAGAGATGCAGTATATTTTCTCTCAGGACAAAAAGTTTTCTACATGGCGTCGTCTTTGGATTGCCCTTGCAGAAACAGAGATGGAACTTGGCCTTTCTCAGGATGGAAAGCCTGTAATCACACAGGATATGATAGACGAGATGAAGCAGCATATTGATGATATCAACTACGATGTTGCAAAGGCTCGCGAAAAGGAAGTTAGACATGATGTTATGAGTCATGTTTATGCGTATGGGCAACAGTGTCCAAAGGCAGCTGGTATCATTCACCTTGGTGCCACAAGCTGTTACGTTGGTGACAATACAGATATCATTATTATGCGTGACGCATTAGAGCTTATCCGTACTAAGCTTGTAAATGTTATCGCTGAGCTTGCAGCTTTTGCTGATAAGTATAAGGCTCAACCAACACTTGCGTTTACACATTTCCAGCCAGCTCAGCCAACAACAGTTGGTAAGCGTGCAACACTTTGGCTCAATGAGTTTGTTATGGACCTTGAGGATTTGGATTATGTCCTTTCAACACTTAAGCTTCTTGGTTCAAAGGGTACTACTGGTACACAGGCAAGCTTCTTGGAGCTTTTCAATGGAGACAATGAGACAATCGACAAGATTGATCCTATGATTGCAAACAAGATGGGATTCAAGGCTTGCTATCCAGTTTCTGGTCAGACATATTCTAGAAAGGTAGATACACGAGTTTGCAATATTCTTGCAGGTATTGCAGCTTCAGCACATAAGATGTCAAACGATATCCGCCTTCTTCAGCACCTTAAGGAAGTTGAAGAGCCATTTGAAAAGAGCCAGATTGGTTCATCAGCTATGGCTTACAAGCGCAATCCTATGAGATCAGAGCGTATCGCATCCCTTTCTCGTTATGTAATGATTGATGCCCTTAATCCTGCAATTACATCTGCTACACAGTGGTTTGAGCGTACACTTGACGATTCTGCAAACAAGAGACTTTCTATTGCAGAGGGATTCCTTGCTACAGATGGTGTCCTTGATCTTTGCTTAAACGTAGTTGATGGTCTTGTAGTATACGACAAGGTTATTACAAAGCGTCTTATGTCTGAGCTTCCATTCATGGCTACAGAAAACATCATGATGGATGCTGTTAAGCTTGGTGGAAACAGACAGGAGTTACACGAAAAGATTCGTACACTTTCTATGGAAGCAGGCAAGAATGTTAAGGTAGAGGGTAAGGAGAATAATCTTCTTGAGCTTATCGCAGCTGACGAGCAGTTCCCAATGGGACTTGAAGAGCTTGAGGCTACAATGGAGCCTAGCCGTTATGTTGGACGTAGCCCACGTCAGGTTGAGGTTTACTTAAAAGAGGTTATCAATCCAATTCTCGAATCAAATAAGGAAATTCTTGGTGTAAAAGCAGAGATAAATGTGTAAGATTTACCGATTTTCGAAAACTGAGGAATTTTAAAAATTTTCGAAAGTAAATATAGACAAAAACGAAATATCATTTATATAAGTTTTGACTTAACAGACAGATGGTGATTAAGTAAATATCACCATCTGTTTTTTTGTACATTTGTGTAGAATTACACACTCTTACGAAACTGCTAAATACCGAGCAATAATTAGCAACGCAATAGCAAGAATTAGGAAGTAGATACAAAAATGATATTGTTAAAATTAAAGTGCTCGAGCAACTAAAACGTTTAAGGAAAATTTGTTTATTAAAAAAGTGATGGGGGGATCTAATTAAGATGAGACGAAAATCACCAATTGTTTTAAGTGTGCTTTTGGCAGCAGGCATTATTTTGCCAGGCATGTGTTTTGAAGTCAAAGCTGCTCCTCATATTGCTCCATATGGAGTAGTAGAAGCAGAGTTAGACTTCGAAGGAAACAGAACCATTATTACAGAGGACAATGGAGTAGTTTCAGCTGTAAAAATGGAATCAGGGGGATATTTCCAGGCTAAAGACATCGACTTTAGTAGCGGAGTATCAAAAATAACAGTAAGGGCGAAGTCTGACGGCGCAGCTGTATTAGAAATCAGAAAAGGCGGCGTAGACGGAGAAAGAATTGGAAATATTAAGATTAGCAACACTGACGGCGGTTACGACAGATTTACCGGTAATGTACAGAATATTGAAGGAACACAGGCCCTTGCCTTTGTAGTGGCAAGCGGTTCATGTACCATAGATAACTGGACAGCTGAGCGCGGTGAAGTTACTCAGCAGCCAGAACAGCCGGAACAACCGGAGCAGCCAGAAGTTCCAGAACAACCGGAACAGCCGGAAACACCAGTTGTTTCAGCGGGAACAATTAATCCATATACAGCAGTGCAGGTAGAGAATATAGCAGACAAAACTAATGATTTGAAGGATGCTATGCTCACTCCTCGCAGCGATGCTGTAAATATCAGAAATGCAGGCGGTTATGTAGTTTCTAGAAAGGTTGATTTTTCAAAGGGTGTATCTAAAATAGCGGTAAATTTATCATCTAAGAATATTAATGCCCTTAATATTAAAATTGATAGTCCAACTGGAACTACTATAGGATCTGCTAGATTAAATAAGAGTGATGATCTTGCAAATGTTGAGTTTACAGTTAACAGCAGCATTACAGGAACTCACGATGTATATTTTGTGTCAGCTATGGATGGTGGTGTAACTATTGATTATTGGACAGCTACAGCAGGTTCTGATACACCAGTTACTCCTCCAGTAGTAGACCCACCTGTATCAGGAGGACTTAACCCATATAATACAGTTGAGTTTGAGTCAGGTGCCTTAGATGGTGCTATGGTTACACCAACTAATAAGAATCAGATTAACTTTGTTAAGGCAAACGGAACTGCATCATTCAAGAATGTAGATTTCTCACAGGGCGTTGCAAAGTTTATTGTAAATATTCCTTCAACTTCTATGAATGTATTATCTATTAAGTTAGATGGTGCTGATGGAACAGAAGTAGGTAAGGCAATGCTTACAAGCAAAACTACAGGCGAGGTAGAAGTAGCTGTAACAGGAAGTGTTACAGGAACACATGATGTATACTTCGTTGCAAGCTCAACAGGCCTTACATTAGATAGCTGGAAGGCAGTAGCTTCTGGTGAGACACCAGTTGACCCACCAGTAACAGAAGGAATCAATCCTTATGCAACAGTTGAGTTCGAGTCAGGTATCTTAAGTGGTGCTATGGCTACACCAATGAACAAGGGCTTGATTAACTTCAATCAGGCTAATGGTAGCATCGGATTTAAAGATGTAGACTTCTCTAAGGGAGTTTCAAAGTTTGTTGTAAACATTCCATCTACATCAATGAACGTATTCTCTATT
>JAILGH010000019.1 GCA_024697025.1 Pseudobutyrivibrio sp.
TGTCATGCGCGCCTTACCATACATCTGTGTATATCTAAAACCATGATTCTCTTTAGCTGTTCCAAAGATTCTTTCTATGGTTTCTTTTCTGTGAGAGTATAACTCTTTCATACCTAAGGTCTGTCTTATATCTTCACATGCTTCCATGTATTCTTCCCAGACATGACGGTTTACAACTTTTACGTGATTCTTACTTGCTGTACATTGTCCTAAGAACTCACATTTCTCACATATGTGACTGCAACTTTTGTATTCCTTGTAACCATCTCTGTTTGTAGTACTGTATTTTAATATTTGGTCATTAGGGCAAATATAACAGTCGTTGTATTCATCATAGACATACTCATATTTCTTGAAGAAACCTTCTTTTGTCATTGGTGCTTTGTATGGAAAAACAGGTTTTACACCATCATCGAGTAATAACTTTGCAATGGCTGGAGTTTTATATCCTGCATCAACAACACATTTTTCCATTCCAGTATTTTGAAGCTTATCATACAGACCTTTGAAAGTTCTGCTGTCATGCTCATTGCCAGGATTAACATCGAAACCTAAAATCCACCCATTTTTATCACAGGCAGTTTCTATTCCATAAGCAAAGACATGTTTGTGCTCACCCTTTCTAAACCAACCACTTTCAGGATCAGTAGTGCTACATTTGATTGTTTTACCATTCAATGGAACATCATCAGTGTAATCTTCAAACTTATCATTACCTCCTGACGAACCAGATGAGTGGTTATCATCATCTTTATCTTTCAATGGCTTTTTACCATGAGCAGCTCTATCTGATGATATTTCTTTTCTTAGCATCTCTTCATAAAACAATGCTTCCTGCTGAGCGATTCTTCGTTGCATCTTTTTATTGTTTGCTCGTGCTTTTACATGAGTTGCATCAACAAAAATTTCTGTTGGGTCAACAAGTTTGAAGCGATAGCATTCTTCCAAGATGTGCTGAAAGATTTGCTCAAATAAATCAGTACCTTCGAATCTTCTTGAATAGTTCTTACCGAAGGTTGAAAAATGAGGAACCTTATCATAAAGCTCAAGCCCAAGAAACCATCTAAAAGCAACATTCACCTCAATCTCTTTTATAGTCTGGCGCATGCTTTTAATTCCGTATAAATATTGAATCAATGGGATTTTGATTAGAGTAACAGGATCAATACTTGGACGCCCCTGATTAGGAGAATATTTATCTCTGACTAAATCATAAATAAAAGACCAATCAATTGCTTTATCTATGATTCTTAGAAGATGATCTTGAGGAACTAAATCATCAGTACATACAAATTCAATCTGCTTTCTAGCCTTCTCATTTTGTTCTGTAATCATTATTCTAACCCCTTGTTTTGATAGTTTTATTATATCAAAAAAGTGGCTAGAAAGCTTGTAAAATCAAGGCTTTCTAAGGTATAAGTTGGTTTAAAAATGAAAGAACTGGAGTCCTCTGACTCCAGTTCCTCCTTATTAAAAAAGAAAAGGTCGCGGCGGAAGCCGCGACTCTTTGTCTACACTCTGAAAAGTCCAACCCATTTGGGTTGGACTTTTGTTTGCGTTTAGTTATTACCCTTAAGCAATGGGCGAAGTGGCTGATAAATGAATATTGTAATGATTGCAGATATCAAACCTTTTACAAATGTAAATGGAACATTGAAGTAAAGTAAGCATTGTTCAATTGACTTAATATTTGCAAATGGTGCGATAGCCTTGTATGCCTCGATGATTGTTTCCTTTGGCATGAAGTTGTAATAGATTGGATATACAACATAAAGGTTTGAAAAATAGCTGATTGCAGCCATTATTACAGCACCAATCAGTGAACCAATGATGGCATTTTTCTTGGTCTTCTTGTGATGATAGATAAGACCTGCAGGAAGAACAAACGCAACTCCAAGGATGAAGTTTGAAATCTCGCCAATACCACCTGTCTGTGTCATAAGTAAGTGGATAAGGTTCTTGATGAGGCATACTGCACATCCCCAAACTGGTCCGATAGCAAATGATGCAATCAAAGCAGGAAGCTCTGAAACATCAAGCTTGATAAAGCTAGGCATAAGAGGCACTGCTGTATCAAGGAACATAAGAACAAAAGCGATTGCTGATAACATAGCTGCAACAGTAAGCTTTCTAACAACTGACATGTTGGAAGTTGCAGCTGGTGAATTAGTAGTTTCTATTGTGCTCATAGGCACCTCCCTATAAAATTTTTTAGGAATCTTTCAGTGGTTTTCATTACATATTTTTACTATATAGGAGTATTCCTACAAATAAAAAAGCCCTGATTAAATCAGGGCATGAACGCAAATAAATAAAGTTTATTTATCTTCTCTCATCCAGACTATACTGTCGGTACTGGAATCACACCAGTTCAGTCCCAAAGGACTCGCGGACTATACCGCCGGTCAGGAATAGAAAGCTAACGCCTTCGCACCTTGCCCTGAAGATTTCCTTTTCAATTACGAAAACTATACTATATGTCATCCAACTATTCAACAACATAATCATAAAAACCGATGAAAAATCTTTAATTTCTATGGAAAATTATTCCTAAATATAATATAGAATTCTGTAATAAAGAATTTGATTAGATGATAATTTTTTCGGGGAATTAATTTCAAAAAAGGGAAAGAAAATTATGAATAAGGGCCAAACATCAGAAAGCTTCAGATTAAGTGCATTATTATCTCTGTCCGGAGGACTGCAGGATGCCTACACCTACAATATGCGAGGACAGGTATTTGCTAATGCCCAGACAGGAAATGTGGTTCTCATGAGCCAGCATTTTATGATGGGGCAGGCTGCCAAGGGAGTTCAGTACTTAGTTCCAATCATCGCCTTTGCTTTGGGAACAATCATCTCAGAGCAGATTGGTCATAACTTTAAGCATGAAAAGAGAATCCATTGGCGACAAATTATTTTGCTTATGGAGATTTTTCTGCTGCTTATAGTGGGATTCTTGCCACATCAGTATGATACCCTTGCAAATATTTTGGTTTCTCTTTCTTGTGCAATGCAGGTACAGGCCTTTAGGACGGTTCACGGTTATGGCTATGCCAGCACAATGTGTATCGGTAACCTTAGAAGTGGTACAGAAAGCCTTTCCATGTATATACGTGAGCATGATAAAAGCTATTTGCACAAGGCTATTCATTATTATGGAATCATCTTCATCTTTGCTATAGGTGCAGGCTTGGGCGGAGTTCTTTCCTTGAAATATGGAATTAAGACTATTTGGATTTCGGTGGTGATTCTTGCAATTGACTGTCTTATGATGTGCAAGAAAAGGCTAGATATGGATATTCATTTTATTTAAAATATTTGATTGTACTACACAAGAACGGTTATCTATATACAGTAGTAATAAACAATGCTAAAATACCAATTACAAGCATAATTATTATTAGGAGAGAAAATGTTATGACAAAAATATATGATGCAAGAATCATCGGTGACTATATTGATGATAGGCAAGCTTATATCCGCCAGTACACAGATAGGATGAGCGATTTGTATGATGTCTGTCAGCAGTATATTAATAATGATATGTTTAGAGGTGATGCGGCTGATGCCTCTAAGATGCTTACTAAGTTACGTGAACTTACGATACTTGAGGCTATTGTTAATTCTCAAAACATGTTGCTAGATTTATATAAGCACATGCATGAGGCATTTCTTGGTGTTGTAGATTCAGACCCAAATGCCAGAATAAATATGGATGTGCTATATCAGACGCTCGAGGATTTTAATAGGTTTTATAATGATTTAGATGATCATGCGAGGGTGATAGAGCAGCAGGCAAGGGAATTGCAGAATGAATTTGGTTACATAACTTCATTTGTTCAGCCAAATTTTGATAGTGTTAGAGCTGTAGCACGCCAGATTATTGGTGGAGATGGTAATGTTGGACTAATACCTGATTTGATTGAGAGATTTAACGACTTTGATGAGTACGAGTCAAATTATAGAAATAACGTAGATCTTTCTAGTCGAATAGATGATATTAGAAAGCAGATTGAAAGGCTTAATGCGGAGTTAGATGATGTGGCTTTGCTTAATCCAGATATTGATATATATAATCTTTTCCTTGTTAAGTATGAGGATAGAGAGCTGGCAATTAAAAAGTTGAAAAAGTACGTCGCTTCTATGGCATTATATTTGCTTGGAGCAAAGGACAAATGTACCGTTTGCGTATCAGACCCTGTTAATGCTTGTAGCGGTAATTACATCAATGAAAAAGTTGATATTACGCTAAAGGGTAGGTATCCTATCGAGTTTAAGAGGTTTTATAATGCGCTTAGCAATAAGACAGGAGCGCTAGGACTTGGTTGGACTCATAGCTTTGAAAAGCGTATTTTAAAAGAAGAAGATAATCTATTTATAGATTTGATAGATGGAAGCAGAGGCTCTTTTGTTAAAGTTCACGATAATGAATATCGAGAAGAGCACGGAGAACAGGGCGTACTTACTGTTTTAAATAACGGATATGAAATACGCTATGACTCGGGGAGATTTGAAAAATTTGATAGTGAAGGCTACATGATAGCTAGTGGGGATAATGATGGGGAGAATATATCACTTTCTTATGTGAAATCTGAAGGCGGTAAAAGATTTCTTTCAGAAGTAGAGGCTAAGAATAAAAATAGCCTTACATTTTCCTATATTGAAACTGAAGATAATAAGGGTTTAATAAGTAAGATTACTGACCAAACTGGCCGGTCTATTTGTTATGCCTATGATGATAAAAGACTTACAAAGATTACAGAACTTGATGGAGGAATAAGGCAGTTCACATACACTAGCGATAACCTTATCAAAGAAGTAATTAATCCGAAGGGAATTGTTGCAATTAAAAATGAGTATGATGAAAAGCAGCGTACTGTTAAACAAACATTTCCGGATGATACTGTTATTTCATTCGAATATGATGACGATAAAGACGTTACGATTGTAACAGAGCAAAACGCAAATACGATAACATATACTCATGATGAGTTCGGCCGTCACATAAAGACTGATTATTATGATGGAAGCGAAAGTTATAGCTACAATAGTCGCAATCAAAAGATTAGTTTTACAGATAAAAAGGGAAATATCACTCGTTTTTCCTACGATAACAAAGGCCATCTTACAAAGATAGTAGACGCCAAAGGAAACAAGGCAAGTATCACTTATAGAGCTGATGGCAAGCCAATGAGCGTAAAAGGTGCCAAGGGAGAAGTGTATAAGTACACTTATGGAACTGGTGGAAAGCTCTTTGAAATAAGAAATCCTTTGGGTGAAACAAATAGATTCTATTATA
>JAILGH010000033.1 GCA_024697025.1 Pseudobutyrivibrio sp.
CACATTAGCAAGCAATCCCGGCACGCTGATTGATACCGCCTGAGGCAGAATTATGTACCAGAAGGTTTGAAGCTTGCTCATTCCAAGACTATAGGAACTTTCAGTTTGAATAATTGGAATTGATTCCAAACCGCTTCTGAATGTTTCTATCATATATGCTCCACCAAGCAGCCCAAGTCCAAGCACACCACATGATTCTGCGGTTATTTTGACTCCCACTTTTGGCAGTGCAAAATAAATAAAAAACAACTGCACTAGCAATGGTGTATTTCTAAATAATTCGATATATATCCCAACTATAGTCTTTAACACCTTAACCTTAAAATGAATAATGGCAGCGCCGATTAATCCAATAACAAAACTGAACAATATGCCCTGCCATCCTATTTTAAGTGTTAATAAAAGAGCATCCTTATATAGTGGAATATAGCTAACTAACGTTTCCTTATCCATATATTTGGTCTAACATCTTTCATTTATTTGCAGTAAAACACTGCGTTAATTATTACTGCTGTTCAACTACAAGTGTTTCCTCGTAGTCAGCACCATATGTATCTAACAAAGTCTCCTCGTAATCAGCGTGGAAGAACTGCTCCTTGCCAAGAGTCTTAAGTTCATCATTAAGCCAATTTAAAAGTGTCTCATTTCCCTTTGTAACAGCTGGTGCTATTGTATCCTGATCACCAAGTGATGGTATACCTACTTCGTAGCCTTCGTTTTCTATCGCAAATGCGATAACCTCTGTGTTGTCATTTGCCCAAGCAACACCGTTGCCATTTTCAAAAGCTGACTTTGCCTCTGCATAAGCATCATATTTTTGAAGCTTAATATCTGGGTAGTTCTTTGTGAGATAAGTCTCTGCTGTAGTACCAGAAATTACTATAACCTGGTCATCCTCGCCGATATCATCAAGGCTCTTAACTACTGCATCCTCAGGTGAAACAACGCCAAGGGCAACATTCATGTATGGAAGTGCAAAATCAACCTCCTGGGCACGCTCTTCTGTCACTGTAAAGTTTGCTAAGATGATATCTACCTTGCCTGTCTGAAGGTACTCAATTCTGTTGGCTGCCTCTGTTGATACGTAGTTGATTTCAACTCCAAGGTCTTTGCCAAGGCGCTCTGCCAAATATACATCGTATCCAGCATACTCACCATTCTCATCCACATAACCAAATGGGCTCTTGTCAGAAAATACACCGATATTGATTGTGCCACTTTCTTTAATCTCATCAAGAGTTCTAAAACCATTTGAAGAAGATTCTGCCGCCTCTGCTTTACCTGAGCCTTGCTCTGCAGCCTTATCTGTGCTTCCGCAACCAACTAATCCTGCAACTGCAAGTGCCAATGTTAATGTAAGTCCTGTAATTTTATTTATAATGTTCTTTTTCATTTCTAATTTTCCTCACTTATATTTATATGATATTTCTCCCATACAAAGATAAAAACATTAATTCATTCTAAGGAGCTTTTATCTCATATGTATCTGAAATCAAAACTATCCAGCTTGAAATAAGCTTCCCTGTAGATTGTTAAAAATATGGTTTGCTAATTTCTTATGGCTGTTTTCGTCCATATGCTCTTGGTCGATTTCTGAAGGCTTCGCCACATCAGATGCTGCCAAAAACTGACAGTCATACTCCTCCGCCAGACGTCTAAAGTATGCCTTGAGCTCTTTAGATGTATGAATAGATTGCTCGTTAAACTCTGGATCATAATTTTCTTGATAGACCTTTTCGCCTAAGAGTATAGGTGAAACCAGAACAATCTTGGTTAATGGATTAAAACTTTTAATCTGCTTTACCAAAACCTCAAGGCCTCTTGTGATAACCTTTGGTGATGCCTTGTTGACTGTCTTGCAATCATTTGTCCCTAACATCAAAATTACCGTATCTATTGGAGAGTGAGTCTCAAGTAAAACTGGTAAAAGCTTTGAGCCGTTTCTACCTATTCTAGTTGCATCCTCAAATACTGTTGTCCTACCAACTAATCCCTCTTCGTAAATACGATAATCATATGGAGCAAGCATTGACGAAAGCACTCCTGTCCATCTAGTATTTTCGTCATATCGGCCGCTTCCATCTGGCTTTAAGCCATAGGTGTTTGAATCGCCAAAACATAATATGCTTTTCATCTGCCTCCTCCTTTCTCTGTTGTTTCTTGATGATTGATACTATAAAACCAATTACCTACCAAGTCAATAGGTTTTATGATTGAAAAAATCAATGCCTGGTTATCAATATAATTTATTACTAAAAAATCAATCTTGTTTTACCCATTTACCTATGATATATTAGGGTAATAAAAGGAGGATTTAATATGTTCAGTACCAAAGGTAGATATGCTCTTCGCGTTATGATAGATTTGGCTCAACAACATTCTGAAGATTACATTCCACTCAAGGATATTGCAGAGCGTCAGGATATTTCCAAGAAATATTTAGAGATAATCGTTAAGGAGCTCGTTCACGGCGGTTTGGTTACCGGTGTCAGTGGCAAGGGTGGCGGTTATAAGCTCACTAGAAAGCCTTCAGAATATTCTGTTGGAGAAATAATTGAGTTGTTAGAGGGAAGCCTTGCTCCTGTTGCCTGCTTGGCAGATGGCGCGACAAAGTGCCCTCGTGAAAACGTCTGTCGCACCCTAGGAATGTGGACAGAATTTTACTTACTTGAGCGAGACTTTTTCTATGGCCAAAAGCTTTCGGACTTAGTCAAATAATCTTGATGGTTGGAGTTTTCCAACCGTCTTTTTTCTTACTCTAAGGCTGGTTTTTCCAGTCTTTTTTCTTATTAAGAAACCTCAATTAAAAGCCTGTAAAAATCCACACAACTTGAGTTTTTGCCCTATTACCGATATAATCATATAAATTCACAGATGCATTATTATCTGTGAATATGGATTCTTGCGTTAAACTTCATCTGTTTCGCAAGACACATCCATGTTTTATTTTTCATTTTTATAGGAGGATAATTTTATGAAAAACATTACACGTAAATCAATGTTAGCTTGTACACTCTGCTTTTTCATTGCGGTTACTACAGGGTGCACTGGCAACAAAGCAACTGATGATACTGATGCTTCAGTAAGCTCAGCTCAACCAGTTGAAGAGGCTCCTCAGGCAGAGCCTCAAGCAGCAACTACAGAACCTGAAGTTGCTCAAACAGATTCTATTATCAATAGCAAATTTGTACGAGAAGAGTCAGATATAATCGATGGCGAAAATCTTACCTTCGAAGCCTCTTACACTTTTTTAGATGGCAATCAGGGTATCTACTGTAGAAACTTTGACTCTCAAGAGGTTCGAGGATTTACATGGGATGACAACAAGATTTATTTTTGTGACAACACCTCATATGACTACACCATTGAAGGAGATGTCCTAAAGATTGACGGAGGTGCTGGAATTATCGAGTTTACTAAGAAAGTTGAAACTGACCCAGTGTTTAGTGGAGATTTCTCTGAGTTTGCTGGTACATATAAAGCTACCGTTTATGGTAATTCTGGCTTCGGAGACGGCGTAGATATTGCTGATGTTACGGTAAATGCTGATGGAAGTGTTTCCGGTGGATACGATACAAGATACTATGATTCTGACGAATTTCCAGATAGCACTCCTATCTGCGTTGAAAAATTAAGTGATGGCAGCTACTACTGTATATTATCAGTATTTCCAAACGATGACATCGATGAAGAAGATTTTGATTTCGATGGTTTTGTAGAATTTGGATATCAAATATATCCAGCAGGTGCTAATTCCTTCTTTAGCAGTGACCCAAGCTACTCTTCAGATAAAACTTATATTGAATTGTTCCAAGTTGATGGTGGCGTATACAATCCAAAATTCTGCAAGGTTCAATAATATACAATACTTAATTACATTTGTTGGAGGATACTATTAATGAAAAGAAAACCATATAGCTCACTACTTGCTATCTCACTTTGTTTTGTTACAACTATGTTTACAGGCTGTACAGCCCCATTATCACCAGATGATGTCCAGGAAAATGTTGAAGCTGTCACTACTGCGCAGGATACAACTACTGACACCACAGCTGCTGAAAGCGAAACAGATACTACATCTACTGAAAATGATGATGCAACCTCTTCAGACGTCTGTGGTAAATACGTATATACGTATACCGATGAAATCGGCGACAACGAAGTCAGTGCTGAATATGGTTATATCTTTAATGAGGATCACACTGGCCTTGCCATCGTTCAAGATTATTTGATGTTCACATGGGATGATAAGCAGATTCACATGAATGGCAAATCCCTTGATTACGAAATAAAGGGTGATGTTCTTACCTTTAAAGGTTCCGATGACGGACAGGAGTACACCAAAAAGAAAGAGACAGACCCTGTTTTAAATGGCGACTTTTCTGAGTATGCAGGTTTCTACAAACCAACCGACAAATCAAACTCTGATTTTGGAAACGGCGATAAGATTGTTGACGTAGAAATACATGAAGATGGTTCAATCACCGGCGGTCATCCTGTTGATGGCAATACTTTAATTAAGCAAGTAGCACCATCATTTATCTTAGAAGAACCTTCTGGCGGTTATACTTGTCTATTTACTGACAAAGACTCTGTAGAAGATTTTAATCAAGGAAAATATTTATCATATACTATTTATCCTGCGGATTCAGTGCCTGAATATCTTTCAAAAGAGTCTAATAACGCAAAAGAGACTCACATCAGTCTTAGACAAATTGACGACGATGTTTACACACCAAACTTTTACTTCGAGGGAAAAGAAGTTCAATAATAGCAAAACACAAAGGAGAGGTTCACACCTCTCCTTTTAAAATCATTATCGATCGTCGGCTTCGCCTCCTGATATGAGAATTCTTCGTTTCACTCGAATTCTCACATCATTTTATCGTCGCTTCGCTCCTGATATTCCAAATCTTCGCTTCGCTCGATTTGAAACATCACGCCCAAACTTCCTCGGCAATTTCCTTAACCAGCTTAAGCTTAGCCCACTGCTCTTCTTCTGTAAGCTTGTTTCCAACTTCACAAGAAGCAAAACCACACTGAGGACTTAAGTATAATCTATCAAGAGGAACGTACTTTGCTGCCTCGTTAATACGGTTGATGATTTCATCCTTGTCCTCGAGCTTTGGTGACTTAGTAGTGATAAGACCAAGTACAACCTTCTTGTCAGGTGAAACCTTTGCAAGTGGCTCAAAACCGCCAGATCTCTCATCATCGTACTCTAAGAATAAAGCATCAACATTTTCCTTCGCAAATACGTAATCAGCAACTGTATCATACGCGCCACTTGTAAAGTATGTTGAATGGTAGTTACCTCGGCAAATGTGTGATGTGATCACCATGTCCTCTGGCTTGTTCTCAAGGGCAAGATTGTTTACCTCAAGAAGCTGTCTCTTTACCTCATCCAAATCAAGGCCCAATGCCTTATATCTTAACTCGGCCGCATCTCCCACTATAGCGCCCCATGTACAGTCATCCAACTGTAAGTTACGGCAACCTGCATCATAAAACTGCTTAATTACATCCTGATATGCAACAGCAACATCATGGATTAACTCTTCATTTGTTGGGTAAAACTTTCTAGTTGTCTCATAGTTGGCTGGAACGATGAACTGCTGGAAAGTCTGTGCAGGTGAAGGAATTGTGTACTTTGCTACTGTCTCTTCATCTTCAAACTGCTTTAAGAACTTGTAGTACTCAACGAATGGATGAGCTGTAGCCTTAATCTTTCCTACAAGATATGTATCACCTAAAATTGCCAACTCGCCGTTGAATGGCACACCGTTTTCTGTCTCATCGTGAGCAACTCCATCGAATCCCCACATAAAATCTAAGTGCCAATATTTTCTTCTGAACTCGCCATCAGTAATAACGTGGAAACCAAGTTCCTTCTGCTTTTTAACAACCTTTGTTACTTCTTCATCTACAACCTTGTTGTATTCATTCTCAGTAATCTTTCCTGCCAAAAAATCTGCCTTAGCATCCTTAAGGTTCTGTGGTCTAAGGAAGCTTCCTACAAAATCATAACGATATGGTGTCTTTACTTTGCTCATTTTATGTCTCCTTTGCCTGTAAATAAACGATTAATATGGA
This sequence comes from Pseudobutyrivibrio sp., assembly GCA_024697025.1. Classification (GTDB taxonomy): domain Bacteria; phylum Bacillota; class Clostridia; order Lachnospirales; family Lachnospiraceae; genus Pseudobutyrivibrio. The sequence continues at coordinate 6,094 of JAILGH010000033.1, forward strand.
GATGATTATAAGCCTACCTAATATATAGGTAAAATATATAATTCTCCCGAGTGCCCATAGATTTTTTCTATGGAATCTTTTATAATTAAAAATGTTTCTATAGATTTCTGCTGGCAATTTCTTCCTCTGTCCGCAGAATGTCATATATTTTTGAAGTAAACAAATTTACAGGAGAATAAAATGACTTTAAAACAATTGCGCTATGTTGTAACAGTTGCAGATACGGGGAATATTACTGAGGCTTCCAAGAAATTATTTATTGCCCAGCCAAGCCTTACTGCTGCTATCCATGAGCTGGAAAAGGAATACAATATCACAATTTTCTATCGCTCTAATAAGGGTATCGAAATCACTCCAGAGGGAGATGAATTCTTAGGATATGCTCGCCAGGTTTTAGAACAAAGCGACTTAATTGAAAATAGATATTCTGGTAAAAGCCACGGAAAGCTTAGATTTTCTGTTTCAGCTCAACACTATTCTTTTGCTGTTGAAGCCTTTGTTGAACTGCTAAAAGAATGTGGTGGAGATAAGTACGAATTTCATATGAGGGAAACTCAAACTTACGATATTATTGACGACGTGGCTCATCTTAGAAGTGAAATAGGAATACTTTACCTAAACAAGTTTAATGAAACTGTAATTAAAAAAGCTTTGCGTGACAACAGTCTATCATTTCATAAACTGTTTAAAGCAAAGCCGCATGTGTTCATCGGCAAAAATAGCCCATTGGCCAAGAAAAAAACTATCACCCTTGATGACCTAAAGAGTTATCCGCGCCTTTCATATGAGCAAGGTAGCCACAACTCCTTCTATTTTTCAGAAGAGATATTGAGCACTATGGATAGTGACAAGGAGCTTATCGTACGAGATCGTGCAACTTTGTTTAATATGCTTATCGGCCTCAACGGATATACGATATGTAGTGGCGTCATCAACGAAGAGTTAAATGGGCCAAACATCATTGCAAAGCCTCTTGAAATTGATGACTACATGGAAATAGGATACATACTCCCTACCGCCATCCCACCATCTTCACTCACTAAAAAATACATCGAGATGCTTCAGTTGTTTGCATAAAAATAGAGCCCAGGAATCTGGGCTCTTAAGTTACTCTAATTATCCACAACAGTGCTCGCAGTCATGCTCTTCTGGGAAATCTGCTGGATCGTACTCGATTCCATTTTTGTCGTAGTAATCCTTCACAGCTGATTTGATTGCCTCCTCAGCAAGAACTGAGCAGTGAAGCTTGTGTGGTGGAAGTCCATCAAGGGCCTCCGTAACAGCCTTGTTTGTAAGCTTAAGCGCCTCTGATATTGGCTTGCCCTTAATAAGCTCTGTGGACATAGAGCTTGATGCTATGGCGCTGCCACAACCAAAAGTTTCAAACTTAACATCCTCAATAATCTGGTCATCATTAATCTTGAGATAGATTTTCATGATGTCACCACAGACTGGGTTACCTACTTCTCCAACTCCATCTGCATTTTCTATACTTCCTACATTTCTAGGATTTCTGAAGTGATCCATTACCTTTTCACTATATAAAGCCATTTTAAATTCCTCCTAAGCAATTGAACTTTCCTTAAATACATGAGGTCTTTTACCCTCAACCAAATCATCCCAGAATGGTGAGAATCCTCGTAGATACTCTACAACTTCTGTTACCGACTTTACGATATAATCCACTTGTTCTTCTGTGACATCTTCTCCAAGGGAAATGCGAAGAGAACCATGTGCCACCTCATGTGGACGTCCAATAGCAAGCAATACGTGGCTTGGGTCTAAGGAGCCAGATGTACATGCTGAACCAGAAGAAACTGATATGCCCTTGTCATCCAAAAGAAGAAGCAAAGACTCTCCTTCAATTCCTTCAAAACAGAAATTTACATTTGACTTTACTCTTGAGTTTCTATCTCCATTAAGCTCAGAATATGGAATCTTAGACAGACCGTCTATTAATTTATCCTGAAGCTTTGCAAACTTTTCGTTGTTCTCATCAATGTGTGCAATAGCATCCTCGAGCGCCACTGTCATCCCCACAATGCCTGCAAGATTTTCAGTACCCGCTCTCTTGCCTCGCTCCTGAGCGCCACCGTTAATTACATTTGTAAGAACGATGCCTCCTCGAGCATAAAGAACACCAACGCCCTTTGGGCCGTGGAACTTGTGGGCTGAAATTGAAAGCATATCTATATTTTGCTCAACCACATTGATGTGAACATGGCTGATTGCCTGAACTGCATCTGTATGGAAAAGAACACCCTTAGCCTTGCAGATAGCACCTATCTCAGCTATAGGTTGGATTGTTCCAATCTCATTGTTGGCATACATTACAGTTACAAGTGCAGTATCCTCACGAATTGCAGCCTCAATTTCAGATGGAACTACAACACCATTTTCGTGCACATCCACAAGTGTAATCTCAAAGCCTTCTTTCTCTAAAGCCTGAAGTGTATGAAGCACTGCGTGATGCTCAAACTTAGTAGAAATAATATGCTTCTTGCCCTTCTTTGCGCCCAGTCTTGCAGCAGAAATAATTGCCTGATTATCTGCCTCACTACCACCTGAAGTAAAATAAATCTCTCTTGGCTTTGCTCCAATTAATTTAGCTACTCTCTCTCGAGCATCCTCTAAAGCTTCCTTGGCCTTCTGACCAACGGTATATAGGCTAGATGGATTTCCATAAACTTCTGTATAATATGGAAGCATTGCCTCCACAACCTTCTTGCTAACTGCTGTAGTAGCAGCATTATCTGCATATACAAACATATTTGATACCTTTCTTAAACATAATATTTTGAGGGGATAATTGCTCCTTTTCAATTACCCATCAATTCAATATGTAAATAAAAGTATCATCATTAACCTATCTAGTCAATAGGTTTTTGAATTATTATCATCTATTGAAATTTTTTCTCAATAATCAAAAATGATTAAAACTAATTAAAACCAATTAAAAAAACAGCAACTCTTTCTTAGAAATTGCTGTTTTTTAACTCCATTAATTAACTAACATAATTGTTCTTTTAAATTTATGTTTATAGATCATTCTCTTTTTATTTTTGTATAGCAGATAAATTTCTTATCCCCTTAACGATAATCTTTTACAATACTCCATAACTCATTATGAATGGCTTCAAATGACTCGTTTAAACTTTTTCTTTTTTCAAAATCGTTGTCCCAAATGTAAAACTCCGACAATGCTCCTTTACTTGGAAATAAAGCTTTATAACTTCTAATTACATATCTTTCCTTTTCTTTTACATCTTCTTCAGATTTCAGGAATTCAATTGTTTGATTCAATATTCTATATGATGACAAAATTGTAATATCACCATTCATTCTTAAAAACAACTCTAAATTCTCAAATAATTCTAAAACTCTTTCTATATTCATTGCTCGACTTAATAATTATAGTTTTCTTATCTTTCCACCTGCAGGAAAATCTGGATACAGAAATTCCCAAACTTGACCACATAAATTACACTTGAACCATTTATCAGCGAACCATTCTACCTTTTTACCATCCAACAACTTACCCGTATGATATGGTTCTTTGACATCAACTTCAACGTAGATTTTTTCCTCAACCATTTTTTTAAAGAATGCTCTAGCTTCATCAAACTGTACTGCTGTAGTTATTTTCTGATTTGTTTTTTCTAAACAATCGCATTTAATCATACATAATCCTTAATAATATCCCATATATTTTTCAATTCATCATTGTATTTCTCATTTAATTCATTTCTTAATTTAGCATCAGGGTCATAGACTACAAAATCATTTAATCCACTTCTTGAAACAAACAGTTTTCTATAACTTTCTAATAAATATTTCATTTTTTCGTCATAGTCTTCATCTGAATCAATACAATTTACTTGCCCACCAAGCAAACGTAGTATTCCATCGTACCGTCCATATCCATATTTTTGTACAAGTTTTCCAATTTCGATATATGACTTACGTAACTGCAAAAAATCTTCATTCGTCATCATCTTTAAGTCTCCTAATAGCAAAAATGAACTCCTGCAGTGAAAGACTCAATTTTAGGCATCCTTAAGATATTCATTAGATTTAAAAATATATTCCTTCATTAACGCTGCCCTTTTATTATCCCATTCAGTTCTTTCAATTTCCCGTCAAATTTTAAAAAAAAAATCTATCGGAAATTTCATTCTCTAATGAACGAAGTTCCTCTTTATCTTTATGCCCTTTCAAAAAAACAAGCCATTCTTTAGCTTCTCTTTCATTTTGCATTAAAATATAATCATCATTATGTTCTAGCATCAATCCTATCGTCTTAATTAAGTTTTATAAAATAGTAATTAATTCTTGATGTTTAATTTCGTTGATATAATCCATCCTCACCTTTTCAATTAGATTTTTATAATTCACAAGGAAGGGCCTTGAACAATTCATATAAGATAAATCTAAATATTTTAACTTAAATCACTTCCATCTCTTATACAATTCTGCCAAATCTAATAAATCCAAGCCTAATTTGCACTAAAGTCCCCTGAATCTGCAATTATTCTAGGAAAAAATAGCGGCAAGCACTTATTCTCCATGATTATCTCCAGTTCCTCCAATATACTGCTTAACAGTGCATAACTCTTTTTACTAAGTCCTTTTTCTGCTAATACCATTTCATTTTTTAAGGCTGCTGAACATCTAAATTTTTCTTTTTATAAGTTCCTTCTAATGACATTTTATTCTATCCCATTAAAATATCTGTATTTTAATATGCTATTCCAACTTTTATCCAATTATTTGTTATAGTATCATATTCAAATCTACAATCTGTTCTCCCAAATGTATCAGCATTTTCCATATTGCCCTGACAGATAACGCTAAGCTTCTCTCCATCAACAAATCTTGAATAAATATAATTAAATGGAGCCTCTATTGTACCAATATATTGAGCTGAAAATTCAAATACATCAATATCAGTAGATGATACCATTACGTAAATCTTGTTCCAGATAATATACACATCAATTATTTCCTCGTATTCTTTATTAATCCAAGTAATTCCATTTTTTATCTGTAGAACATTAGTCTCATCATATTTACAAATATCATTTCCATTTAAATCAACAAATCTATATTCACTATTACCATCATCATTTATAATCTCAGCATATATAAATTCCGCACTATCTGCGGCAAACTCAATATTATCTGCATTGTATGTAACTTCACAATCTCCATTTTTCCATTTAATTCCATTTTCTAAATATGTAATTTCCATAATAAATACTCCTATCTTAATCTTCTGACTGTTCCTGGCACTACTTCAATGTACATATTTCTATCTACCATTCCTAAGCCACTAAATAAATCATATTGTGTTAAGCCCATATTTCCTGGCAAATATTTATTAACCGTTAAATCAATTTGTGGTCCAATTGGCCCGCTTGGACACGTCAATTCTACGCCTTCTTTCACCCTATATGTTGCAATTTTACCACAATCATCTTTCCAACCATATTTAATCGCTATATCATTTCTAGCAAATTCTACACTTGGAACATCCTCTTTTATACCAAAACCACCCGGTTTAGACGTCTTTTGACGGCTATCCAAAACCATATTAAATGTATCTCCAGATTTTAAAGTCACCTTATTAGCATTGGAATTATACCCATCTGGCCAAGGCGATTGTTCCCTAACAAGTCTAAAATAATCATCTATGTCTTTCCCCGGATTATACTTTAAAAATTCATCATAGGTTTTATTAGAACCAATATTTGTTTTTCTCCAATAATCATCATATCTAACAGCTTCTTCCGGTGTCATTAAATCACCAAATGATTGATTTTTCTCAACCTTCGGTCCCGAAATCTTATCTGCCAGCTTCTTAGCTAGTATAATCTCAGCAACTTTTTCTGTAGCATATCCAGCGGTAAATGCTACACCCTCTTCATCGGCTGTATCTGCCATACCTTGGAAGATTGCTCCCGCATTGTTTTCGGGGTCTTTTATAAATGTTTTTACGCCTCTATAGATTTCTTGACCACCATCATTTAATAACGCCAAGCGCATACCTAGCGGTAATGGCACATTTATTGCCATAGATACTTCAAGTGGAGCTTTTAGTCCCTTTGCTAAATCAACAATTCCTGTTCCAAAACCTTTGAAGAAGCTCTTTGTTCCATCCCATATATCCCCAGCAACATCCTTCCAGGTTTTGATGGAATCATATATTTCATCAAGCTTTTTAGCATATATGTCATCTGTATTTTCATACTCTACTACGTATTCATCATAAATTTCGTACATTTTTTTGATGTCATCTTTTATTGAATCCATCGTAGGGTAGAAAACATTATTATAGAAATCAACTAGTTTATTATAATTTCTTTCTCTCCTTCGCCTTTTCTCCTCGTTCCTTGCCTGAATCTCAGCCGCTTTAGGTGATAACGGATTTACGAATTCATCAAAATACGAGTGGCTAGGTACACTAGGGTGATCTGACAAACATTGATGCGGTATTGCTTTAATCTGTTCTAGATTCCACCAAATATCATTCCTATCTACTCTACATAACATTCCTGAATTTTCTGGAGCAATTAAATCTTGCATATCCCTCATATAATTGCCCAGGTTATCATGAACATTATAAAGTATCTCTATCAAATCAGAATGATCTACCGAAATACAATCATCATACTCTTTTCTTAGTTCCGTGAATGTATCCCCCTTTTGCTCGTCTATTACACTAACAAATCTTTCAGACGCATCCTGTAAGTCTTCTAGAGCATCTATATAATTTTTGATTTCATTTTTTATTTCGCCCAAATCATCGAAATTAAGCTTAATATCTCTATGTTGTCCCACATCATTCTCCCTTATGACTTATTCAAAGCCTATGCTGTTAAGTACATTTATCATAGAATCAAATTTAGTTTCTATACTTGAGATATATTCTTCCATCTTAGTTTCTTTATCCGCATTTTCGAAGTCCATCTCATTAAAGTTTTCACGTATATCCGCTTTTTTATATTGAAAACAAGAAACCAAATCACTTTTAAATCTTGAAGCATCACCGCTTGATAATTGCCCCATATCACTGTTCTCCTTTATAACTCTTTGCCAAATCGTCATCTGTAACTTTAAAAGTCTTAGCCGCAGATGATGTCTTTTTTGAATAATTAGACATCGAATTATCCATCTTTTCCTTGACCTTTGGATTTAGACAATCTAAAACATTTTGAATAGTGTCTACATAATCAGAATTCATTCCATCTAAAGCTGATAAGGAATCATCAAATCCTTTTTTCGCTAATGAATTGTATGTTTTTATGGCCTCATTTATTTTTACAACTGCATCATTTACAGCCGTGTAATCGACTTTGATTTCCCTTGCCATACTACGCTCCTTGATTCTTTGCAAAGCCCATAGAGATCCTATGCTCTTTCACGAGTAGCTCATCTAATATTTCATAAACAAATTGATTATCTAGTTCGGATTCATAGCCTTTATGAACCACCTCTTTAATTGTTGCTGGGGTAAAGGAAAGAGTCTTTCCAGTGCCATAATTTCCTGTAGGATAAAGCTCTCCACCGTATTGATAGAAAGGTCCAGTTTCGTCACCTAAAAATCTTTTGGTAATGACAACAAATAACTGAGTTGAATTAGGATTAGGAACTTTTATCTTTCCCAAATCAAGCTCAACCAAGGTTCCTTGTGGCAATATATCTTCGCATATGGTGATTGTTTGTCCCACAAGAAATCTTATATCATCACTATTAAAGGATAAGGTTTTAGACTTATAAGTCATCTCTACTTTATCCCCATTAGGTATTACTTCTACTTCTCCACAATAACAGGAAATTTCTCTTTGATTTTTTAGAACACTGTATAAAACATATAGACTTTTGACGTCTAAAGATAGCTCTGTGTACATAGATTTTAAAAAGACCGCATTCTCTTCATAAAATCCGCACGAGTCTACAAGATTTTCGAATAATTCTCTCTTCTGATTCTCCCGCATCTGATTATTCTCCCTAGTATTTAATTACAACTTATGTCCGCAAAACTTGCTGTTATTATAGCATTCTTCTAATATTAAATCTACAAAATAATATAAAAGTGTGCTCACACCATATACTGTTCTCTACAATCCGTGCGAAGCACTTTTATTCAAAGCAACACCGTAAGGTGTTGCTACATTTCATTATTCATCATAAGTATCAAGAAAATGATGCTTAACCCCATCCTGCTTGTAAGCTATTACAGTAGCAAGATTTACGTTTTCTACGCTACTGAATATATTGGACTCTACGTATGGGTTAATCTTCTTTAGATTAGCAATCAGATTTCGAATCTCAAGTCTCTTTGATGCACTAGTGCCATCAACAGCACAGCTATCGCATGTTTCTGTAAAGTGGCATGCACACTGAAGGAACTTAAGACCGTTATACCTTTGCCAAGCGATGATATCATCCTGTCTGATTAGGTAAAGTGGACGAATCAACTCCATTCCCTCAAAGTTTGTAGAATGAAGTTTTGGCATCATGGTCTGAACCTGGGCACCATAAAGCATACCCATCAATATTGTCTCAATGACATCATCATAGTGATGACCAAGGGCAATCTTGTTACAGCCCAATTCCTTTGCCTTTGAATACAAGTGGCCACGTCGCATTCTTGCGCACAGATAGCAAGGGTTCTTGTCTACTGTATCAACTGCATCAAAAATATCCGACTCATAAATCACAATAGGTATTCCCATAAGCTTAGCGTTGCTTTCGATAAGCTTACGGTTTACATCACTATATCCTGGGTCCATTACAAGAAATGTCAAATCAAAATTGACCTTTCTATGTCTTTGAATCTCTTGAAAGAGCTTTGCCATAAGCATTGAATCTTTGCCGCCAGAAATGCACACACAGATATGGTCACCCTCTTTAATAAGCTGATACTCCTTGCAAGCTTTTGCAAAAGGTGAAAACAGCACCTTGTGAAACTTCTTTCGAATGCTCTTTTCTATCTCTGCTGTTCGTTCCTTCAACTCATCCGCTGCTGCATCATCCTGTTGCTTAATTAATGCAGAAAGATAGCTGTTGTAGCCACCCTCCAGACTAACAGCATCAAAACCATTGTCCTGTAAAGTTGCGGCATCCTCCAAAGACACTTGCCCTCTGGCACAGTACAACACTATCTTTTTAGATTTATCAAGCCTTGCTATAACACCATCCAAATCTGTCTCAAACAGCTCGTGAGTGATACTTATAGCATCAGGTATTATTCCATATTTTAAGCTTCCCTCATTTCGAATATCTATTAGAATGTAGCTATCCTTTGGAAGTTGTGTCAATTCCTTATAACTTATTTCCATTATTTATTATCTTCCTATAATTTCTCTATAGTTTCCCCAATAATTCTTATGAGAACATTAATAATCTCTCCTTAAGAACTTCGAAAATAGAAATCATCCTCTTACTTTATTTTAAGACTCCTGAGATACTTCTTGTGCTCATCGCTAACTCTATAGCTTTCAATAGCTTTTTGGATAGCCTTGTTGCGAGTCCAAGGTTCTAGCACTCTACCTTCAATATACTTGACCGTAGCCTCGTATTGCTTAGCCAAAGCTGTAGCAAAATACCGAGCTATTGCCATATTTATATAGTATTCATCAGACTTAATTCCAGCCACAGCCTCGAGATATTCTGGCTTAAACTCTCCATCTAAATAATATCGCATATACGATACTATCCCATATCTAACTGTATAAACCTTGTCTGAATCAATCCACTTATTAATGTGCTTTAACAAATCAGCGGTATTCTTCTTAAATACCTTAGGTGACATTTGGTCACAGGTGGCCCAATTATTTACATAAGGCAGGAACTCTTCAAGACAGGCCACGCACCTATCATAATCCTTCATTTCAGAAAGGATAAATGCATGAAGCTGATTCTCATCAAAATACTTGTGAGGCAGACTATCTAAAAATTCTCCCACATCTTCTCTTTTAGCAAATTCTTTAGCCTGCTTTTTAAGGGCCGGGGTTCTTACTCCAATAAAATCATCTGGACTTAAATCTGGAGTAAGTTTGCTTTGAAAATCCTTGTATTTCAAATCCTGATTAGCATAAAGCTCAGCCAAAATCTCTTTATTTATCATAGATAATTCCTCCCCCAAGGACTACATCACCGTCATAAAACACAGCAGACTGCCCTGGAGTAATTGCTCGTTGTGGCTCATCGAAAACAATCTTGGCCTCACTGTCACCAATACGTTCAACAGTACATGGCTGGTCGGACATTCTATACCTTACTTTGGCGCTGCAACGGAATTTATCTTGCATCTGCTTAGGATTAATCCAGTTAATATCTTTAACATATACATCCTTTGAGAACAGCTCCTCGTTCTTGCCAAGCACCACCTGATTATTCTTAATATCAAGCTTTGTTACGTAAAGAGGATAGGCTGCTGAGATGCCAAGACCCTTTCGCTGCCCAATAGTATAGCTGACAATTCCCTTGTGCTTGCCAAGCACATTACCTTCAGAGTCTACAAAATCTCCTGGCGCATATTCCTTTCCAGAAAAACGCTTTATTGCAGCCACATAATCACCATCTGGCACAAAGCAGATATCCTGACTATCCGGCTTATCTGCATTTATAAAATCATTGCTCTCAGCAATCTTTCGCACCTCATCCTTGGTAAGCTCGCCTAATGGAAAATCAGTGTGCTCAAGCTCATCCTGAGTCATTTCATATAATACGTATGACTGGTCCTTATTGTTATCGAGAGCCTTTAAAAGCTGATAACCATTATCGGTTTTACGAATCCTAGCGTAGTGACCTGTAACAACCTTATCGCAGCCAAGCTCTCTAGCTCTGCGATACAACTCATTAAACTTCATATGCTTATTGCATTGAATACAAGGGTTTGGTGTCATGGCATTTTCATAGCAGTGAATAAAATTGCCGATTACCTTTTCCCTAAATTGGTCCTGAAAATTAAATGTGTAATGTGGCATCTCTAGACGTCTAGCGACAGACTTGGCATCCTCCACATCATCCAACGAACAACATGTATTTGTAGCGTCAACTGCGATATCCTCATTGGCATAAAGCTTCATGGTACAGCCTACGCATTCATATCCTTTTTCCTTCATTAAAAGAGCAGCGACACTACTATCCACGCCACCGCTCATAGCTATAAGAGCCTTCATAAATCCTCCGACTTATTCTTTTATATTTCCCTTTTTAATGTGGTCTTTTAATATAACATCAACCACCTCATCAAACAACTTCTTGGAGCCAAGAGTTGTCTTGGATTGTCTGCCATAGACCTGAGTGCTGTTGATTCCTCGCACCTTCCAATCCTTGCCACCGTTACTGTTGTTAAGCATAAGTGGCTGCACATTATCCATTGCATGAGCAAACTTTGATTCTGGAGTCTCAAACTCTTCGAACTCATCAAATAGAGCCATAAGCTCATCTCGCTGATCATCTGGTAATATAGAAAAGATTCGCTTCTTTGCCGCATCCTCTCTGCTCTTTTGAGTTTTTAGATTTTCCTCGTCATAAGCATAGGTGTCACCAGCATCAATCTCAACTATATCGTGAATCAGACACATAAGCATTACCTTTCCAATATCAATTTCCTCATTGGAATATTCCCTGAGAAGATAGGCCATAATTGCCATGTGCCATGCATGCTCAGCATCATTTTCATTGCGACCATCCCCCGAAAGGTGAGTCTGTCTAAAAATATTTTTCTCTTTATCGATTTCTAAAGCAAAATCCATTTGCCTTTTTAATCTTTCATCCATAGTCTCTATTCTCTTTCACCAAATTTTGCTATCAACCGCTCAACCAAATCGATATCCACCGTGTCTCCGCGGTATATTCCATAGATATCCCAAGCGTAAGCATCTCTAATGGCTACTGCCTTTACCTGGTCAGTATCGCCGAAAAATCTTGGAGCCACACCGATACCTATCTTATTCTTAACCAGCTGATAAATTGACTGCCCCTCAGAAACCTTGGCAACTATGTCTGGATTAAATCCGTTCATGCGACAGGCATTTATCACATCTTGATAGATATGGTACTTTTCATTCATAGAAATGATTGGCTCGTTTTTAATATCAAGAAGTTCCACCTCTGATTCATTCCACAATCTGTGGCCATTATAAACATACAAAACCACATCTATACTCTTAAGCTTAACTGCCTTGATGTTAGTTTCTGCAGGCTTTCCAATTACAAATCCAAATCCAATTTCATCGTTAATGACCTGCTTTAGCACTCTGCTATTTTCCTGCTCGTGCCAACTGGCCAGAATCTCAGGATTATTCTCCATATATTCTCTAACTAAGGCTATATCAATGGCACGAATAGTTCCTGCCGCAAAGCCAATTTTAAATCGCTTTTCCTTATCATTTAGCGCCTCGATGCTTGAAAACATCTCATTTAAATCCTTGGTTACAACCTTGGACTTCTCATAAAAAACCTTCCCGCTTTCTGTTGGAATAAATCCCTCTTTAGTACGAACAAACAGCGGCGCCCCACACTCTTCCTCAAGACTTTTAATAATCTTGCTAAGTCCCTGTGGAGACAAAAAAAGCTTGCTTGCTGCAGCCTGTAAATTTCTCTCCTCATATACAGTTTGAAAGCATTTAAAATTTCTAGTATTCATTACAAATATTCTCACCCAATAACATTAGTATCGTGATTTATTCTATAACAAAAATCTCCATTCAGCAAATTAGCCAAATGGAGACCTTATTGGGGGGGAATGTATTCAAATATTAAATGTGATTAGCAACTTCAAATGCATCCCAGATAGCATACATGATGTTAGATACCTGTCTTGCATCACCAAGCAAATATACCTCATCTATATCATTCTTGTACTTGTTGTAAAGCGTATCCTCACTAGAGTAACCAACACAAAGCACTACTCCATCTGCATTGATTTCCTTAGTGTCGTTTCCTACTGTAGCCTTGAGCACACCGTTTTTGTACTCAGTAACCTTGGCTCCAGTAACGATTTCTACACCATTAAATGGAAGGAGCTGCTCAAGCATTTCCTTGTTAGCTGAACAAATTGGGCCATTGACTGCCATAATCTTATCAAGAGCCTCAACGATAGTAACCTTCTTTCCCTTATAAGCAAGGTCAAGGGCAAGCTCGCAGCCTACAAGTCCACCACCAACAACTACTACATTGTCGCCAGCATCCTTCTTACCAAGAAGTACCTGCTCTGCAGAGTAAACCTTTTCATCATCGCCAAGAGAGAACATCTTTGGACGAGAACCTGTTGCCATGATAACCGCGTCGTAGCTGCTATCGAGAATTTCCTTTTCAGTTGCCTTAGTGTTAAGGTGAACCTCAACTCCTAGACGTTTCATCTCATCCTCGTACCACTTAGCAAGCGCAATGTCATCCTCCTTAAATGAAGGAGCACCACCTGGAATAAGATTTCCACCAAGTCTATCTGATGCCTCGTAAAGCACAGGCTCATGTCCTCTTTCAGCAAGTACTCTTGCTGCCTCGGAACCGGCCACACCTCCACCGACAATAAGAACCTTCTTCTTTTTGCCAATTGGATTGTATCTATTTAATCTTTCCTTACCAGCCTGTGGGTTAACTGCACAGTTGATAAGTGAGTATACCTGGATACGTCCCATACAGCCTTCCTGACAGCTGATACATGGACGAATCTGGCTAACCTTGTCTCTGCGAATCTTATTTACAATATCTGGATCTGCAAGTGTAGGACGACCAAGTGAAATCATGTCGCAGATATTGTTGTCGAGGCAATCAATAGCTGTATCTGGATTATCAACACGACCCGCCATGATTACAGGAATGTTGACATTTTCCTTTGTGATTCTAGCAAACTCTTTGTATGGAGCCTTCTCCATATACATTGGTGGGTGATTCCACCACCATGCATCGTAAGTTCCTGCATCTACATCAAGAGCGTCATAGCCATATTTCTCAAGGAGCTTTGCCGCCTCGATACCCTCTTCGATATCACGACCCTTCTCCTCAAATTCTTCTCCTGGAAGAGCACCTTCTCTAAAGTCCTTTACCATGGATTTAAGTGAGAATCTAAGTGCTACTGGGAAATCCCATCCGCAAGTTTTTGCGATTTCCTCACGAATTTCCTTTGCAAATCTGAGTCTGTTCTCTAAACTTCCGCCGTATTCATCTGTACGCTGATTAAAGAATGAAATAGCAAACTGATCAATAAGATAACCCTCGTGCACAGCATGAATCTCAACACCATCAAAGCCTGCACGCTTTGCATTGTAAGCACCCTTACCGAAGCTTTCCACGATGCCATGAATCTCCTCAACTGTAAGTGGACGGCAAGTCTTATCAAGCCATCTGTGAGGGATTGGAGATGCAGATACAGGTGGAAACTCGCCCAAGTTTGTAGGGATTGTAACTCGGCCGAATCCACCACTCATCTGCAAGAAAATTTTAGAACCGTAAGCATGAACTCTTTCAGTCATCTCACGACTTGTTCTAACGAATTGAACTGGATTATAGGTTGAATTAGGTGTATTTGGGAATGAAGGCTTTTCTACTTCTGTGTCTGAAAAAGTAACACCTGTGATAATAAGTCCGATGCCACCCTGAGCACGTCTTGTGTAGTAGTCAATACCTCTGTCATTCCATCCGCCTTCGCAATCACCAAGACCAAGTGGTCCCATTGGTGCCATTGCATAGCGGTTCTTAATTTCGAGCTTACCGATTTTGATAGGCTCAAAAAGACCCTGATACTTCATAAATATCCTCCTTTTACAATTACAATGTGTTTTCGCCAGTACATTGTTTACTCAATTAATTTAATTTTAAATTAATTACGGAGGTGAAGCCATCAACAAAACGTTTCTGCCCGTTAACAAATAATTTATTGATTATTTACCAAAAATATTTAATTAATCCTGATACTTTCCTGTGGTCCCAGATAAGACTTGCGAGGCTCTATGCCAGGGTTCCAAAGCACTAGTTTTTCAAGGACTACAGCTGGGTCTACGGCAAATATCTTTATTTCATTTACCCCTTTATTAAGATTTAGCTTGCATGTAGCAATGTGGATTTGATCTAAAACTCCTTTGCTCCAGCTATCTGATTTCCATGGAACATAATCCACATCTGGAATCGTATTTACGAATATAGCCTCATCTAAATTTGTACCTATCTTAATTTGCATCTTCCCCTGATAAATCACTGGATTTGAAGCGGATGTATAGATATCGCATCTATATTCTCCTTCGGCAGCTGCAAACACCCTATATACAAGGCTTGGAGCATTTTTATCATCCGCAAAGCTAGCTGTCGTTGGGAAAACCTTCATGCCGCCAACAGTTTTTCCATAGCCTTTTATTTCTCTATACTCGCCACCCTCCACTGGGTTGTTTTCCATGGTATGAACAGCCTCAATAGCAATGCACCCATCACTTTCCAAAAAGCATTCTGATTTAACATCTTTAGTATCAAGCTCACTAGGCTTTATTTCTATCTCTACCATATTAATGCTAGTGCTATTTTCTGATTCGTCAGCCACTGTCTCGCAGTTATCTCCGTATATACGTATTGTGGCAGACTCACTTCTATCCCATTTTTCTGCAAGGAGTGTCACATTATATTTTGCAGTATCATCAACATAATAATGATAATTTTTAGAGATTTTGTTGCCCGCTTCGTCTGTAAGCTCTATCCAATCAGCGTCATAGTCAATATGATATTCCAGCTGCTTTTGCCCGCCGTTTGCTACTTCAAAACTGCCATAAACCTTGGATTGGAAACACAGTGGCATACTCAAAACATGTCTGGTCCATCTATTTGCGTTGGTAACATCGTCTTGCCCTATAACACTTACAAGAAGTCTGCTGTCTTCCATAGGTGTAAAAATATGGCAAATTGGATATTCGCACATTTCATCATTCCAGTTAGTAAACCCTATATGATAAACCGACTGCATATGATTCCACTTGCCGTTCAATCTACTGTGATAAGATTCAGTAAGAGCCTTCTCTTTTGCGATAGCCTCCTGAACAAGTGGAATATAAATGTTTCCATGCTTCTTTCTTTGCTTTACATAATGTTGATTTAAACCTGCATAAATCTGCATTTTGTTTATCTCCGCCACTGAATTTAGCGGATAATAGACTAATTGATAGAAGCACTCTTCCAAATCTGAACCTTTAACCTGCTTATACAATTCCTCCGAAAGATTGGTAAGGCTATTGATTCTATCCAACATAACCTCAGCCTCATTTTCATGACAAGGATGATAGGTCATAGAATTAAGTGGCTCTGGACGACGCTTTGCGTTTATATCAACATAGCCCGTGACTGCCGATGCCGCCTGGACTGCAAGGTCCCTTTTGAAACCTAATTTTTCAAAGAACTGCACCGTGTACTCATCAGTTTTATTAATGGCCGTAGTGCCCCATCTATCAAAATCATAAGCCAAATCTAGGAAATAGCTTAGAGGCAATTCCTGATTTTTAATATCCCCCACATTTACAATCCAAGCAGAGCGAACCCCATAATCGTAAGCCATAGACATCTGCTCCCAAACCTTTGTAAGAGGTGTAGAATCCACCCAAAGATACGAAACCGGACTACCAAAATAGTCAAAATGATAGTACATTCCAAATCCGCCGTTCTTCCTTCTAAGATTTTCGTCAGGAAGAGTTCTCACATTGGCGAAATTATCATCACAAAGCATCATAATATCATTATCCAACACATCCCAATCTTTAAGACCAGGTGTGTTTTCATCCCCGTAGTAATAGTCCTCCACCTCTTTGTAAATTGCCAACAACTGTGGATGACTAGATGGTGCATATTTTGATATAAGCTCTTTCTGCTTCGTAATTGCGGATTTTAATACATTAATATTGTCTGCTAAAGTTGCGTCCTCTGGCATTAGGTAAGAATCATTTTCTCCACGCATACCGATAGTTATCAGATTCTCAAAATCTTTATTGCGAATCAAGCCATCCTTCCAAAACTCTGTAATTCCCTCAGGGTTTGAAAGAAAGCTCCACTCCATTCCATATTTAGGGTTTGTTTTATTTAGCGTTTGAAACTCTTGGCCAGAACGGCAGCATGGCTCATGATGAGATGAACCAACAACCACTCCCATCTCATTGGCCAAAATAGCATTTTCTATATGATCTAACGTAAAATCAGACCTCCACATAGCAGGCCAAATATAGTTTCCCTTTAATCGTAAAAGCAGCTCAAAAATCTTTTCATAAAGCTCAGGACAAGGCCTAATACTTCCAAACTTTTCCCTAGCCCAGTTGCCAAAGCATGGCTGCTCGTCATTTATGAAAAAGCCTCTATAGGTAACTGATGGTTCTTTTGAAGTAACACAGATTTCATCTGATAAAATAATTTCGCTACGCTTTCTAATTGCCGCATCTGCAAAATAATACCAAGGAGATACTCCAATCTTCTCAGATATGCTAAACATTCCATAAATAGCCCCTCGCTTATTGCTTCCAGCTATTATAAGAGCGGTTTGTCCCTGATTAAAGCAATCCTCCTCCACAAAAATGCTGTAACATTCATTCTTGCCCTGGATTGGTGCTAGCTTATCTGCAAATCTATCTAAAATTGGACTCTCTCCTACAATTCCCACGACAACTACATTTTTAGCCTGCCCTGGAATATCAGATATAATTTCAGCTTCAACACCTGCCACTCGTTTAATATCTGTGGCAAATATGCCAACCATCTTGCCAAGTGTGTTCTTGAGTTCCTTCTCTAAAATTATTGGAGCCACAACTTCATTTTTAAATAATTCAAATCCCTTCATTACATTATTACCCTTTCGAATTTTACCTTCTTGCCTATAAATCATTATTCAATGAACCAAATATAAAATAATCCTTGTATACTAGTATATTTAAATATCCCCAAAAATAAAAGCAGATAAACTATATTATCTGCCCTGTTATTTTATATGTAACTATTATACTTCAAAATCTAAGCAACTTCTGATTTTGGTGTATGGTCTAACATTGTTGTCTGCTACAGCAACATGCTCTGGGTGCACTGCATAAGCCTTAAGTGCTTCTACACTTTCAAATGTAGAGTCAAGCATAAGATCTGCATTTGAACTTTCGAGACCATTAATATTAACTTTAATCTCTATCATGCCAGGAATCTTACCTGCAAGACCCTCTAAGCCCTCCTTGATTCCCTTCTTCACCTGCTCCTTTTCTTCAGCAGATAACTCGTCCTTAAGTGTCCATAATATAACGTGCTTTACCATATCATCCTCCTTATAAGCTAACCATCATTTAGTTATTATAACATTGCGTACAACTATATGGTATTATATCTTTTAGTGAGATTTATGTTATTAGAAATTTTAAATTATGGAGCCAGATATGCCAACAGTAAGAAAAGCAACCACAAAAGACATTCCAAGAATATTAGAGCTGCTAGTGCAGGTGGATATGGTGCACCACAACGGCCGCCCAGACATTTTTAAAGGGCCTGCCACCAAGTATGACTCAGCTGAACTTAAAGAAATCATCGCCTGCGACCACACTCCTGTATTTGTTTGTGAAGATAACAATACAGTTGTGGGCCATGCATTTTGCATTCATAAACAGGTGCTTAACGACTCCGTACTTACGGATATTAAAACACTTTACATCGATGATATATGCGTTGATGAAAATTGTCGCGGGAAGCAGATTGGCAAAAGCCTCTATGATTACGTAATCAATTATGCCAAGGAGAACGACTACTACAATGTGACTTTAAATGTATGGTCCTGCAATCCCGGTGCAATGAAATTCTACCAGGCCATGGGCATGGTACCACAAAAAGTAGGCATGGAAGTGATTTTATAAATCATCTGGCCCGTGGCCGCTATTGCCGTAAGGTGGAATAGCATCGATTACAGCCATGTCCCCGGCAGCAATTTCAAAGTCAAAAACATTAGCATTCTGAAGGATTCTCTCTGGATTAACTGACTTTGGAAGAGGCACGATGCCGTGCTGAATTTCCCATCTAAGAATAATCTGAGCTACAGTGCGATTATACTTTGCTGCAAGCTCCTCCAAAACAGGATGAGATAAAGACTTGCCTCGTCCAAGTGGGCTCCAGGCTTCAACAAGGATTCCATTTTCCTGACAATAATCTACTGTCTCTTTTTGTAAAAATCCTGGGTTAATCTCAATCTGATTAACAGCAGGAATTACTTCCATTTCCATAAGCGCCTTAAGATGATGCGGCAAGAAGTTGGAAACTCCAATTGCTTTTACACGACCGGATTTATAAATCTCTGTCATGGCCTTCCATGTGGCACGATTGGTGTTTTCCCAATCATCGTCAAAGGCAAAGGATGCTGGCCAATGTACTAGATACAAATCAAGATAGTCTAATTGCATCTCTTCCATTGTCTTTTCAAATGCAGCCAAAGTCTTGTCGTAGCCCAACTCAGTTTTCCAAACCTTGCTAGTAACAAATATATCCTGACGACTTACGTTATTTTCCTTCATGAAATCTTTGATAGCGTCGCTTACAAATTTTTCATTTTCATAAAAGGCTGCCGTATCAATATGTCTGTAACCTTGCTCTAAAGCCGCTTTAACAGATTCATAGGCTTCACTGGCGTCCTTTATCTTATATGTTCCATAACCGAAGCATGGAATAGCTGTATGATTATTCAACTCTATTCGTGTTGTAAGTGAACTCATAAAACCTCCTTGGTATATCACTAATTGTTGCTAGTATAACTGTATTCATGAAGAGCATCTTTCCTTCCCGGAAAATTCTTCATCGCCAAGTAGAATGCCAAGGCGTTCAAGATAAAGGCCCCCGTCCAAGCACTGACCTCAGCATATGCGGTGGCTCTAAAGCCTATTCTATCAATTAAAAATGTAACTGCCAAGGTTCTTAAAATCATTTCTAAAATTCCCGAAAGCAAAGGAAGCAAAGGCTTACCCATTCCCTGGACAGCGGCTCTTACAACAAACAAAATGTTTAGTATGAAAAGCATCACACCACAGGTCGGCAAAAATTGGCATACTAAATCTATCTGCTTTTTGCCTGTCAATAATACTGCTGCAAGCCTGGCTGGTGCAAATACCATCAGTGCACCAAGTATCCCGTAAGCCACCATAACTATACGAAGGCATACCTTGAATCCAGCCATAATTCTTTCGTAATTTCTTGCGCCATAATTTTGACTTGTGTATGCAGTCATAGCTGCTCCCGCTGTTCCCGCTGGATTCATAAACAAATTCAAATACTTAAAGCAGGTTGCATAAGCAGCTGTGTAAACCACGCCGAATCCATTTACAAAATACTGCACCACCATACATCCGACTGCCGTGATAGAATTCATAAATGCCATCGGCAAACCATTCCTTAGCAAATCTAGATAAACATTGATGCTATTTTTAAAATGTTCTTTTGAAAGTTTAATCATCTCAATCTGTCTAAGACTATTGATGCAGATGATTGAAGATATAATCTGGGAGCAAAGGGTTGCTATAGCAGCCCCCTCCACTCCAGTATGTAGAACGAAAATGAAAAAACTATCTAATCCTAGGTTCAATACTGACGAAACAATAATCGCCTTTAGTGGAGTCTGGCTATCTCCAAGTGCTCTTAGTATAGAACCCACAATATTGTAGCAAATGCCTGCTGCAAGACCTCCAAAAACTATATAACCATATTTCAAGCTATCCTTTATGATTAACTCATCAGTTCTTAAAAATCTCAGAGCATCGGGCAAAAACAGCACACTTCCAATAGTCATTACTATGGCGAGTATAATACCAAGAACGATTGTAGCTGCATATCTATGCCTAAGTCTATCGGTATCTTTTGCCCCATAACTTTGAGCAATCAATACCGCAAATCCGTTAGCAAGACCAAACGAAAATCCTACTATCAAAAAGAAAATAGAGCCCATATTTCCAACAGCAGCAAGTGCGTTATCACCAAGACCTTTTCCCACAATCCATGTGTCAGCAAAATTATAAAACTGCTGCAGCATACTTGATAAGAGCAAGGTACCGTAAAAAGGTAAAATAAGTTTTGCCGGGCTGCCTGTTGTAAAATCAACTTCACGTTTCTTCTTAGTTGTCTCTATTGAATTGTATTTCATTGTATAACTACCTAAAACCTAAACCATCATTTTGTAAATCTTTGTGCAGTCATCCTCATTAAGAGTTGTAAATCCAGAGATGCTGCCTGTTCTACCATCGCCGTTGCAAAGCACATCTACAAGCTTTGGTATATCCTCTTCCTTGGCACCAAGTTCCTCAAAGTTCTTTGGCATACCAATCGAAATAAGGAAATTTCTTAGAGCCTCGATACCAGCCTTAGCTGTTACCTCTGGATGCTCAAAATCCATCTGACATCCCCAAACTCTAACTGCTGCCTTAGCAAATCTCATAACATTGTGACTCATTTCATAAGTAAATACTGCTGGCATTGTAACAGCAAGACCTGCGCCGTGGGCACAATCGTATAATGCAGAAAGCTCATGCTCAATGCTGTGGCTATTCCAGTCCTGAGTACGACCAACACCACAAGAATTATTGTGTGCCATAGTACCAGCCCACATAATGTTTGCTCTTGCCTCGTAATTGTTTGGATCTTCAATTACTCTAGGGCCTTCGTGAACCATTGTAAGGAGCAATCCTTCAATGAGTCTGTCTGTAACTTCTACTTCTTCACTATTTGTGAGGTATCGCTCATAAAGGTGAGCCATAATATCTGTAATACCAGCTGCTGACTGGAATGCAGGCAATGTCTGTGTAAGCGCTGGATTTAAAATACTAAACTTAGGTCTGATAGCATCACCACTTGCGCCACGCTTGAACATTCCCTCTTCTTTTGTAATGACAGAATCTGGGCTACCTTCACTACCTGCTGCTGCAATAGTAAGAATTGTGCCTACTGGAAGTGCCTCTTCGATACGCTTTCCCTGATAGAAATCCCAGAAATCTCCATCATATACCACTCCCGCTGCAATAGCCTTTGATGAATCAATAACACTACCACCACCTACAGCAAGGATGAAATCAACATTTTCCTTTTTGCAAAGGTCGATACCTTCGTACACCAATCCACTACGAGGGTTTGGCTTAACGCCACCAAGTTCAACAAATGGAATGCCGCAATCATTTAAAGACTTCTTAACTCTGTCAAGCAATCCTGACCTTACAACGCTTCCACCGCCATAATGTATAAGTACCTTTGAACCACCAAAACGTTTAACATATTTACCTGTATCCCTCTCAGTATCCTTGCCAAAAACAAAGCATGTTGGTGAATAATAAACAAAATTTTCCATAGATATACTCCTTCCAATACCATATATTTGTCTTCATTTATTACTTTATAATAGTCAGAAAGTAATTTCTATAAAAAAGACCGATACAATCATATTATTCCCTACCCCCAATAATTAGAATCTAATAATTGTTGTATTTTGCCCAATTTTTGTTATCATAAATTTATGAATACTAAAGACAACAAAGAAATCTTAAACTTTGAGCCAAATCCTATACTTTCGGTATCTAAGAAATATACTCCAGCTTCTTTTCCAGCACACTGGCACAACGCCTTAGAGTTTACCGCTGTTTTCAAGGATGGCTGCAAATACATTGTTAACGGCGTTTCTTACCAACTAGACGCAGGGGACGTTCTTTTAGTTTGGCCTAGACAGCTTCACGAGATTATAAATGTACCCCATTCTGGTAGTCTATTTATTCAATTTCGATCTTCCATTCTAGAAAATAATTTGGATTTAATCAGTATCACAAGATTTTTGAACGAGTTTCACCATATCTCTGCCAAGGAACATCCAGAATTGGCCAAGTATGTTTTTAACAAAATATTGGAGATTAGAAAGCTAAATAGCGGCAATGACTATTTTGCAGAAACCAAGAGCAAGCGCTTGATATATGATATTTTACTTAAAGTCGGTGAGTTTGTTATGTCAGAACGACAGGAAGAGTTTGCTGATGGAGGCTTTAACAGTTCCACCTGGAGATATATCAACGCTGCCTGCAACTTCATTACTGAAAATTCAACAGATAGTATCTCACAGGCTGATGTTGCCAAGCAGGTGGGCCTCAGCAGCTATTATTTTTCTAAACTATTTAAGCAGTATATGCAGATGTCATTTCCTGCTTACCTTGCAAGAATCAGAGTACGAAATGCCATCACTCTACTTCTAGACGATAGTTTGACTATAACAGAATGTGCATTCCAAGCAGGATTCCAATCTACAACTGCCTTCAACAAGGTATTCCACGAGATAACCGGCTATGCTCCAAGGGAATATCGCAAGATGCACAGTGCCTTGTAATTATTCGAACTCAGCGTCAATTAACACAAAGTACTTGGTCTTGTTTTTAGTGTAGGTGGCAAAGGTACCAACCACGGTAATGTGCTTGCCATCGGCCGGGTAGTCCTCGTATTCCTCAGAAAGCACGTACTCGATTCCCTCTGCACAGCAGCCAAGGGCATCATAAACAATACAAGAGTGAGTGCCATCATGGGTGATATTGCTATCTCCGTCCATTCTGACACTCTTTCCCTTGTAATTATCGGGATTGCTCAGCATATCTGCAACGGTAGAATACACCATTGTTGCAGACATTTCTGTCAAATCGACTTCCGCATCATTCTTGTGGGCACCGCATCCCACAAATAATGCTCCTATTAACATTGCAATTATAATTTTCTTCCAATTTTTCATAATTATTCTCGCTTAAAAGCTAAATATCCTTAGAGTGTCTCTCTCCTATCTGGAAATCAGCATTGTGTTCAAACATATACTGAACTGTTATAGGATCTGAGCCTGTAAGCTTCTTGAAATCATCTGTGCACAAATCCATCTTACCTTCACGAATGGCCTGAGCAAAGGTTACCATTCCCTCAGAAGCAAATGGCGCCTCAGAACCTTTCTGAAAAACTCCATCAGTAGTTCTAGGTACTCCCATGGCATCAAAGATTAAGTAATTTTCCTCATCAGTAATTGCCTTGTAAGAAATATGGTTACCTGTAGCCTTATTTCCAATCTCAATAAACTCAGATATAGTCATAAGCTTAGGTCCATTGATGTTTAGTATAGCATGACTGTACTCATTTCCTTTATACAAAGCATACGCTACAGCCTTGGCGCAATCTCTTCGTGAGATATATGCCATCTTACCATCACCCTGACTATTCTTAAGCACTCCATCGCCCTTTACATAGGTGAAATAATTGGAAATCATAGCCTCCGCATACTGAGAGTTTCTCAAGAAAACATAATCGAGGCCTATCGATTTAATATAGTCCTCAGTATATATATGATCCTTTTTCTCAACACTAGGGTTGGTTGGGTCACCAGCATTTACCAACGATGTATAAATAATCTGCTTTACACCAGCCGCCTTAGCTGCATCAGCAACATTTTTATGAGCATTCTGTCTCTTAGCACCAACAAAAGGCATTGAGATTAGAGCTAAACGCTCTGCTCCGGCAAAAGCTTCCTCCAAACCGTCATAGTAATTGAAGTTGGCTGTACGAGTCTCCACTCCCTGAGCCTTAAAAGCCTCCAAAGAAGCCTCGCTATAACCCACAAAAATAAGGTCTTCCTTGTTAGCAAGTGTAAGCAGTACCCTTGCTGCCTCTGCACCAAGATTTCCATCGACACCTGTTAATAATAGTTTTCCCATTTGCCTTCTCCTCCTACGATTTAATGGTTCCTTTGCCATTATATCGAGCATATATGAAAAAACCGTTGAAATTTTGTTAAAAGAATCGATGAAAATTATGTCTACTGCCTATGCTTTGAGCCTTTAAGCTTTTTGATTCCAAAATAAATCAAAGCTCCAAGAAAGACTCCTGTTGTATTCAAAATCATATCATCCACATCTGAACATCTGTCATAAAATGGTAATTGAGTAAGCTCTATCAAAAGAGTATAAATAAATCCTGCCAAAGTAACCTTACCCACATTGTCAAGCCTCTTAAAACAGATTGGCCAAACAAAGCCTACTGGCACAAATAGCAAAATATTACCTATAACATTAGTCTTCCAACCATCGTAAAAATCATGGGTAAATGTAAATAGCTCAAAATTATGCCAAATAGGAAAAATCCTACTAGAATCAAACCTTAGATAATCAATCCTTCCTTTTACCGGGTGGAGTGGAAAATATACAAATCTTGAAACAAGTATTATGCATCCATATACTAACAGCAACTGTAGTTCTCGCTTTAAACTAAAATGCTTAGTCCTTAAAGCAATCACACCTCTAACAATAATCCAGGTCACAGTAATAGCAACCCAAAAGCCAAAAAACGAAATATTAATCATGTCAGTCTCCTTTTTCTTACAGATTCTATACTATTATCAAGAAAAATACAAAGTTATTCTGCACAATTCTTTGTTTTATTAAGAAGGATTACAAAACAATTTACTAATAAAGCAAAAATGACTAGGGAAAAATCCCTAGTCACTTCTGTGTAATATATATAAAAAAGAGATACCAAATTAAAAATTATGCAATCATCTGTTTTACACCATCTTCCTTGTCAAACTTGTAATTGCTCAAGTATACACATGCAAGAACAACACCTGTAATAACCAAAATGGCTAGCGTAACAATAAGGGCCGCAACTGGATTCTCTATTCCAAAAGGAGTCTCCACGTGGAAGTTTGAAACATCAAAAAGCCAGTGAGTTATTATACATGCCCATATATTTCTTGATTTAAAGTAAACAGCAGCAAAGAAACATCCAAATCCAAAAGCATATATAACCTGAACAATAGTCTCAATAATTCCTTGCCCAAAAGTAAATATATTTACAAGGTGACACAATCCAAAAAATAGTGATGAAAAGCACACTGCCTTAAATACACCCTTTTTAGTGTTGCCAAGTGCCTGTCTGAATAATTCTGCACCAATAATTCTGCAAGCCAGTTCCTCACCTATTCCTGCTCCTAAAAATAGTGCTATGCCCATAATTATAGATTCTTTGTTAAAGCCTTCGCCAAATGATGACCAAGAAGAAATATGATTAGCCATCATATATATTGAAACTGCAAGAAGCGGTGCTGCATAAAGCATTCCTTTAAGGAAACTCTTCCACTCAAATTTGAGCAAGTCCTTCTTTCCTAATATAATTACCGAAACAATTGTTAATATAGATGTCCCAATGGCCTCTCCCAAATAACTGTAATCAGGACTAAGCAATCTCGATGTTACGATTCCTATTCCAAGAAAGATAGCCATTACTATAAAAAATGTCAAATATGCTTTCTTAGCACTCATTTTAGCCTCCTAAAAACATCATTCTCATCTACTAGCCTTTTACTAACCTCCGAAATTTACAATTCCTATTATCTTTGCTATGAAATAAAGTATTAATAAATGTACTGGGTAAAAGGCGTAGAAGAAATACTTGTTAACCTTTGGTCCTCTTTGTCCATTATATAAAGCGACAGGAATAAGCATAAAAAATGCTGCCGCTTCAATAAAATTAAACACGGAAAGAACTAAACAACCTAATGCAAATCTCTTGTTTTTCTTTTCTTTAAACAAATACATTACTAGAATTGTAGCAACTCCTAAGCCAGAATAATCTGTATGTAATAACTCTGCTACTCCTCCGAAAGCTACAAATAATCCAGCTATCACTACAAACTTATTCTTTTTGTCAGCATCCCATTTGCGACTAACTATTAATGCAACTAAAAACGATATCACTGCTCCTGCAATTATATATGTATAGAATGGAAGTTCTACAAAATAACTAATTAGTTCAGCTAAACCATCGTTGAGGGCTATGATACCCATAAACGCGCCTAAAACAATTGAAGTTGGTAAAATTAATTTAGACATCTTATCTGATAACTTACGCTTAAATCCAAACTCTTCAATTGCCCATAAACATAACAAGCCTAGCAAAAGTGTAAAGTATACATTTTGAGTAGATAAATCAAATATTTTTCCGTGTGCAAGGTTAAAAGGAATCTCTGAAATAAGTGCAAATATACCAAGATTAAGAGCATAGTTCTTTTTGCTTCTGGTATGAATAAATCCTTCAACTAAAAGGAATACAAAAATCGGAAAAGCGAATCTACCAATCACTCTTAAAGCTATTGTACCATATGTCCATAATGGATGGGCCGCTCTCCACGCTTCTCTTGCCTCATTTGTAGGAATACTTGCCATTACATCAGCATAATATGGCTGAAGCAACACCGCTGATAAATGATCTATAAACATTGTAATCAACGCTATCATCTTAAGTGTAAAGCCAGTGACTTTACTTTTTGGTCTAACACCCGTCATAGCTACTGCATTATCCATAATTTCCTCCTTTATTTCATCTGTAGTACTATGTTGTTCGTGCTACGTTTGCCGTAGTACTTTATTTATCGAAGTAAATATACTACGATAGGTATAATAAGTCAATATCCTTTTTGGAAAAATATTTGTTTCACTTTTTCCTTCCTGGAAAAAGGCGCAAAAATAGAGCTCTACCTAGAGAAGCACTACCCAAATATCAAACTATCAGTTCAACGTTTGGGGCTTCTCAAAGTAAAGCTCTACATTAAGTATCAAATATTAAATCGTGGCTACATCAACAAGTGTGTACTCTGTTGTTGCTGACTCAAGGGATGTAGCCAGTGCCACTGCGGTATCCATAGCTGTGATACAGTTGATACCTGTCTCGATAGCATTTCTACGGATAAGGAATCCATCACGAGTCTTGTCACCATGTCCCTGTGTAGGTGTATCAATTACAAGGTCAATCTTGTGGCCAAGGATAAGGTCCATTACATTTGGAGATTCCTGAGTAATCTTGTTTACGCGAAGTGCATCTACTCCACCATCCTGCAAATATTTAGCAGTAGAACGTGTAGCGTAAATCTTGTAACCAAGCTTCTCGAAACGCTTTGCAACCTCAAGTGCCTCTGGCTTATCTTTATCCTTAACTGTGATAATCATCTGCTTGTGCTTTGGAAGGATAACTCCGGCGCCAAGGAATGCCTTGTAAAGAGCCTCCTCAAATGTCTTGGCTATACCTAAGCACTCACCAGTGGACTTCATTTCTGGTCCCAAGCTAATCTCAGCACCGCGAAGCTTCTCGAATGAGAATACTGGCATCTTGATAGCGATATAATCAGCCTCTGGCTGTAATCCTGGCTTGTATCCCATGTCTGTAATCTTGTGACCAAGGATAGCCTTTGCCGCCAAGTCTACAATTGGAATACCTGTAACCTTGCTGATGTATGGAACTGTACGTGAGCTTCGTGGATTTACCTCGATAACGTATACCTCTCCATCCATTGCGATAAACTGAATGTTAATCATACCAAGTACGTGAAGTGCCTTGGCAAGACGCTCAGTGTAATCAACAATCTTGTCCTTGATATCCTGGCTAATTGTATGAGCTGGATATACTGAGATACTGTCACCAGAGTGGATACCTGTACGCTCAATATGCTCCATGATACCAGGAATAAGGATATTCTCACCGTCACAGATAGCATCTACCTCAATTTCCTTGCCCTGTAAGTACTTATCTACAAGGATTGGATGATCCTGAGCTATCTGGTTGATAATATCCATGAACTTTTCAATCTCTTCATCATTAAAGGCAATCTGCATTCCCTGACCACCAAGTACGTATGAAGGACGTACAAGTACTGGATATCCAAGTCTGTTTGCAACAGCCTTTGCCTCTTCTGCTGTAAATACTGTACCACCAGCTGCACGAGGAATCTGTGTCTGCTCAAGAATCTTGTCAAAGAGCTCTCTATCCTCTGCTGCATCTACATCCTCTGCCTTAGTACCAAGGATTGGTACACCGATTTTCATAAGGTGCTCTGTAAGCTTGATAGCTGTCTGGCCACCGAACTGTACAATAGCTCCGTCTGGCTTTTCAAGATTAACGATTGACTCTACATCCTCATTTGTAAGAGGCTCAAAGTAAAGCTTATCAGCTATATCAAAGTCAGTAGAAACTGTCTCTGGGTTGTTATTTACAATGACAGTCTCCCATCCCTCTTTAGCAAATGCCCATGTGGCGTGAACTGAACAGTAGTCAAACTCAACACCCTGTCCGATACGGATAGGACCAGAGCCGAGTACAAGTACCTTCTTGCGGTCCTTTGTTTCAGCTGCTTCGTTCTCGCTGCCATATACGCTGTAGTAATATGGAGTCATAGCGTCAAACTCAGCTGCACAAGTATCAACCATCTTGTAGGCTGCTATGATGCCGTTATCATAACGCATCTTACGTACCTGCTCCTCAGTAAGCTTGCCGTTAAGCTCAGCGATAACATTGTCTGGGAACTCAATTCTCTTTGCCTCCTTAAGAAGCTCTACTGTAAGCTCCTCATTAGCAAGGCGCTGTTCCATCTCAACCAAGATTTTAATCTTGTCGATGAACCAAATATCAATCTGTGTAATATCGTGAATCTTCTCGTATGAAACACCTCTGCGAAGCGCCTCTGCGATACAGTAGATTCTTCTATCATCTACAACCTCAAGTGCCTCAGCTAACTCCTCGTCTGTCATGTCGCAGAAGTCGTAGCTCATAAGAGAATCAACATGCTGCTCAAGTGAACGGATAGCCTTCATAAGGGCACCTTCAAAGTTATTGCAGATAGACATTACTTCACCAGTAGCTTTCATCTGAGTTGTAAGCTTTCTCTGGGCTGTAATGAACTTATCAAATGGAAGTCTTGGAATCTTAACTACGCAGTAGTCAAGCATTGGCTCAAAACTTGCAAATGTCTTTTTAGTAATTGCGTTTGGAATCTCATCCAATGTGTATCCAAGAGCAATCTTAGCTGCAACCTTTGCGATTGGATAACCTGTTGCCTTTGAAGCAAGTGCTGATGAACGGGATACACGAGGGTTAACCTCGATTACACAGTACTCAAAGCTCTCTGGATGAAGAGCGTACTGTACGTTACATCCACCAGTGATGCCAAGCTCATCTATAATGCGAAGAGCCGATGTACGAAGCATCTGATACTCCTTATCACCAAGTGTCTGTGATGGTGCTACTACGATTGAGTCACCTGTATGTACACCGACCGGGTCAATGTTTTCCATGTTACATACTGTGATGCAGTTACCTGCTGCATCTCGCATAACCTCGTACTCAATTTCCTTCCAGCCTGCGATGCAACGCTCAACAAGAACCTCGTGTACACGAGAAAGTCTAAGACCATTTGTAAGAATCTCTACAAGCTCTGCCTCGTTGTGAGCGATACCACCGCCGGAACCACCAAGTGTGTATGCTGGACGAAGTACAACCGGATAGCCGATTGTATTAGTAAACTTGATACCGTCTTCTACTGTGTTAACTACAAGAGAGGCTGCCACAGGCTCACCAAGCTTTTCCATTGTATCCTTAAATGCCTGTCTATCCTCTGCTCTAAAGATTGTCTCTGCTGTAGTACCGATGAGCTTGACGCCCTGCTCTGCTAAAAAGCCTGACTCAGCAAGCTCCATACCAAGGTTAAGACCTGCCTGACCACCAAGTGTTGGAAGAAGTGAGTCTGGCTTTTCCTTGATAATAATCTGCTTTAATACATCAACTGTAAGAGGCTCGATATAAACCTGATCAGCGATTTCTTTGTCTGTCATGATTGTGGCAGGGTTTGAGTTTACAAGACAAACCTCCATGCCTTCCTCTTTAAGTGAACGGCAAGCCTGTGTACCTGCATAGTCAAACTCAGCTGCCTGTCCGATGACGATAGGACCAGAGCCAATCACCATTACCTTTTTAATGTCACTTCTCTTTGGCATTACTGCTCTCCTCCCATCATCTTAATAAATCTATCAAATAAGTATCCACTGTCCTGTGGTCCTGGGCATGCCTCAGGATGGAACTGAACAGTAAAGATGTTTTTGCCAGTATACTTAAGGCCCTCGTTGGTACCGTCATTTACATTTACAAATGCTGGTGTAGCAACCTTAGGGTCAAGCTTATCTGTATCTACCACATAGCCGTGGTTCTGAGATGAGATATAAACACGTCCTGTCTCAAGGTCCTTAACCGGATGGTTCCCACCTCTGTGTCCATACTTCATCTTGTGTGTATCTGCACCATTTGCAAGAGCCATGAGCTGATGTCCAAGGCAAATTGCAAAGATTGGTGTGTCACTGTTATAAAGCTTTTTTATTTCTTCTATTATTGGGCCGCAATCCTTTGGATCTCCAGGTCCGTTTGAAAGCATAATTCCGTCTGGATTTGTCTTAAGGATGTCTTCTGCCTTTGTGTGAGCTGGGAAAATAGTAACCTCACAACCTCTATCATTTAAGGATTTTGCAATATTTTTCTTTGCACCAAAATCTAAAAGTGCAACCTTCTTACCATTACCTGGAAGAACTTTCTTTTCAGAGCATGTAACCTTTGATACAACATCGCCTGTAACATAAGCCTTAAGCTTTGGTGCAATCTCATCAAAGTTATAATTCTCGTTGGTGGTAATCATACCATTCATAGTACCCTTTTCACGGAGAATCTTGGTGAGTGCTCTTGTATCAATACCAGCAATACCAGGAATATCGTGCTCTACAAGGAAATCCTGGATTGTTCCTTCGCAGCGGAAGTTTGAAGGGATTCGACTTAATTCCCTAACTATAAATCCGTCTGGCCAAGGTTTGCCGCTTTCCATATCCGGAGTAATACCATAGTTGCCAATCAGTGGATAGGTCATACACACTGCCTGTCCAGCATAAGAAGGATCTGTAAGTACCTCGAGGTAGCCTGTCATCGAAGTGTTAAATACTATTTCGCTGACTACTTCTCTTGTTGAGCCGATGCTTGTGCCTTCAAATACTGTCCCATCTTCCAAAATCAAAAATGCTTTCATCTTTCCTCTTTTCTATCCTTTTACTAATTCTTTTTATTAAAACTCCAAGGTAGAGAAGGTACCTTGGAGTTTGTTTTAGCGGAAGTAAGCTACGCCAGACTCAAATATCTTGAGATCCTGCTGTCCGTAGATGTTTAATGCAACGCCATCTCCGATACGCTCTGCATGAGCCATCTTACCAAGGACTCTACCATCTGGGCTTGTAATACCCTCGATAGCATAGTAGCTGCCATTGATGTTCCACTCTTCATCCATTGTTGGATTGCCCTTTTCATCAACGTACTGAGTAGCCACCTGTCCATTTTCAAATAGCTTCTTAATCCACTCCTCTGGAGCAACAAAACGTCCCTCACCGTGAGAAGCTGGAGAACAATATGTTTCTCCAAGTCGTGCACCAGCAAGCCATGGTGACTTGTTGCTGACAACCTTTGTGTAAGCCATCTTAGAAATATGACGTCCGATTGTATTGTATGTAAGTGTAGGAGCATCCTCTTTCTGAGTATGAATCTCACCGAATGGTACAAGACCAAGCTTGATGAGAGCCTGGAAACCATTACAGATACCAAGCATAAGACCGTCTCTGTTATCGAGAAGTCCCTGGATTGCTTCCTTCATCTTTTCATTTCTAAATGCTGTAGCAAAGAACTTTGCTGAACCCTCAGGCTCATCACCAGCTGAGAATCCACCTGGGAACATAACAATCTGTGACTGCGCAATTGCTCTTGAGAACTCGTCTACTGATTCTCTGATATCCTCTGCTGTCTGGTTCTTGAATACCTTAACATTTGTGATAGCGCCAGCCTTTTCAAAGGCCTTAGCTGAATCGTATTCACAGTTGGTACCTGGGAATACCGGTATAAATACTCTAGGCTTAGCAATCTTGTTTTTGCAAACATAGAATGACTTAGCTGAGTAAACATCTGTCTTAACAAGAGACTTATCCTCGTGGCTGCGAGTCTTGAATACCTTTTCAAGTGTGCCTGTCCAGGCTGCAATAGCCTCATCAACAGAAATCTTGACATCTCTGTAGCTAAATGTTGCATCGCCTGTAACCTGACCAACCTCGTATCCGCAGTCTGAGATACCTCTCTTAGCAAGCTCTGTGCTAAGTGCAAGCTCAGCATCCTCAGATACCTCGAGAACTAAATCGCCCACTGAGAATCCAAATAATGTCTTTGTTGAGAAGTCATCAATAATCTTAACACCAAGCTTGTTACCAAATGCCATCTTGGAAACAGCTGGAACCAAGCCGTTGGCATCTAATGCATATGCTGCCTTGATGTTGCCGTTTTCTACCATGTGGCGAACAGCTGCATAAACTGCCTTAGCCTGATCGTAGTTTGGCTGATCGTAACCATCTCTAAGTATTCTGATGACGTAAAGCTTATCACCAGCCTGCTTAAGCTCTGGTGTAACAATATCGCCCTGCTTTGCAACATCTACTGCAAAGGAAACAAGTGTAGGTGGTACATCGATTTCGTTGAATGTACCTGACATTGAATCCTTGCCACCGATAGATGGAAGCTCAAACTCCATCTGAGCCTTGTATGCACCAAGGAGTGCTGCAAATGGCTGGCTCCAACGCTTTGGATCCTCGCTCATTCTGCGGAAGTACTCCTGAAATGTAAATCTAATCTTCTTGTAATCACCACCTGTTGCAACGATGCGTGATACAGACTCTAACACTGCAAACTGTGCACCGTGGTATGGTGACCATGAACTAAGGTATGGATTAAATCCATAAGACATCATTGTAACAGCATCTGTATTGCCATCAGCAACTGGCACCTTGGCAACCATTGCCTGTGTCTCTGTAAGCTGGTACTTACCACCGAAAGGCATAAGTGTTGATGCTGCTCCGATTGAGCCATCAAACATCTCTACAAGACCCTTCTGAGAACACTCGTTAAGGTCTGCAAGTGAATCTAACCATGCTGCTCTGAAATCGCCATTTGCAACATCCTGAGCAACCTTATCTATACCAATCTTGTCAATGAACTTATCCTCATTGCTTGGAAGCTCAACATATACATCTGTCTCCTGGTGTGCTCCGTTTGTATCAAGGAATGCACGAGAAAGGTTAACGATTTCCTTGCCTCTCCAGTTGAGTACAAGACGTGGCTCCTTAGTAACCTCAGCAACCTCAATTGCCTCAAGGTTTTCCTCAGCTGCATACTGAAGGAATTTGTTGACATCTGCTGGAGCAACAACTACTGCCATACGCTCCTGAGACTCTGAAATAGCAAGCTCTGTACCATCAAGACCTGCATACTTCTTTGGAACAAGGTCAAGGTTTACAACAAGACCTGGAGCAAGCTCACCGATGGCAACTGAAACACCGCCGGCACCAAAGTCGTTACACTTTTTGATGATGTATGAAACCTCTTCGCGACGGAAGAGTCTTTGAATCTTTCTCTCTGTAGGTGGGTTACCCTTCTGAACCTCAGCACCACAAACTGCTGTTGACTCAGTGTTGTGTGCCTTTGAAGAACCTGTAGCACCGCCGATACCGTCACGGCCCGTACGTCCACCTAAAAGGATGATTTTGTCTCCTGGATCAGAGTTAAGTCTCTGAACAGCACGTCTTGGAGCTGCACCCATAACAGCACCGATTTCCATACGCTTTGCAATATAATCTGGGTGATAAATCTCTTTAACGTAGCCAGTTGCAAGACCAATCTGGTTACCATAAGAGCTATATCCATGGGCAGCCTCACGAACAAGCTTCTTCTGAGGAAGCTTTCCGTCCATAGTATCCTTAACTGATACTGTAGGGTCTGCTGCACCAGTAACACGCATTGCCTGATATACATAAGTACGTCCTGAAAGTGGATCACGGATTGCTCCACCAAGACATGTAGCAGCACCACCAAATGGCTCAATCTCTGTAGGATGGTTGTGGGTCTCGTTCTTGAAGTTGATGAGCCACTCTTCCTCTGTGCCATCTACATTGATAGGTACTACGATTGAACAAGCGTTAATCTCGTCTGACTCCTCCTGATCAGCAAGCTTGCCATCAGCCTTAAGACGCTTCATAGCAAGAAGTGCAAGGTCCATAAGGCATACGAACTTGTCATCTCTGTCCTTGTAGAGAATCTTGAAATTATCAAGATAGTCATCAAAAGTTTCCTGAATTGGCGCCTTATAGAAGCCATCCTCAATGGTAACGTTTTTAAGTTCGGTAGAGAATGTTGTATGTCTACAGTGATCAGACCAGTAAGTATCTAATACTCTGATTTCTGTAACAGTTGGATCTCTATGCTCATCTTTGGAGAAATAGTTTTGAATATGAAGGAAATCCTTAAAGGTCATAGCCAAATTTAAGGAATCATATAAATCGTGTAAATCTTTTTCAGCCATAGAAATGAAACCGTCAAAAGTCTTGACGTCATCTGGCTCTTGGAAATTATCAGATAGAGACTCTGGCTTATCAAGTGAAGTCTCTCTAGAATCAACAGGATTAATGCAATGCGACTTTATAGCATCGAATTCGTCGTCAGTAATGCTACCCTCAATAACATAGGTAGTTGCTGTGTGAATTGTTGGGTTTTCATTTTCATTTAAAAGCTTGAGACACTGCTCTGCAGAATCTGCACGCTGGTCAAACTGACCTGGCAAAAACTCAACAGAGAAAACACGACCATTGTAGTCAAATGTCTCTTCGTAAACATCATCAACAGGCGGTTCAGAGAACACTGTCTTAACTGCTTTCTTAAAAACATCGTCAGATACATCCTGAACGTCATAACGTATCAAGACTCTAACTCCTGTAACATCCTTGATGCCTAAGTAGCTTCCGATTTCGGAAAACAGTGACTTGGCTGATACTGCATATTGTGGTTTTTTCTCGACGTAAACTCTTCTTACTTTGCCCACTTTACACCTCCGTGATATTTACTTAATAACTGGTGAAATCTAGGCTTCAGTTCATATAAAATACTCACCGAAAATTCAAATCCTAGAATTTTCCCCACAGTCACAAAAAGTATAACACAACTTATTCACAACTCCTAATAATTTTTCAGGTGTTTTTAGCCCAGAAATTTGTTAATTTTAACGAAAGATTGTCGATTGTTGTAAAGGCCGCATCGTTCCATTCTCTTGGAAAGGTTTTTCTGTAGCTTGAAAACCTAAATCTCTCATCTAATAATGCTATAACACCCACGTCATCCTTGGTTCTGATAAGTCGGCCCGCCGCCTGAATAACCTTGTTCATTCCAGGATAAAGGTAGGCATATTCAAAGCCATTCTTTCCATTTTCATCAAAGAAGTCTGACATGAGCTTTCTCTGGTTTCCAACCTGAGGCAAACCAGCCCCAAGAACAATTACACCGATGAGCTTTCCGCCAACCAAATCTATCCCTTCAGAGAAGATTCCTCCCAGTGTGCAAAATGCCACCATGGACTTATCATTTTTCTTTTCAAATTCCACCAGGAATTCCTCTCGCTCCTGCTCTGTCATGTTCTGCTGCTGGGTAATTATTTCTATCTTGCTTGCTTCATCAATAAATATGTTTTCAGGATTCTTCGAGTTGTTTTCTAATCGTTCTGTCTCGTTTCCTAAATGAGTATTTCCCGGCTGCTCTGTCCCATTTTCTACAAATGGATTCTCTGAGAAAGGATTTTCCATGGTGTTTGCTTTGTCAATAACTGAATCTACACCCACAAGCTCTATGAACTTAGCCTTTATGTCCTCCAGAAACTTATATGAAGGCCCGAACACCATATAGTTGCCCTTTTTAGCCTTTACGATATTGTAAATATAGCTTGCAAACTTGGCGTACTCATCGTCACTTCTTCTTGTGTATTTACTTGTGACATCTGTCCCAAGCATAAGCAGCCTGTTCTTCTGATCAAAAACTGAGTCCACATATATCGCATATACGTCTGTGATATCGCACAACAAATCCTTGTAATAATCAATAGGAAGTAAGGTTGCAGAAAAGTAAACTGTGGCCCTTGCCATCTTTAGTCTATCCTGCAGCTGGGCCGATGGGTCGACACAGTATAAATGAAGATTAAAATTCTTATCTTCATCAAAGTCGCAATATATCCTGTAGTGGTCACTGTCCTGCTGATATGCTAAGGCTGTAAAGTTTCTAAGTCTAAAATAAAAGTCCAGTACCTCATCCTGATAGATTCCAAACTTTATTTCTTTCTTAAACAGCTGCTCAAAAATCATCTGCAAATTGTCGCAGGCAGTAAGGAGCATATCTATATCAGGAAGAACGGTAATATCACCGTCACACTCCCTCTTATACTCAAGCATTATGCGATTGCATTTTTCCAATGCATTAACAAGCTTCTTGCTGACAGGCTTAGCATATCTTTTAATAGAAAGAATTTCTTCTTTTATAAGAGTCTCTGAATACATCTCCCTTGCTCTATCAACCATGTTGTGGGCCTCATCTATAAGGAAGATATGCTCTCCACCTCTTGCCTCAGCAAAAAAGCGCTTCAAATAAACATTAGGGTCAAAAACATAATTGTAGTCGCAGATAATTCCCTCGCACCAGGTGCTTACATCAAGGGCAAGCTCAAATGGGCATACCACAAATTCCTGGGCGTACTCTAAAAGCACATCTCTTGTGATTACACTTTCCTTGGTTATGACCTCGAAGATAGCGTCATTTATTCTATCAAAATGACCTCTCGCATATGGACAGTTATCAGGATTGCAGTCCGTCTCATCACATAAGCAAAGCTTTTCCTTAGCTGTCAGCATGATGGTCTTGCCCTCGTAACCTTCTTCCACAAGAAGCTTGTAAGCATCCCTTGCAGCATAAGCTGTAGCAGTCTTGGCTGTCAGATAAAATACTCTCTCTGCCAGGTTCTGTCCCAAAGCCATCACCGCCGGAAATACATTTGCAATTGTCTTACCTGTACCGGTAGGTGCCTGCATAAACAATATCTTCCTGCGATAGATGCTTCTGTATACATCTGAAACCAGTTTCTTTTGACCATCCCTGTATTCATATGGGAACTCCAGGCCCTGAACAGACTCCAGCAATTCCAGCTTGTGATAATACTGAAAATCAGTCCATTTTTTAAATATCCCTACAATAGTAAGAAACCATTCCTCTATCTCATCATAGCTATAGATTTGGTTGAAATATTTAATCTCTTCTGTCTCCAGGCTCACATAGGTCATCTGAACCTCCACCTCTGGAAGCTGATACTCTGTGGCAATCATGTAAGCATAACACTTGGCCTGGGCCTCATGAACAAGCACCGGCTTTTCAAATGTCATCACATCCATATACATGCCTTTAATCTCATCAACTGTTGCAGACCAGACTGTTCCATCCTCGTCCATCTCAAGAACAACGCCATCTGCCCTGCCCTCTATTCCAAGGATAT
This sequence comes from Pseudobutyrivibrio sp., assembly GCA_024697025.1. Classification (GTDB taxonomy): domain Bacteria; phylum Bacillota; class Clostridia; order Lachnospirales; family Lachnospiraceae; genus Pseudobutyrivibrio. The sequence continues at coordinate 44,327 of JAILGH010000033.1, forward strand.
AATCCTCATATTCCATTTGATATTTTAAAGGTACCTCGGCACGATAAAAAGGACCCATAGAACTTTGAATCTTTCTATGAATCCTGCTTCCCTCCTGCATGGCTTCAAATGGGTCAACAGAGCCTTTGCGGTCATCAATGTCGCCCTCTCGAAGCAAAAACTCCACCAGGTTTCTAACGGAAATATTTATTTGTGCCTTCTCTCCCTCAGGAGTAATTAATCTAGATACGTTCATTTCGAATAAAATAAAGTTTTGCAAAGCAAAAGCCTGTGATAATCACAGGCTTTATTATACATTATTCTATTCTACGCAACAACGAACTTTTCAACTTCATTCTTATAACTCAACTCCTATAAACAATAAAACATACCTACAAAATTCTAATTAAACCCTAGTGCAAGTCCTATGGCTCTGATGAGGAAGGCTACAAGCCATGCTACTGCACATTGGAAAATAACCATCTTAATTGCAGCCCTGCGACCTGCCTCGCGTTTTTCTGCAGCGATTGCAGCAACACATGGTGTATAAAGCAAGCAGAAAATTAAAAATACAAATGCTGTCAGCGGAGTAAT
>JAILGH010000077.1 GCA_024697025.1 Pseudobutyrivibrio sp.
GGAAAGCTGAAATGCATGACTACAAATGTAGGAAAATGGTGGGGGATGGGACATGATCGTATTCCAACGGATATTGATGTTGTTGGAATTGATGAAATTGGAAAGAAGGCAATTCTTGGAGAGTGCAAGTTCAAAAATGAACAGATAGATAAGCCAGTTTATGAAGACCTAATGAACAGAAAGGGGCTCATTGATAGAAAATTCGAGGAAGTTCAGTATATGTATTTTTCTTTGTCAGGCTTTTCTAAATGGGTTGTTGAGAACGCTGATGCTGAGAAGGTATCATTGCTAACATTAGATGATTTGTATAGCTGAATGCGAAAATCCCAATAGTTGATAGAGCTTTTTTATGGGGTGTAAAAAGTGTCGTAGGTTTGCATGATACCCATCCAGCAAGCGCGTCAATGGTTCCCTGCGGCGCGACCCGCCATTGATCCACTGTCTTTGGCTGGGTATATGGTAATCATGATTTATATTCTAGTGAGCTAAAGCCTAACAATATTTCTGGTTATGAACATTTCATTAATGTATGTGATAAGAATGGATTAGATAGAAACATTGTTAGGGAGTATTTGGAGTTCGAAATACTTATTGATACTCTTAAATTTATCTCTATGGCTCCAATTTACGATAGTGGTAAGAGCTTAAAATTTACTCCCAACTGCAGAAAAAATAGCAGAAATGTATTGTAAATAAAATGATATAGCAATTCATAGACTAACAAGCCGCGGTGGCGTAAGCTACTGCGGCTGGTCTATTTTACGAAGAATAAGGAAAATCCTGAGGCTTCCTGTGCAGAGCTTAGCCAAATTTATGCAAGGCTCCCTGAAGATTTGAATGAAGGTCAAGTATTTATCAAACTAAAGTGCAAAAATTGCACATATCATATAGGGGCGAAGTGCAAAAAATGCACTTTGCAATTTACAAAAGTGCAAAAATAATATATAATCTTTTTGGGAGGCATAATTATGGCAGAGTCTTTAAAAGAGATTAGAAAAGCAATTGGATATACGCAAAGTCAAGCGGCAGAATACCTTAAGGTATCTGTTCGTTCCTACAAATCTTATGAGAATGATCGAGATAAAGCCAATTCGATTAAATATTCATATATGATTGATGCTCTAGGTAAACTTAATGTCATTGATGAAACTCATGGAGTTTTGAAGATTGATGACATTAAGAAGAAGTGTGCGGATATTTTTCGAGATTATGATATTTCATATTGTTATTTATTTGGTTCATATGCCAAAGGAGTAGCAAGAGAGACGAGTGATGTAGATTTGCTTATTTCCTCTACTGTTAAGGGACTAAAATTTTATGGATTAGTGGAAAAGATTTCTACTGCATTGCATAAGAAGGTGGATTTGTTGGATATGGACCAGCTAATAAATAATCCAGAATTGTTAAATGAAATATTAAAGGATGGTATAAAGATATATGGATAATGCGAAGTACGATGGATATTACTTGGAGAAGATGAAAAACGATTTATTATTCATTGATAGAAATATGTTAGGGGTAACGAAACCAGAGTTTGAAGAAAATGAAATACTCCAAGATTCAATGATGTTTCGTTTAATACAAATATCCCCACTATATCGCTAGCTTCCAAGTGTTGCTAGACTTGTTGTCATAGTAAAGCCTAACAGTGCGCTCAAGCCCCATAAGGTGGACCTTACATTCAAAGACATCAGACTGATTGCTGATATAGAGTCCATCGCTGGTGGTGCGGGTGCCTTGCTTAGGTAGAGGCTTGTATGACTTGATGGTATAGGTCTCGTAAATGCCGTCCTCGTTCTGTAGGCGAAACTTCAATGGGATGACAGACCCATCAGCCTTGATTTGGCAAATAACATCGATTTTATCAAAAACTCTCTTATATCCGTTGTACATCTAAATTCACTTCCTAAATATAGTTTGATACAAATATATGTTCCGAACCCATGTTCTAAAACTATGCATCATCACTATACACCCATCCAAAGAGAATTTCAATCGAACATGTAAATAAATTTTGGCGCATTTACTCGAACGCACGAAGAATGTCCCGAAGTGGTATAAAACAATAAAAAAATGGTGGCAAAAAGAAGGTGAATAGGGTAAGGTTGACTTATCAGATGGGGAGAGGATAAAGGGTTATAGAATAAGTACTAATTAGAATAAGGAGGAATAATGATTATGGCTGGATTTGGATTTGATGCGGATGCAATCAAGGCAGCGGGTACTGAAGGAGACATGTATGTAGTTATACAGGTGGTACTTACTGAAAAATTTATTGGAGCAGGCTCTGGAGTATCAAGCCTTACGAATTTGCAGCGCACAATAAATGAGCAGGCTGCAAAGGGGTATAGGTTACATACAATCTCAACAACTTCATCTGGCTCAAAGGGCTTCTTGGGGGGCGATAAGATTCAGGCTACGATGGTGTTTGAGAAGCTTTTTTAAAAACGTATTTAGGGGGATGTGTAGTGAAAGAAGAAACCAAACAGCGCATTAGAAAATTTAGAGGAGACCGTGACTGGGATCAATTTCATGCTCCAGTCCATTTGGCAAAATCTATAGTGATAGAGGCTGCAGAACTACTTGAGTGTTTCCAGTGGGATGATGAAAAGTATGACGAAGAACATGTAAAGGAAGAGCTTGCAGATGTTATGGTGTACTGCCTGGACCTGGCAGATAAACTGGGCGTTGATACTGATGAGATAGTAAATAAAAAAATGGATCAGAATGAAGCAAAGTATCCAGTGGAGAAGGCCAAGGGCAGTAGTGCGAAGTATACGGAGTTTTAGAATTGAAGAAAATTGTTATTAAAAGGCAGCGGAAAGCTGCCTTTTTGTTGGCTAAATAATCACAATTAAATGGTAGAATTCAATCAAACGTTCAATCTAAGAAAAAAGGAGCCAATGTATGAAATTAAAAGAAAATACAGAAAAATCATCAGACCAAATGAGAGGAATTGCATCGTTAGTGTTAGCTTTAGGTATAGCACTAGCTATATTGCTATTGATATTGGGAATAGGAAGCATTATGAGAGGGAGCTTAAGTAGCAACTATTATAGAAGGTCGCTGCTTGAATCTCTTATTCATCCTCAAGGGTTCGTATATATTGTTATGAGTGTGTTAATCCTCTTTTATCATTACATAATTTATGTAATCCTTTCGGCGATTGCTACATTAATTGAAAATTCAGATAGGACTGATGTGGTTGATGCTCTTAAAAATATAAATGAAACGCTTAAACAAAAACAAGAATGTGATGTTGAAAAAACAAATCCATCTGAGAAGGTAATTAAGCGTGCGGTTGATGCAGTTGCTAAAAAGCAAGAAGCATACGATAACGTTGAAGCAGATGAAACCGGTGATTCAGAAATTGACAACGATTAATTTTAAGAACTAGGTTCAGGAGGAAGAAGCTTTGAAAAATAATAAACTTTTTATTCCATTAACAGTAGTTTCGTTTGTATTAGCAATATCATTAATTTTAAATATCTTCTTGTTTGTGAAGGTGAAACAGGATTCAGTTGCTGAGGTTGATGTTCCTGAAGAAGTTGAAATGGAGCAGGAGTATCCTATAAGCGAAGAATTTATAGGACTATGGGAAAATAAAGGAAGGTTTATAGCTTTCATGGAGAATGGCGAAGTTTATTTTTTTACGGTTGCTAGCGGTAAGATTTCTAGGGCAGATATGGAACCGGAGCATGATTATATATCTACATGCAAAAAGGGGCATTTGGATGAGAATAATACGTTGATTTTTACAGAAAATATGAGCGAGAAGTATATCTATGAAAATGATATTTATAATATAGATATGGAACAAAAAGAAGCAACCCCAGTAATGTATTATTATAATGTTTTTGATTGTGACTATGTGGCTGATAATAGTGTGGGAAAACGTGTATATAAAGAATCTAGTGAGATTTTAGATGTTGGTTCGTCTAAATATATGCGTAATGACAAGTATAGTTATATGCTTACAGATGAGTATGAGCCAACAAATGCTTGCTCATGGGATTTGCATGATAATTATTTGCACATAGTAGGTGAGGATGGAACCGTATTAGCAAAAATCTCTGCGGTGGAAAACTATGATTCATATAGGAAAGATGATGGTTTATGGCTAATATTTTATGTAGATGGAAAAGCAGCGGCGCAAATTAAGTCTGCCTACGATAATAATAAAGAACAGCGCGTTAAATTGGATTTTTCAGGTGAATTTTTATACGAAGGGACTTTAAATGTAATGACGGATGTATATGATTCATATAATCATGGTGAATTCATTGCTATAAAACAAGATGTTTTGCCAGAAAATTATGATATTTTGTTTAAGCATTTGAAATAAAATTATGAAGGACGTCTTAGGGGAATAATATATGGAAAACAGAAGCCGTTACTGCACAATATAATATTGAGGTGGTTGGAGTGTATCTAGAAAAAAATGATATAGAATATCCTTTTTCTGGCCAAGCATATACAAACATTGGCAAAGAAGATAATCTTTTATATGATTTTTATAATCTTAGAATAATGTTTAACGGAATATTTAAAGCTAAAGATACTAATGGAGTGGATAGCGTTGCTGCTAGACTTGGAGTGTGTAACAATGGAAGCAGCGAAATTTGGCTTTGTTATTCATTTCTTCTCAATGATTCTGAAGACTTTCTAGATGGCCATGTGATTATTGAACCAACGACTGAAATAGAAATCGAAATAATTATTGAAGATTATGACATTTCGTTTTCGAACAATCATAGAGTTAGGTTTCATTTTATTCTTGAAGACGGATTAGGGAGGTTAATAGGGCGATGTAATTCAATTTGCATTGACTACAATATTTTTTCTGGAACATTTTCTTATAAAATCTTAAAAAAAAATAGCAAAGTAAATAGAATAGGTCGTAGAGCATTAGATATTAGAATTAATAAAATAACATATAGAAGAGAGAAAAAATATCCTTGGTTAGATGAGGATATGATATATGCATGTGTTCCTATCATTATAGTCAATTGTTCTGCAAAGAAGAAAGCATTTATTATTAATTGTCTGGAATTTTTTATTGATGATGTTTTAAAAATAGAGGGTATTAATGATTTGACTGATGTACTAACTATTCCATCTTGGGGAGCAAGAGAGTTAATTATGATAATGAGGACATATAACTATTTACGAGATGATGAGGGTGTTTATTTAGATTTTACAGATATTGCTACAAGAAAGAGATATTCTAGTGAATATACTTTAGATGTTGAAAATCAAATGTTCATAATTAAATATAGTGTCATATATATCCATGATGAATTTTAAAGAAACTATAGATCAGTAAACTGGCACTTTCGCTATTTGCTGGTCTATTATTGTGCCATAAAATATAAAGTCAAAGGATCTTACTACTATAAAAAATGATTATACTTGAAAAAATATTTGCATGATCTTGAAAAAAAATCTAGGATTTGATCTAATAATTTATATAGATTATTAGGGGAGGGGTTAAATATGGTTGATTATACTAAAATCAGAACTATATGTGATGCATGTGGGATTGCGAAGGGTAGGCAATCTGATGAGTACTTATTTACATTAAATGCAGTTGATTTATTCTATTATAAAAGAAATATAGGCCAAGTTGACGTGAAGTCATCTTTTACAGATGGTCCCAATGATGGAGGGATAGATTATATTTATTCTGATGGTGAAACTATGTACCTAATTCAAGGCAAATCATCAGATGCTTTAAGTAGCGATGATATAGAAAGTGTTTTTACTAAAATAGTTAAAACTGTTGGTAAATTTGAAGATAAAGATACGGATTCGTTTTCTTTAATTTTAAAATCTGCTTATCAAAATGCATATGATGACCTTTCAGATGAGAAAAATATAGAACTAGTTTTATTTACAAATACGGAGATAGATGAAAATGGTCGCAAACGAATAGCTGAATTTGCTAAATCAAATGAGGTTAATAGTTATAAAATTTCTGTATATGATGCAAATGATATAAGGGTTCAGTCAGCTATTATAAATACATATTCAGAACTAATACCGGAGGGGAAAATAAAAATACTGCTTAGCGGAACTGGCAAAAATGATATGTTATCATACGGAGAAGATGGTATTATTGTAAATGTTATGGCGTCTTCTATAAAAAATCTTTATGAAAAACATGGAAAGACGGGATTGTTTAGCTATAATCTTCGTGAATACATTAGCCAGAAAACTGTAGATGATGGAATTGAAACAACTATAAAGCAGGAGCGGGATAATTTCTGGTTTTATAACAATGGCATTACAATAGGATGTCGTGATTTTGAAAAAGATGGTAATTCTATAAAACTTTATGATTTTTCAATAATTAACGGCGCGCAAACATCTACTAAAATCGGTAAGTCAAAGCTAGTCAATGATAAGGATGATTTTGCTTTAGTTTGTAAGATTGTTAGGTCTAATAAGAAAGCGGATATCGATGAAGATTTTATTGGAAAGATTTCTGAGGCCTCTAATTCACAGAAACCAGTTAAACAAAGGGATTTGAAAGCTAATGCGAAAGAACAAAAGATTTTACAGAATGAAAGTGCTACAAATATAAAATATCCGTTAGCTATTGAAATCAAGAGAGGTGTAAGGCCGATTAATTATAAAAAAGTTGACAAATGGCAACGTGTAACAAACGAGTTTGTTGGTCAATTAATATATGCATGTATACTTCAACATCCAGGCCTGGCTAGAAATAGTAAAAACACCATGTTTTCTTCAAGTAAATTATATAAACAAATTTTTATGCGAAAGCATGATAGTAATACTTTGTATGATCTTGTAAGAATGGCAAGTATATATGATGAGTTCGCTGAAGAGTTTATAGCTAGCTCAGATGATGCTGATCAAATTGCGTTGATTAAAAATGGTAAGCTTTCGGTTTTGGCTGTTGTTATATATTTATACAAAAAACAAGCAGGAATTATAGATAATTATATGTCCGATAAGCTTAATAAAGATAATATTAACGGATTGCTAATTACAGATTATGTGGGAGACGATTTAGATAAAAAACTAAAGGATTTATTTAAGCACATAGCTAGAGAACTTCGTATGATATATAACACAGAAAAGGACCTTTTGAAGGTTACTAGCTATTCTAATTTTTTTAAGTCTGATGCAAATTATGAGATAATCTGTAAGCATTTTGACGAGATTGATGATTATGACAAAGAAAAAATCAATAATTATATGATGGTATTTAATCGAGATTATAAAAAATAATTTATAGACTTATATTGTATTTTTTAATGGGTTCCTAAAATTTATGGAACCCATTTTTTTGTTGAATACCTGGACATTTTGATGGTGTTGTGATAAACTATAAAAAGTGAAATTAGGAGGTAATTTTATGCCATATGCTATAGATTTGTTCTGCGGAGCAGGAGGATGTTCGGAAGGACTAATACAGGCTGGTTTTGATATTCTATTTAGTTCAGACATCAGCGATATGGTTGAAAAAACATATAGAAATAGGCATGAGCAGTTGGGGTTAATACAGGGAAAAAACACCTGGTTTGAGCGGTCTGATATAAGGGACTTAACAGGTGAGCGGATTAAAGAATGTATTTCTGGGTTGGAGATTTTTAAAGGTAAAACAGTTCCAGAAATTGATTTGATGATTGGAGGACCTAGTTGTCAGGGATTTTCTAGGGCTGGGAGAAGAGATAAATCAGATCCTCGAAACATGCTATTCGGAGAATATGTTCGTGTTATAAACGAAGTTAAGCCTAAATACATTGTTCTGGAAAATGTTGAAGGGTTTGTAGATATGCAGTTTATGGGATATAAGGGGATAACGGGTATTGAATATCCAGATGGAAGTGTTACTCCATTCATCCTACAATCTGAGTTAAATGAGATAGGATATGATACTTTAAAACCAAGGATTCTTAATGCAGCTGATTATGGGGTGCCGCAGAGGAGAAATCGTATTATTTTTATGGGATATCGTAAAGGTCTTACACCTCCAGAGTATCCGGAACCTATCCTTCATGAAGAGAGTTATTTATCTTTGACAGATGCTATAGGAGATTTAATTTCGGTTTCTAATATTAAGAAAAAAGTATGTCCAGAGCTTACTCAATATCAGTTAGATAGTATTAATGGAAGAACTCCTGATATTAATGGAAAACCAATTCATTCTGACAATATAATACATAATAATGAGTACTCAAAGATATCTGATATTGTTAAAGAAAGATTTTCATTGTTCTATGAAGGAGAAACTGGAACGAGCATTAAGAAGAGGGTTATGGAAATAGGAATAGATATTTCTAAAAAACCTGCACTTATAAAATTATGCAGTGAGACATTAGGCTTATCAGACGAGGAAACTATTAAGCATTATAAACATGGTGCGGTTTCCAAAGAAGATGCAGAAATACTGTTAACAAAAAAGAATGTTAGACAACGTTGGCGAAGTGACCAACCATCAGCAACTGTTGTTACAATTGCTGATGATTATATTAGTCCGTGGGAATCTAGAACACTTAGTGTCCGAGAAATGGCTAGATTACAGTCGTTTGATGATTCCTTTGAATTTCTTGGGAAAAGAACAACAGGTGGTTTAAAGCGCAGAGTGGAAGTGCCTCAGTACACTCAGGTTGGGAATGCTGTTCCGCCATTATTGGCGAAGGCAGTTGTAAATGAAATCAAGAAAGTTTTATAGGGGTGGGTTATGTCAATTAAAGATGAAATACAAGGACCATCAGGTTATTTAAAAAAAGTCAGAGATGAGTATATGCCAGACACAAAAAAAATGGCTGAGTTAGCATATGATTATTACACCAAAACATGTGGCGTAGAGCTCACATCTAGCTATGTTATGGATAATGCTGATGGCGTATTGAAATCGCTATTTCTTGCTGAAACAAATATTTTTCAAAATAAAAATAATGAAATAATGTCTAGAGTGTTGCCATATTATTATGCTTTTATTTATGGGAAGAAAGATGAGAAGTATTCTGAGACAAGTGAAAAAATAGATGCTTTAATTGACATTTTTAAGAAATGTAAAGAAGAGAAATATTCATTTGATATGTTTATAGATGGAGTGTCTCAAATCACTACACCAATAATAGATACAATTTCTTTTTCTCAAAAGCAATCAGCGAAGTGTAGAGTTGGAGAGACTTTGCAAAATCACTTGGCTAGTATTTTTGATATTTGTGAGGTTCCATATGAGACCCAACAGCAGAAGGATGAGGGAGGGACATTTATGGATTTTGTAATCCCATCACTTTCTGCAATAGAAGAGATGCCTGATCAAGTAATTAATATAGAATGTCAAACGACATTAAAGGATAGATTTAGACTTACTACAGGCAAATCCACTGATGCAAAAATAAAAAGATACTTAGCTACTGTTACAGGAGCGGGGATTGTAACAAAGAGAGATTTGAACGATTTTAGTGTTGATAAAGTAAAAGAAATTATAATGGATAATAATGTTACTCTTGTGGTGTTTAAAGAAGTAAAAGCGAGAATATTGATTATGCTCAATGATGCTCGCGAGAAGATGCTTCAGGGTAAAAGGGTACAGAATGCAGCAGCTTCTTTTGAAGACATAGAGAGATTAATTAAACTTAGTGATAAAAAGATAATCACTTATTCTGAATTGATAAAACGAGATATTAATAGTGCAAAAGTTTATTGGAATTGATTGATAATGGCATACTTGATATAAAGATTATGTATTTCTTAATGCCTAAAGATAGAAGAGAGGGAATAATATAATGATAAAACGTGGGTTATTACTATGTAGTTTCCAAGCAAGAAAGAAGTATAGTGGGGATGATTCATATATAGGGCTTAATATGCCATATGAGTTTAACAATAACTACTACAATAATTTTGAAGAAATGTTACTGGCATTTATTAGAGAGTGTGAAGATTTTCACGATAATGAAAATCTAATGAAGATGTTTGCTATTTCAAAGGGAAGTGTTCAGATTACAGATAGAGGAAATTACCGAATTATTTCATGTATCGTTTTATCTGGGGCGTACGGAATTAAATCTGAAATGACTAATAAAGATACTAAAGAGGTTGTCTATGAAAGAAAGCCGGAAGACGCTGATATAAAACAATTTCAATTATTGATATATATTCCTAAAGATGCTGGCTGCAATGAAGTTGTAAAGGGTATATTTGCATTTGAAACTATAGGAAACTATGGTGTTAAAACTATTACAATGGAAAATATGAAAAAGTATTTTTCAGAATGTCTAGGTTTGATTGTGCAAACTAGGAGTATATCTGTTCAAATTTTTATTGAAAAACTTTTACGTGAAGAAAGAATGTCAAGAATTACTTTGATTCGTAATGTTATATCACCAGATCCTTCTGATAGTATTCTTATAGCTGCTGGTAGAGAAGAAAAAACATATATAAAGCCACGCATAAAAGACGAATTTATAAAGAAGGTAATTGGATATATTGGAGGAAGTATTTCTGACAAGCAGGTTTTAGAAATTGATGACGAAGAGTATGGGGATATTAAATTTACTTTCAATCATAGCGGAAGGATAAAAACGGTTTCTCTACGTGCTATTGATAAGTTTAGTTTGATTGAAGATTTGCCGGCTGGCCTTTACCCAAATGGCGATGTGGACAGAGGTAGATTAGTTACATATGTTGAATCAGTTATAACTGATTATGCACAAAAAATAGTGCTTGTTCGTGACTAGAGGGTGATATATATGGATAAAATATGGATTGCTGTTATTTTTATACCAAGTATACTTATCTTAAAAAATATGACTTCGAAGAATGGGAGTTTTTTAGATCTTCGGAAAGTAATAAAAAATCATTTTTTACTATTTAAGGATTGTAAGTATCAGTATGCTGTTTTTTATATCTATCCAGTTTTTATAGCTGCAGGAATAGCATACAAATTTACACCTGAATCATCTTTTATGGAACAGTTAAATGTTGTTGTCAGTATATTGTTGTCTGCACTTTTAGCTATTATGGGCATACTAGTAAGCAAAAGCTTTAATGCACTTCAAGAAAATCAGTTTGAGAGAGCAAAAAGAATTTTGACGGAGACCAATAATGCAATTATTTTTGACGTTTTTATAGGGATAGTTTTAATAATTATAAATTTAGTATTATACACAGTTGATTTAACTAATATGCTTTGGGGGCAGTTTTTAGCGGGAATATCATATTACCTCTTAATAGTAATGCTTCTAAATATTTTGTTAATAATTAAAAGGTTAAGTAATTTATCTGATTTGTAGAATTAGGATACTACATGTACTTTTTCATGGTTAGCTACTATTATGTTTTTATTAGGAGAATACAATGATACAACTATTGTGATCTTGATTCGCGGGTGAAACTAGGCTTGCTCGCTCACATATATTTGCTGCTGGGCTTGCTCAGCAGCAATTTTCATATTAACCATCGGCGAAACCGATTATAATCGTAAACGGTAAACCGATTTAACGTTTACAATTTATTAAGAAGACAAATCAATTGTTTTTTATAGTTATTTATGATATAAGTGGTAAAGAAGAGGGCATAGTATTATAAATTGAAAACATTGTTTTCGTATGTTTATTCTGATTTATGAAAGTGAATCTTTGTAAACATGATAAAACAAAGAATTAAATTTATGCTACTTTGCCTAACATCGGCAGTGCGTTTAAAGAAGCGTATTGTTATTTGTGTTAGGTATTTTTATGCCCTTCTATTAATGAATTTTTTCAGGAGGAATAAAAAAATGAATATTGAAGAAATGGAAGTAGTTGAGAAAAGGATTGGTTACGAGTTCAATGAGATGAGCGTGTTACAACAGGCCTTTGTGCGCAAATCATATGGAGTTGAACATGATTGCGCACATAATGAAATATTAGAATTTATAGGTGATAAGGTGTTAGACCTTGCAGTAATCCAATTACTCGTAGAAGAGCATTGTAGTATGACTACTGACGGAAAGTATCAGCAACAAAAAAAGTTTTATACGGATATGAAAACGCCTGAACCTAATGTTCTTCATTCAAACAAGACTGAAGGTGAGTTAACTGAAATTAAGAAAGCATTGGTTCAGCGGAAAAATTTGGCTCGACGTATAGACGAATTGGGTTTAATTAAGTTTATTGCAATGAGTCAGAGCGATAGGAATAATCATGTAGAAGAAAACGCTTCAACAAAGGAAGATTTGTTTGAGGCGATTCTTGGTGCGGTTGTTATTGATTGTGACTGGGATATGAAAGTGTTGAAAAATGTAGTAGACCATATGCTTCAGCCCAATTTGAGTAAGGAAGATGATAATTACATTCAAAAGTTACAAGAGTGGTCGCAAAAGAAACATGGTGTTTTGCCGGTGTATTCTATTGAGCCATATAGCACAAACTATTGGCACCGTTCTGATTATATTTATGATATGAGCAGAAATATTTATATGGATTGCTCACCGGGGTATATAGCTCATTTAAAAGTATTGGATATACCAAAAACGATATTGGGATTTGGAATTACGCAGAGTGAGGCTCGACAAGATGCAGCAAGATATGCTTTAAAAGTTTTAGAAGAAAAAGATATGCTTTATAGTATGAGTGACGAAATTGGTGAGCCTAACCGTGATTTGGCTATCAGCCAGCTCGAAATATTGTCGCGTCGAGGTTATTTTGTACTTCCAGAGTATAACTTTGAAGAGACTTATGATAAGAATGGCAATCCAATTTGGCATTGCGTAGTTTGTATTCCAAATACAAAGGCAGAGTTTTCTGCAGATTCTTCTTCAAAGAAAGATGCTAAGAAAGAGGCTGCGTTCAAGTTGTTGATGTATCTCTTGAATGAATAGAAGAGAGCATTGTTGTATTATCATTAATAATTTATAATAATATCGACATTAGGAAAGGAGGAATTGCTTATGTACAATACCTCAAAATCCCTCCACGAGGTGGAGGCCTAATCTCGATTCGCGGGTTGAAGCTAGGCTTGCCCGCTCACATATATTAGCTGCTGGGCTTGCTCAGCAGCACTTTTCATATTATCCATCGGCGAAGCCGATTACAATCCATCCTTGCTCGCGCAAGCGAGTGGTCTGTGGAGTTCGGGCAGACCTGGCCCTGGAAGGGCCTGCTAGGAATGGTGCCATAATAATTTACAAGGAGAGAGGACTATGAACGAAGTAGAAATTAGAGAGATTAGAGAAGCTATAGATGCGGCAGACAATGCCCTTGAGCACCTGCGCTCAGCGAGGAAATATCTAGACAGTGCGGGCAACTGGGGCTTGCTTGATATGTTTGGAGGCGGAGTGATTTCTGGATTCATGAAGCATAGCAAGATGGGAAATGCGGAGCGAGAGATTGAGGATGCCAGATATGCACTTCAGAGGTTTAGCAAGGAGCTGAGGGATGTGAGTGGATACAGTTCTATTCATATTAATGACTTTCTGACCTTTGCGGATTTTTTCTTTGATGGATTTGTTGTGGATATTTGGGTTCAGTCCAAGATTAGCGATGGCAAGAGGCAGTGTGATGATGCTATTCGCAGAGTGGAGGGGATTAGGGCTGAGCTGCAGGGGAAGCTGCGGTAAGATATAAAAAGAAGTAATCGGCCCCGTCCAAAGGTAAGATTACTTCTTCTCTTATGTTGTTTAAGATAATACAATAGTTTTAATAGATTCTCAATATCAAGTGGACTAAAAGTGGTATTTACAGAATCATAACAATTTGATATACTCTGTAAATCAATTGCACAAAAGTGCATCAGGTCGAGTCGACCATTTTTCCATTTTAGAAGTTTTTTTTGATAAGTAAAAGTTATAAGGCAGTTGAAGTTTTTATCACATCCTATGTATTAATCAAATTTTTCTAATGGCACCTTTTGTGGAATTGAAATATTTTCACGGAGGTAGTGCGTATTGAAGACACTGCAAGAATTAACATTATTAGACAAATTTTTATTTGATGAAGCGATGGAGGACACAGAGACTTATGAGGCATTGTTGCGAATTATTCTAGGCGATGAGCAGCTGCAATTATTGACTGCAGCGCAAACGGAGAAGGAAATTCGCACGATGCCATGGCTTCGTTCAATTCGTGTGGACGTATTTTCTATGGATTTATTGGGAACCATATATAATACAGAAATGCAAAAAGAAAAGCGAGAGGATTTGATTAGGAGAACCAGATATTACCAGGCCTTAATTGACTCTTCTTTACTTGAACCGGGAGTGGTGAATTATAATTCTATGAATAACACCACTATCATAATGATTATGCCATTTGATTTATTTGGTCTAGGCCGATACGTGTATACTTTTGAGGAAGTGTGCACAGAGGATAATTCGCTGAAGATGAATGACGGAGCGAAGCGTATTTTCGTAAATACCCATGGCACTAATAAAGAAGATTTTAGCGTTGAATTTGTTGCGCTTATGGAATTTGTTGAATATAATCGAGATATAGATACTGATATGCAAGGAAATAATTTATCGAAGATAATTCAACGTGTATCACAACTGAAAGCTAATGAGGAAGTTGGGGTAAGATATATGCAGAAATGGGAAGAAGAGATTTTAATTAAAGAGGAAGGCAGAGAGGAAGGGCGAGAGGAAGGCAAAACTGAGACAAGCATCGAGTATATTTCCAATCTGATGAAAAATATGAACCTATCTGCGGAAGATGCAATGAAGATTCTTAGTATTCCCAAAGAGGAGTATGCTAAGTATCTAAAGATCCTTATGGATAAATAGTTATATAGAGGGCTTCGACTTGTCGGGGCCCTTTTTTTAATCTCTTGCTAAGGAAAGTCGGCGAAGCCTACTACAATAGAACATCCAAACTATATCTAGTATTTTGCAACTGAGGACTATACAACGAGTAGTGAAAAGTGGTAGAATTTATGTAGTATTATTGGGGTATAAATATTCCAAGAGATTCGTTGGGAGGATATATTATGCCAGATGAATTTAAAGGTCCTCATATTTTTAAACACAGATATATTGGACTTAGCGAAGAGGATATAAGGGGCGAGATAGAGCGACTCCAAGGCGAGCTTTACGCTATGCAGGACACCCTTGAGTATTTTGGCAAGGACAACAAGCAGATTAGAGAGCAGATCGCCCAGAGCCAGGAGGCCAATGAGAAGCTTCTTAGAGGGCTTGAGACTAAGGTTCAGAATCTTCAGGATGCGCTAGATTATAGTGCACCGATTAAGGCACAGATAGATACAGCTACCAAAGAGTTCACTGAAAAGATGGATGCAGCCCTCAACACGGAGCGCATGAAGAAGCAGGAGAAGGCCATTGGCACTATTACAAGGCTGGTGGTGTTTGATACAATTTTACTGTTGGCTGCAGTGGGGTTATTGGGGTATACAATCTTATTTATTTAAAAGAGGGAAACAATGAACCTGATTGCTATTAATCTTTTAGTTACGTTTTGCAGCATAGCGTTATTGGTTGGCATGGTTTTCTACTTCAAGCGCAAGAACATGCTGGTTCAGTCTCAGCAGGAGTTTGAAGACTACATTAGGAACATGGCAGCTAATGACAAGATATATACTGTTCATGCAAGGCAACTTAACAGGCATTTAAATACAATCAACTATTGGCTGAAGTTTGGACGAGAGCCAGAGGATGCGGAGGAAGAGTCGGAGCGAGCGGATGAAGAGAACAGGTTCTTCTCAGGCTTAATGACCAACGCAGAGGCTCTTAAATGGAAGGAAAAGTCTATTAAGAATCCGGTGGACGATACCGTTGATACCCAGGCGATGGCACTTCGTATAGACGAATTTAGCGTCGCGGACATGGAGCCAATGGAGGTAGAACAACCTGAGATGAAGTTCTTCTACTCCACCGAGTTTGGCGAGAGCATATATTATTGCGCTACTCCAAAGCCATTGGAGAACTGCATTTACAGGAATGTTATATATTTTACTACTGCTAGACCTACCAACATACCGCTTGTATATCCTCACAAGTATGAGGGGGCGCAGATGCTTTCTTTGTACAGGCATCCAGCACAGACGGTATGGTTTTTGAAAAATTGGAAGCTAATCCGAGAGGGATTAGAGGCTATGGACAATTCAGTTGATTTAGATGAGAGCGTGAAGGATTTTGATTTGTAGTAGCAAATCAAAATCCTTTTTAAGAGGATGATGTATGAAGAATAAAGCTGAAGAACAGAAATTTACCAAGGCATTTTTAGATAGAAAGCCCAACCGATGTTCCAAGTGCAAGGGGCGCTTGAGATACACTGGCGGTGGCTACTACGAGTGCTTTGACTGCGGCAATCAGGAGATAGATGATTTTGGAAGGGTAAAGGATTACATTGATGCCAATGGTCCTACCCCAGCTATCATTATTTCTGAAAAGACAGGGGTGCCTATTGAGATTGTAAATGGTATGCTTAAAGAGGGCAGACTAGAGATTCCTGATGGAAGCAGGATTTATATTACCTGTGAAAAGTGCGGTTGCAGTATTCGTTACGGCAGATTTTGCCCCGACTGTATTCGCAAGCAGACCGACAACCTTAAGGGAATCTACTTCAATCCTGAGGTTGGCGAAAAGCCTACCAAGGAGCCACCTAAGGGTAACAATGGCAAGTTTAGATTTTTAGATTTTAATAAATAGCAAGGAGAGAGAAATGCCAGTTTTTGATTTTGCAAATGACGACACAACTAAAGAGGAGGCCGTCAAGACATATACCACATTTAAGTCTGATGAGTCACAGGCTTCGGTTGATAAACCTATTATTGTTTTAGAGAATAAAAATGGAGACATGGCTCACCATGTGAAGGGCATTTTTACCAATCCTAGCGTTAGAACAAGCTTTGAATATGAGACGGAGGACGGCACCAAGTCTGCTGATATTCTTCGAGTTGATTTGCGTTTTGTCAGCCTTATCGGTTGGCTTGGAGAGAATCACATTCCAGTTAGACTTACTGGCGAAAACACTGATAACGGATATGCGGTATACAAGATTCGTGAGACTGGCGTAGGCAATGGTAAGCTTTCATCTGAGGATGGTTTCCTTCAGTTTATGATGGAGCGTTTATTTGCATCAGCAGCCCCTTCCGAGGAGGAGCTAGATGAGGACTTAGCCGAAGATGATGACGACATGAAGCTTACTAGCATTCAGTCAATCACCGATTTTATTACCTGTGCAGGTCGTACTTTCCCAGACAACATTAGACTTTGGGCAAGGCGCAATCTTGCAGTTGCTAAGTCTGCAGAGGTTACAATAGAGGAGCGTCGTCACGCTCAGCGAGCTCTTTCAATCATGACAAGTATCCAGTGGAAGAGCAATTATTTTGAGGCCATTGACCCAGTGGCAGCCAGAAAGATTTTGGACGAGGAGCTATACGGCCTTGAGTCAGTTAAGCAAAGAATCATGGAGACTGTTATCCAAATCAACAGGACCCATACACTTCCTAGTTATGGCATCCTTCTTTGTGGACCAGCTGGTGTTGGTAAGTCTCAAATCGCATATGCGGTAGCAAGGATTTTGAAGCTTCCTTGGACAACTCTTGATATGAGTTCTATCAACGACCCAGAGCAGCTTACTGGTAGTTCTAGAATATACTCCAACGCAAAGCCTGGTATTATTATGGAAGCTTTTGCCAATTCAGGTACTAGCAACCTTGTTTTTATTATCAACGAGCTTGATAAGGCCAACTCAGGAAAGGGCAACGGCAATCCTGCAGATGTGCTTTTGACACTCCTTGACAACCTTGGTTTTACCGACAACTACATGGAGTGTATGATTCCAACAATGGGCGTTTACCCAATTGCCACAGCAAATGTTAAGGCAAATATTTCTGCACCTCTTATGTCAAGATTTGCAGTTATCGATATTCCAGATTACACCGTAGAGGAAAAGAAGGAGATTTTCAGAAGATTTTCACTTCCAAAGGTGTTAAAGAGACTTGGTATGTCAGAGGATGAATGCCAGGTTACTGACGATGGCTTAGATGCAGTGATGGAGAAGTTTGTTATATCAACAGGAATTCGTAATGTTGAGCAGGCAGCAGAGCATCTTGCAGCCAATGCTTTATACCAGATTGAGGTTGATGGAGTTAAGTCAGTTACGTTTGACAGAGCTATGGTTGAAAGAACCTAATTTTTTCCCTAAAAAGGTTTACAAATCGGGCTTTTTTGTGTTAAATTCTTGTAGGAAATATTAATAACAAACGAAAGGAGAGCGGCTATGGATAAATCGGACAGTCACGGGCAATTATGTAGCGACGAAGCATATACGGAACCGTACAAGATGGCTGCTCTTTTCATATAAGATAGAGTAGTTTCATTTTGATGAAATGTGACTTTCTCGGGATTTTTTATATTTGAAGGTTGCATGGCAGGTTCTTTTAACGAGCCTGCTTCGTTTTTTTGCTAGTGACTTTTTGCTTTTCTAAAGCAAAGTAGAGAGTTTTATACATTAGTTCATGTGAAACTATGGAAAACAAGGAATTATTAGAAGAGACTCTAACAAAAGAGATTATTGATCTTCTTCACTCAAATATAAGTGCAGAGGAACTGATTGAGGCTTTGGACGATTACCATGAGAACGATATCGCCGAGGCTTTCGAAGCCCTTGATACAGAGGACCGTAAAAGACTGTATGGAATTTTAGGGGCTGAGTACTTATCAGAAATCTTCCCTTATATTGAGGACGTTGGAGATTACTTAGCCGAGATTACGCCTGAGCAGGCGGCTGATGTCTTGGAAAACATGGATGCCGATGATGCGGTTGATGCCCTTGAAGATATCGAGGATGAGGAGCAAAGAGAGAAGCTTATCTCCCTCATGGACAAGGATGCATCTGCAGACGTACGTCTTATCAATTCTTACGATGAAGATGAAGTAGGTAGTATGATGACCACGAATTTCGTCATCATTGGCAAGAATTTTACAGTTAAACAGGCTATGCGTTCTTTGATTTCTCAGTCAAAGGACAACGATAATATCAACACAATTTATGTTGAGGACGAGGACAAGAAATATTACGGCGCTATCGAGCTTCGTGATTTGATTTTAGCTAGGGATTACACTCCACTTGAGGATATAATCAGTCATAGCTATCCAAGCGTAAAGGCTGACGCTTTAATCTCAGAGACTATCGAGGATTTGAAGGACTACGCGGAGGATTCAATCCCTGTTCTTAATCCGGCTGATGAGATTATCGGTGTAATCACATCTCAGGACATCGTCGAGGCCGTTGATGATGAGATGGGTGATGACTACGCAAAGCTGGCTGGTTTGACTGCAGAGGAAGAGTTAAACGAAAGCCTCAAGGACAGTATCAAAAAGCGTATACCATGGCTTGTACTGTTGCTTTGTTTGGGCTTGATTACAAGTACTGTTATTGGCGAATTTGAAAATGTAGTTAAAGCAATTTCCATGGTGGTATTTTTCCAATCCATGATTCTTGGTATGGCCGGAAACGTTGGAACCCAGTCCCTGGCCGTTACCATTCGATTACTCATGGATGAGGAGATGTCCGGAATGGAAAAGGCAAAATTAGTATTTAAAGAGATGCGAGTTGGTGGTACCAACGGATTGATTCTTGGTTCATTAGCCTTTGTTATTGTGGCTATTTACATCCACTTCTTTAAGATGGAGCCATGGCTGAATGCGTTGGGTGTATCAGGAATAGTTGGGTGTTCATTGGTTATAGCAATGATTGTTTCCAGCTTTTTTGGAACCATCATCCCAATTTTTTTCCACAAGATTAAGGTGGATCCTGCGGTAGCATCAGGCCCACTTATCAGTACTGTCAACGACTTAGTTGCCGTACTTACTTATTATGGATTAGCAAGCTTGTTTTTGGTTGGTAGAATATAGCAGCCGGAGGTGAAGTATGAAGGTCCTGAATTTTGGTTCACTAAACTTAGATTACACCTACGAGGTGGAACACATTGTAAGAGAGGGAGAGACCATAGCGGCCGACCAGGTTCAGATGAATCTTGGGGGTAAAGGCTTTAATCAGTCTATGGCTTTAGCCAGAGCCGGAATCAGTGTTTATCACGCTGGTTTAGTTGGTGAGGAAGGAATTGATTTTTACGATGTCTGTCAGGACAGCGGAATCAAAACCGACTACATCAAAACGGTGGTTGGACGATGTGGACACACGGTGATTCAGGTGGATGAAAATGGTCAAAACTCCATCATCCTTTTTGGTGGAGCCAACCGGAAGAATACCAAGGAATACGTTGACGAAGTCCTTGCAAACTTCACATCTGGGGATGTGATTTTGCTTCAGAATGAGATTTCAGAAGTTCCATACATTATTGAGCAGGCCTTTAAAAAGGGCATGACAATTGTATTTAATCCATCGCCTTATGATGAAAGAATTGATGAGTGCGATTTGGGCAAGGTTTCAACGCTTATAGTAAACGAGACTGAAGGCCAGCAACTCACAGGGATGACTACTCCAAGTACCATAGTTGCTGCCATGGAAGCTAGCTTCCCAAATGCCAAAATCGTTTTGACTCTAGGTGAAAAGGGTTCCATCTATCATCTAGGTGATGACGAGTTATATCAGCCAGCCTTTGCAGTGGAGGCGGTTGACACCACGGCAGCAGGGGATACTTTCACAGGATTTTTTGTTGCAGGGCTATTAAAGCAGTACACCGTTAGGGATGCTTTGATAAAGGCAAGCAAGGCTGCGGCCATTGCGGTCACCAAGCCTGGGGCGGCGCTTTCCATTCCGTTTATGTCAGAAGTGGAGTTATTTGAAGCCTAGGGTTTTTAACTAAGAATATTTATACTTGTGTTTCATTGGAATGAACATAGTGGATTTAAAAGAATGCTTTTGATTGTATAGCCATCAGCCGCTAGGATGGCGGCTGAAAAGGTCACATTGAGACAGGATGTCGAATGTGCCTTGGTGGCTATACAACAGAAGCATTTTTTTATAAATCCACTTGGCGAATGTAGCTGATAAATAAGTGTGAAGATTATTATCTGAAATGATTTGTAGTGCAAATCGCAACATTTGGGATATTTTTTCACATAATAACCACAAAAAACCACAAAATGTTGTAGAATTAGGGGCCGATATTTAGTAAAATTAGAATATAAAAAGTTACCTGCGAAAGCAGCTCTGACAACCCACCGTTATTAACGAAATATGGAACTATTATAACAGTGGTTCTACAAATTAAATAAGGAGCGTGACCCCTATGAAGAAAAACTACGTACTCGACACTAACATCCTGATTCACTGCCCTAGTGCGTTGTTTGGTTTTGACGACAACAATGTCATTATCACCACAACCACACTTCAGGAGCTTGATTCTAAGAAGACTGCTTATGCTGAGGTGGGCTATGGCGCCCGTGAGTCTATCAGAAACATTGAATCTATTGAGGGGGATTACGCCGGCGGCGTTCTGATGCCAAATGGCGGAACTTTCAAAATCGCCAAAGAATCTGAATTCGAAAAGCTGGTTCCAGCAGAGTTCACATTAGATAGGCCTGACAACCGAATAATAAATGGTGTGCTTGCTATTGCAAAGGAAAGCGAGCTTGAAACTATACTTGTTACTAACGATATTTCAATGAGAATCAACGCTACCATGTGCGGCTGCGTTGTTCAAGGTTATCACAACGAAATGATTCTGGATAACGAGAATTACTCAGGCAGACGTGACATTACTCCTGAGGATATCGAGAGTCCATTTAACAAGGGATTTATTGAAAATGAGTTTGGCATCTGTAAGGACGGAAGCAACTCAGCCCTCTACACTTTCAAGACCGATGGATGGCATTTGCTTAAGGATAGAGATTACTACACACCATATTGCCAACCTAGAAACGTTGGTCAGAGATTTGCGCTTTATTCTCTGCTTGCTAGCCCAGAGGAAATCCCTCTTGTTATTTTAAAGGGTAGTGCAGGTACTGCAAAGACCTTCCTTTCTTTGGCAGCAGGTTTGCAGGGCTATTACCACAATGGCTACGACAGAATCATGATTACCAGAAGCAACACCCTTTCAGACAATGACTTGGGATTCTTGCCTGGTGACTTAGAAGAAAAAATGACGCCGCTAATTGCTCCATTCATGGACAATCTGCAAGTGCTTTTAAAGGGACAGAATGAAGAAAAGGATCAGATTAAAATCCAAATCGAGGATATGTTTGAAACAGGTATCATAGAGATTTGTTCTCTAGCCTACATGAGAGGTCGTTCTCTCGTAAATTCTTACATAATCGTGGACGAAGCTCAAAACTGTACAATCGGTCAAATTTTGGAAATCATCACAAGAGCTGGTAAAGGTTCAAAGGTTGTGCTTTTGGGAGACCCAGACCAGATTGATTCTCCAAAGCTAGACCGCAAGAACAACGGATTATCTTTTGCAGCTGAAAGAATGAAGGGCTCAAAGCTCTGTGCTCAAGTTACATTCGACGAGAGTGAGACAGTTCGAAGTGCTCTTGCTGCAGAGGGTGCAAAGAGATTAGTAATTAAGTAGGAATAACATAGTAATAATCCTCCTTCGGGACCCGGTGCCATTTCCGGGTCCTCTTTCTTGTCTCAATAACACTTGGAGTTTTATAAATCGGAATTTTTTTGGGGCGATATAATGAAAAAATGAGATAGTTAAAAATATTAAACTTTTATTAACTATCAACTGTATGGGTTGAAATAGTACAGACAAGGAGTATACTACAGGTAGAATCCCAAACTACGGATTGGAGGTATTTTGATGAAAAAATATGTTTCGATTTTACTTGCGATTACTACTGTAGCGACACTTACAAGCTGCGGCTCAAATAATAAACAAGACGATAATGAGACTCAAAAGCAGACTGAGATAGAGGCTCAGGCTGATGTTCCGGAGGAGGTGACTATTCAGTCGGCTCCAGAATTTACTTATACTGCCATAAAGTACGAGGGGGACAAAAAATATTTTGATGGAGCGGCTCAATGCATTTCCATCACCGACGAAAATCACAAGGAATTGGCTGTTGCCATAGATGATTTCTTTGCTGAAAAAATGAAGGACTACAACAAGGCGTGCGACGGCTATGCAAAGGAAGCTGAAAAAGCCAATGAAAAGGTTTCTAAGGACAAAGAGAAAAATGAGGGAGCAGAGAATGAGTTTGTCTATGACTATGCTCCACATTACGAATACAATATTTATGTGACTGTTACACGCTGTGACAGCAAGGTTTTCAGCTTTAAGCTAGAAGAGTATGCATTTGAAGGTGGCGCTCACGGCCAGTCGGTTGAGTCGGGATATGCTTTTGATGCCAATACTGGAGAGAAGATTAATTTTATGGGCGACTATGTCGATGATTTCAAGAAGCAAGTCTTTGACAATATTGAGGCTTCTCCTGATTTTGCCAAGAAAAAATTATTTGACGATTACAAGGATACCATCGAGGATTATTTCAAAAATGATTTAGCAGATGATAAATGTTGGCTTGATTACAGAGGAGCAACTTTATCTATTGGTGCCGGGGAAATAGCACCTCACTCTGAGGGCAATATCTATTTCACCTTGCCATATGAGCAGATGGATAAGTTGGATGAAAAGTTCCGTAGAGAAGGCGGATTTTTCGATGCCAATATTTCTTCTATGGGTCTTGCTGACATGATTGATGTTTATGGCAAAGGCGAAAAGGTTGCGGTATACCTTGAGGAAGAGGAGTGCGGTGAAGAACATCTTGGTTCAGTATTCACCCTTCATTTAGGGGATAAGACTATCGCACTTGGTGGTGGAGACGAGGGACTGTTGTTCTGCAATCCAGTTTTTGTACATTCAACTGCAGGAGACTTTATTTTTATAGAGCAAACCCATCAACTTGATAGCTACAAGGTTGAAATGTTTGATGTAGCTAAGGATTGCAAGAAAATCGGCAAAGCAGAAGGGCGCATCCAGGATATTGAGGATGGCCAAATCACACTTGTGAAAACGGTAGATGCCTTGGGCACATGGCCATCTGAGAAGATTTATTCTTATACTAAAGGTGGACTGTCGACAGACGAGAAAGTGGACAGGCTAATGAACAATCCAAACGATATGGATTCTAAGGGAATCACCACCAAGGCAAAGATTGGATACTACAAAAAGAAGGACGGCAAAAAGGTGGAGGCAACCCTTGCTAGGGGCACAGTGATTTATCCTGTGGCAACTGATGGCAAGGAGTTAGAGTTTATCACCGAGGATGGTGAGACCGGCTACTTTACCTATGAGACCAAGGAGTACGTCATATATATAGATGGAGTCAGTGAGAATGATTTGTTTGAAAGCTTACCATACGCTGGCTAGTTGATATATATTGACCTTTAAAATGGGGCTACAACGTTGATTGTAACCCCATTTTTTGATATAATTTTTGACTGGAAAATTCTAGATTTTTGTTTTGTATTAAAAAGCAAGAATCCCATTAGATTTGAGTAACTTTTTATAAATATAGAGGGAATCAATATGAGAATAGGTACAGGCTATGATGTACATAAGCTTGTTGAGGGCCGTGATTTAATCATTGGTGGTGTCAAGATTGAGCACACGCTTGGGCTGCTGGGTCACTCAGATGCTGATGTACTTTTACATGCTATAGCAGATGCTGTTCTTGGAGCAGCTGGATTAAAGGATATCGGGGCGCATTTTCCTGATACAGACCCTAAATACAAGGGTGCTGATTCCATGAAGCTTTTGGAGGAGGTTCGAGAGCTTGTTATGGATAAGGGTTATGTCGTGGGAAATGTGGACGCCACTGTTATTGCTCAGGCGCCAAAGCTTCGCCCTTACATAGAGCAGATGGAGGTCAACGTTGCTAAGTGTCTTGGCATAGATGTTGATCAGGTCAATATCAAGGCTACCACCGAGGAGCATCTTGGTTTTACTGGCCGCGAAGAGGGCATAAGTTCTCAGGCAGTCTGTTTGCTTTATGAGTTTTATGACGGAAGCAACGTAGTTTTTGACAGTGGACGAAGTTGTGCGTCCTGTCCTGGCTGCGCTAGAAATAATTAATAGGCCTGTTAAATTTGGAGTTGGGCACCTTGCGCCTTAAGAGAGGCAATAAAATGATTGGAGAAAAATAATGGCTAAAGACTTTAGATTTTTTAATACATCAACTAGAAAGGTAGAAGAGTTTCATCCAAACGTTGAGGGACAGGTAGCGATGTACACCTGCGGCCCTACAGTTTATCATTTCGCACATATCGGAAATATCCGTACTTATATCATGCAGGATGCGCTTATCAAGGCACTTGAGTATGCAGGCTACAAGGTAAAGCGTGTTATGAATATCACTGACGTAGGTCATCTTTCATCTGATGCTGACACTGGCGAGGACAAGATGGTGGCAGGTGCAAAACGTGAGCACAAGACTGTTATGGAGATTGCTAAGTTTTACACAGATGCATTCTTTGCAGATTTTGATGCCGTAGGCAACAAGCGTCCAGACGTAATCGAGCCAGCAACTAACTGCATTCCTGAGTTCATTCACATGATTGAAGTGCTTATCGAAAAGGGATACGCTTATCTTGCAGGTGGCAATGTTTACTTTGATACAAGCAAGCTTGAAGACTACTATATTTTTTCTTCAGCGGTAGAAAAGGAGCAGCTTGCTACAGGCGTTCGTGATGACGTAGAGGAGGACACCAACAAAAAGAACAAGACAGACTTTGTTCTCTGGTTTACCAAGTCTAAGTTTGAGGACCAGGCACTTAAGTGGGACAGCCCATGGGGCGTTGGTTATCCAGGATGGCACATTGAGTGCTCATGCATTTCAATGAAGCACCTTGGAGAGTACATGGATATTCACTGCGGTGGTGTAGATAACATTTTCCCACATCACACCAACGAGGTGGCTCAGTCAGAGGCATTCCTTGGTCACAAGTGGTGCAACTACTGGTTCCACAGCAATCACCTTAATGACCAGTCAGGCAAAATGTCTAAGTCAAAGGGTGCTATACTTACTGTTTCAGTACTTAAAGAAAAGGGTTACGACCCACTTGTATATAGAATGTTCTGCTTGCAGTCACACTACCGCAAGCCACTTGTATTCTCATACGAGAACTTAGACAATGCGGTGCAGACATACAACAAGCTTGTAAAACGTATTTCCGAATTAAAGGCTGATGGTGCCGTTGATGAGGCTGTTAAGACAGAGTATGAGGATAAGTTCTGTGCAGCAGTTTCAGATGATTTGAACACATCAATGGCTATAACAATTCTTTATGACGCACTTAAGGCAGATACCAATGATGCAACAAAGCTTGCTTTGGTTGAAAGCTTTGATAGAGTACTTTCACTTGATTTGATTAATCATGCCAAGGCAATGGTTGAAGCAGCAACTTCTGTTGACTCAGAGCTTGAGGCATACATTAACGATGCAATTGCTCGTCGTAAGGAAGCTAAAAAGGCAAAGGACTTTGCTACAGCAGATGCTATTCGTGATGAGCTTTTAGCAAAGGGAGTAGAGATTAAGGATACTCGTGAAGGCGTAGTATGGAAACTGGTTTAAACGAATATATTAATAACAAATTTGATATAGAGCCAAAGGATATTCGCACGTATTCTCCACTGACTCTGGCATACATTGGAGATGCTATTTTTGATGTGGTGATTCGTTCCATTTTGGTCAACAAAGGCAACACAGCTGTAAACAAGCTTCACCAGAGAGCCAGCGCAGTGGTCAAAGCACCAACCCAGGCCAAGATGGTGGTAGCGCTTATGGATAGCTTCACCGAGGAGGAGGCGGACTGGTATCGTCGAGGCCGCAACTCCAAGCCTCACACCAAGGCCAAGAATGCATCCACCATGGACTATCTTGAGGCCACAGGGTTTGAAGCGGTCGTGGGATACCTCTATTTGACTGGCAACATGGACCGTATATGCGAATTAATAAAGCTAGGTATTGAGAAATTGGAGTTGGATATTCTAAACTAGGCTTCCCCTTGGGGGAACTCCAGATGAGGGGTCTTCAGATATCGGAAAGATAATAGAAAGAGTAAGCGAGCAGACAGCAAGCTCTTAATTCTCTCAAGCGAATCGTGTTAGATGAGCGGAGAGAATTTAGGCTTGTAGGCGTAACTCGCGGCGAGTTTAATATGGAAGAAAGTAGAATAGTAGAGGGCCGCAATGCGGTGTTGGAGGCCTTCAGAAGTGGAAAAACAATAGATAGATTATTTGTCTTGGATGGCTGCAAGGATGGTCCAGTGCAGACAATTCTTAGAGAAGCCAAAAAGAGCAAGGACACAGTTATCTCATTTGTTAAAAAGGAGAGACTAGACCAGCTTTCAGAGACTGGCAAGCACCAGGGTGTTATTGCTTACGCTGCAAGCTATGAGTATGCGGAGCTTGATGACATTATGGCAAAGGCAAGAGAAAAGGGTGAGGACCCATTTATCATTATCCTTGATAATATTGAGGATCCACACAATCTCGGTGCAATCATTAGAACTGCAAACCAGGCTGGCGCTCACGGCGTAGTTATTCCAAAGCATAGGGCTGTTGGCTTGACTGCTACAGTTGCCAAGGCTTCTGCAGGAGCAATCAACTATACACCAGTTGCCAAGGTTACCAACATTAGCAAGACCATGGAGGAGCTCAAGGCCCAGGGAATGTGGTTCGTCTGTGCAGACATGGGTGGCACAGCAATGTACGACCTTAACCTTACCGGTTCAATCGGTCTTGTAATTGGAAACGAAGGCCATGGAGTATCGGATTTAGTTAAGAAGAATTGCGACATGGTGGCAAGCATTCCAATGTATGGCGATATTGATTCCCTTAACGCATCTGTTGCCTGTGGAGTATTGGCATACGAGGTTGTTAGACAGAGAATCAACAAAGCAAAATAGTCTTGTGGGGACGGAGTATGGACTTAAGGGAAGAGTATGGCAAGCTTTCGGATGAGCAGCTAGTCAGTAGTTATCAGTCTGGAAATGTTGCTGTTGTAAATTTTATTTGCGAAAAATATAAGCCATTAGTTTTAAAGCTTTCAAAGAAATATTTTCTTATTGGCGGTGAAAATGAGGACCTTATCCAAGAGGGAATGATTGGGCTGTTTAGTGCAATCAGCGATTACGATACTTCCTCAGAGGTTACTTTCTTTCATTTTGCTTCCATGTGCATAGATAGGCAGATGATTAAAGCCATAGAGGCCAGCAATCGCAAAAAGCATTCTCCGTTAAACGCTTACGTTTCATTATATGATGAGGATGGCGGTGAGATGGAGGAGCCTGCATTTTCTTCAGATGACCCGGCGGAACTTATAATAGAAGCGGAGGAGAATTCTGATTTGATCGCAAGGCTAAAGCAGGCCTTGTCTCCAATGGAGCAGCAGGTATTTGACCTTTACATGCAGGATTTTGATTACAAGGAAATTGCGGTGCGACTAGGCAAATCAGAAAAGTCTATCGACAATACCCTTACTAGAATAAAGCAGAAAGCTAGAGCCTTATAATTAGATGAGATATAAAAATAATAAATCATAAAGCTAGAACTCTATAATTGATTTTAATAAAAGATAAAGCCAACGCCTTATCCAAGGGGATAAAGTGTTGGCTTTCTGTTTTTGTATACTGCATATTCTGTAAAGCCGCATTCCTTTAAAAGTGAAGGAAGCTTTTCAAAATCTGATGCAATGTCAGCAGTGTTGTGGGCGTCGGCTCCAAGTGTAATAAGCTTGCCGCCTAGCTCATGGTATCTCTTTATAATAGAAGCAGAAGGATTTGGATTGTCAATTCCTTTGCGATATCCGCCGGTATTAATCTCAAGAGCCTTGTCCATCTTGATAATCTTTTCAAGGATGGCATCTACGATGTCTCTATATGGAAGATACGTATCAGTGTTTTTAATCTCATCCTTGTATCTAAAGATATAATCCAGATGACCCAGTGCATCAAAATCCGTATATGCGGTAATGTTTTCCAAGATTACCTGATAGTAACGGGTGAGAAGCTTGGATACATCATCAGTTTCCCAAAACACATCATAGTAAGGGTCCAGGTGATCGACTACGTGAGTGCTTCCTATTATAAAGTCGTAATCGTATTGCTTTGCTGCCTCGTAGCATTTGTCGGCAACGTGAGATTGAATACCCATTTCAAGTCCAGTAAGAATTGTAAAATCATCGGTGGACTCCTGAAGCGCTAGCGCGTGCTGCTTTGGATAATAGTTCTCTAAGTCTAAATCGAAAAATCCAAACTGTGGTGGGTAGTCTATATCCAAGTGATCTGTAAAGGTTATGCCCCTAAGCCCCTTGGCCTTGGCAGCATTAATCATATCTATGGCTGGAGTTTCTGAATCTCCAGAAAAATTACAGTGCATGTGACAATCCCAAAACATAATGCATCCTCCTTATGTCGTATCAAATCTATTAAATATTATATTATGATTACCATTCAGGCAAGGGCGATATTGATGAATAATTTTTATTAAAGAAAAAAGATTGAGAAAAAAATAACAATCTTTTAATTTATGCTTGAATTATAGAAGGAAGTTGTATAAAATGATGTGCATACGGGGCTATTTATTAGGTGGCCCGAAAAATATCTTTTAAAAGAATCTTTAGGAGGATTTAAAAATGGCAGTAAGAGTAGCAATCAACGGTTTTGGCCGTATCGGACGTCTTGCATTCCGTCAGATGTTCGGCGCAGAAGGTTACGAAGTAGTAGCAATCAA
>JAILGH010000079.1 GCA_024697025.1 Pseudobutyrivibrio sp.
TTTTGAGCATCAAATCTGTCAAAGGTTGTATCTATACCAAGCTGTTCCATTCTAAGAAGCATCTCTCTTACAGCAGGGTCTGGAGTTTGATCAATAACATCCTGCTTTGAAGGGAATGTCTTTCTATACTCAGAAACTGCATTCATGTAATCCTTGGTAAAATCATCTGGATTTTCCTCGCCACCATGGGCACTAGCCTTAAGTGTAACTGTAGGAACACCGTGAGCGTCAAACCCTATCAGGTTTCTGTGTGAATGAATGTGCTCAACTCCTTTGTTACCTCGGGCGTGACTGTGGGAGTGTTCGTGAGAATGCTCGTGTGAATGGTTGTGACAGTGTTCTTGTGTATCGTGGTTGTGACTCATTAAATTGACTCCTTATACATATTTTTTATTTAAATGATTTATACAATAATGAAAGTAAATTTTTATTTCTATATGCTAAATGTTGTATTCGATATTGTCTTCCAACTTCATATTTAAAAGGTCGAAGATTTTATCTCGTACCAGCAAGAAATCTCCGCTTGTTCTATCTCTAAAGTGATGAAGTGGAACCGTCAAAACACCTTTAACCTTTCCCGGATTTGGTGTCATGACAACAATTCTATCTGCTAGATAAACCGCTTCTTCTATATCATGTGTTACAAAGATAATTGTCTTCTTTTCATTTTTGCAAATATCCAAAATGTCATCCTGAAGCTTCATTCTAGTGATGGCATCAAGAGCTCCAAATGGCTCATCCATAAAGATGATGTCCGGCTCTACCGCAAGGGCTCTTGCAATGGCAACTCTTTGTTTCATACCACCAGAAAGCTGTCTTGGAAAACTGTTTTCAAAATCCTCAAGCCTTACAAGCTTAAGATACTTCTTGGCAATCTCATGGCGCTTATCTTTATCAACACCCTTTGCCTCCAGACCAAGCTCAACATTTTTAATAACGTTGCGCCATGGGAGTAATCCATAGTTTTGAAAGATGGTAACGTTTTGGGTGCTTGGTGATGTAACCTCTTTCCCATCTATTTGCACACTGCCGTGATTTACCAAGTCAAAACCTGCTATAGCGTTAAGCAAAGTGCTCTTGCCGCAGCCTGATGGACCAAGAAGGCAAATAAACTCGCCCTTTTCTATATCAAGATTCACATCTGAAAGAGCTGTGAATTCTGTATCGTTTTCTATGAATGTCTTTCCTGCGTTTTCAATATGTATATACGACATTAGTTTTCACCTCCCCAACTTCTAAGGATGCGTTTTTCCAAAAGTCCAATCAAAAAATCAAGTAACAATCCAATTAGTCCTATTACAAGGATTGTTGCAAGAAGTATATCTGCTCTAATGTTGTTTCTAGCATCGATAATCTGATAGCCAAGTCCAGACTGGGCTCCTACCATCTCACCTGCTACAAGGAATATCCATGCGCTTCCCAATGCAAGATGTATTGCATTTGCGATTTGAGGAAAAGCCGCTGGAAGAATTACCTTCCACATAAGAGCTGGCTGTTTGATTCCAAAATTGTCTGATACTCTAAAATAGATATCATCTATCTTTGATACAGCTGAAACAGTAGATAGTAGCACTGGGAAAAATGCCGCTATAAAAATGATAACTATAGCTGGCAAGTCTCCGATTCCAAATAGTAATACTACAAATGGCATCCATGCTGTTGGTGAAATTGGTCTAAGCAACTGCAGTGCTGGATCTACATATTTAAATACCCTTGGCAGACTCCCTAGGATTAAGCCTAAGACAACTGCTACGATAACAGATAGCCCGTAGCCTATCGCGAATCTATACATACTAGCCGCAATAGAATCTAAAAGAGTTCCATCTTTAATCATTTCTATTAATGCTTGCAATGCCATAAGTGGCGATGGAAACAACGCCTCGCTGTAATCACTAATTACAAAAGCAAGTTGCCATATTCCTATCAAAATCAATATAGATATAATTACATTTTTAGCAGATAATAATTTCTTCATGATTTTCCCTTCTTGTTTCTATAAAATACTTTTTCTAATCAACTATCTACCTAATAAATATCAACTTGATTATCTGGTTTAAACTTTAAAGTAATATTTGTCATGTAGCTTCCTAGAAATCATTTTTAACAAAATCAGCGTACGCTGGTGGATTGTCTGAAAGTCCATATGACTTAACCTTCTCTGAAAGCTCGCCATACATTTCCTCGGTAATCTCAAGGTCGTTATAAGAAATCCATTTAAGAGAAATATCAAGAACATCATCCTTCTGATTTAAATACTTCTTTGCAACCTTCTTTGCTGTATCTGAATCAAGATTATTTCCTGCTGTCTTGTAGCCTTCTACAAATGCTTTAGCTGTATCAGCATTATTATTGATAAAGTCATCTGTTAAAACGAGTGCGCAGCATACGGAATCAGGCCAAAGCTCTTCTGATGTGTAAAGTACTTTGCCAGCTCCAACTGACACTCCCATTGCACCAAATGGTTCTGCAACGCAATATCCATCAATTGTTCCTGCAGCAAGTGCTGAAGGCATCTCTGTTGGAGCAAGCTCAACAATGTTGACATCATCGATTGAAAGTCCATCCTTTGCAAGTGCATCATTTACTAGAATGTTGTGTGATGACTGGCGATGAGGAATTGCAATTGTCTTGCCCTTTAAATCCTTGCCATCCTTAACATCGTTAGAAACTACTATTACGTTTCCATCTTTATGTCCAAGTGCAACTGCCTTGATTCCAACGCCCTCTGACTTTGATTTCATGGCAAGCTCAATTAACACTGAAGCACCGTCCACCTTGCCAGAATTAAGAGCATCTAAAAGCTCTGGCCAAGAACCATATTTAACAAGTTCCACATTTACATTTTCATTTTTCTCAAGCTCATCTGCCTCCTCTAAAGCAGCAAGTGAATGTGTGATTGGAAGATACGCGATTTTAACAGTTTCTGCCGAATCACTAGTTTTTCCTTTACCACAACCTATCAAAGCTAGTGATGTGATGATTAGTAATGTAAGTAATAAGCCTTTTTTCATTTCTTTATCCTCCGGTTTGTTCCCTTTTACCTACTAGGTTGATAGGATTTTAACAAAACAAAAGAACCAGGTCAATAAACCTAGTTCCTAGAATAAATGATAGCCGGGTATCAACTTTTTTTATAGCTAACTTTGTTAGCGATTTTTTAATAGAAATACTCGTCAGAAATGATTCTCAAATCCTCTTTTTCGTACTGACCATCCTCCATTTTTAAATATATGTATCTATCCAATCTGATATAGAATCAATTAATAACTACTACATCTAGCGATTCTAAGCTGCTTTTAAGCTCGTCTATATACTTTTCTCCAACCTTACTAAGGATTGAATTTTTCTTGGTTATGTATCCAATTTCCATAGTACTGTTTGGATTTTCAG
>JAILGH010000084.1 GCA_024697025.1 Pseudobutyrivibrio sp.
AAGCTGCTTCTTACCGTTGTTAGCTAAGAACTCGCCAAATGTATTTGTGATAGATTCCTTTTCAAAAGCGATGTGCTTGTTAGGAATTGTACCATCATAATCCTTGAAGCATGCAAAATACAAATCAAGGAACTCTCTATCGAATCCAGTAAACTTGTCATCACAGAATGCTCTGGTAATTTCACGAGCACGGTCTGGACGGAAGTTAAAGAATACAACTGAATCTCCATTCTTTACAACTGAAAGTGGATTTCCAGCAGCATCTGTAATAACTGTAGGAAGTACAAACTCATCTGTAACTCCATCGTCGTATGAAGCCTGCATAGCATCAGGAACTGAAGTGGCTAAAACGCCCTCGCCCTTAACAAGTGAGTTGTAAGCCTTCTCAACACGGTCCCAGTTGTTATCTCTATCCATAGCGTAGTAACGGCCAGAAATAGAAGCGATTGCACCAACACCGATTTCATCCATCTTAGACTGAAGTGCAGCCAAGAAATCCTTACCTGAAGCAGGTGGTGTATCTCTACCATCAAGGAACGCGTGAACAAATACCTTTGTAAGGCCGTTCTTCTTGCACATCTCAAGCATGCCGTAGAGGTGCTCGATGTGGCTGTGAACACCACCGTCAGAAAGAAGACCCCAAAGATGTAAGTCAGAATCGTTCTTCTTGCAGTTTTCAATTGCAGCTAAAAGAACTTTATTTTCAAAGAAATCGCCATCGTTGATTGCCTTTGTGATTCTAGTTAAATCCTGGTAAATAATGCGGCCAGCACCAATGTTCATGTGACCAACCTCTGAGTTTCCCATCTGTCCATCTGGGAGACCAACAAACATGCCTGATGCCTGTCCCTGAACGAATGGGCACTCAGCCATAAGCTTGTCCATAACAGGTGTCTTAGCCATCGCAATGGCATTTCCTTTTGGATTGTCATTGAGACCATATCCATCAAGAACCATAAGTACTACTGGTTTCTTACTCATAGAAAATCCTCCTTAAAAATCTAGCCTGCGCTAGTTGGGTATTTATTATTTTTTGGTAATATGTCCCACATCATCTATAACTGCTGAATGCGAAAGATTGTTGAGACTATTTATGATATCGCTATATGTTTTGTCCTCTGAATAGAGACGACTAGTCACTCCAGCATTAAACTTGCAAGGAATAAGATAAGTATCTATCCGCCCTTCTGGATTAATGCGAACTTGTGCAACTGCTGTCTTGTACTCTGCCGGCATGTTTGCCGTTGTAGAGAACCAATAATTGCCCAAGCTATAATAAATAGGTACATCGTCCATAAACTCTACGGTCTGAAGGCAATGTGTGTGACCGCCAATAATAACATCAGCCCCGGCCTCAACAAATGCTCTTGCAAGAGCTACTTGATCCGGCCCGTAGTTGGCGTTGCCCTCTGTACCCCAATGAGGAAAAACAATAACATAATCAGCATTGTTCTTAGCCATCTTGAT
Source organism: Pseudobutyrivibrio sp. (assembly GCA_024697025.1). GTDB lineage: Bacteria > Bacillota > Clostridia > Lachnospirales > Lachnospiraceae > Pseudobutyrivibrio. Next base: position 1,468 of record JAILGH010000084.1, read on the forward strand.
TGTTTTGCAAAAAACCTCTGGATATAAGCACTTTAAAACTCCAGGTGTTGTCTCAGTGGCTTCCTTGGTGTAATTGAGCGTTCGCTCAATCTGAGTTGCTGCAACAATAGCTATTTTCTTGCCGCCTACAATATAGTAGACAGGCTTTTTAGCCTCTTCGATATTGCGGCCTGCCCCGACGTAAGGGATGCCTGCATTTTCAAGGGTCTGCAAGGTATCAAGGAATCCAGTCTCGTCGTAATCAAAGACATGATTGTTGGCGACGCTGACCAAATCAACTCCTATCTCCTTAAGATATGCAACTCTAAATGGGTTTGCCCTAAATGTGTAAGCCTTGCCAAACAAAGCTGCCCCACGGCTAGTAAACGCAAACTCATTATTTATCATCAAAAGGTCTGCTGAACGCATTTCCTCCAGCAAATCCTCTGAAAAGCAATCGTTAATGCCATTCATCTGGTCATCCATATAAGCTGTGGTGGCCACCCCGTCCGTAAGGCATAAATCACCAGTGAAATCCATAACTATATCTTCACCTGGCTCCTTATTGATGACATAGGTTTTGTCAAATGAATAGCTTTCCAAGCCTGTCTTTTGGCAGTAATCATACCAAAGAACATGTATGCTCTTTCCCGTGCACTGAAACCAAATCTCAGGCGTGGTAAAATTGGCATAGCTGGCTATCTCCTCAATAACAGACTCACCATAGGTGGCAGTAACCATTGATAAAAATGCCTCATCAATAGGATGCCCTCCAATAAACTCCCGAGTACTATTGTTTAAGATAGTATCCCAGGCATCATTTAAGTCTGCTATTTCAATTATTTGTGGTTGTTTCGCCACCTTGTAGGTTGGCTCAACCTCGACAATCTTTTTGCCGCAGCCTGTAAGTAATAAAGCACTAGCCGCAAGCAATGCAGTAAATAAACTACGTTTCCTCATTAATCTGTGCCTTTACTCTGACAACAGCCTCCATAGCTCCCTCATAACCTGAATCCGCAGCCATTTCGTAGTATGATAAAGCTGTTTCCAAATTTCTCTCTACCCCGTATCCGTTTTCATAAAGAAAACCAAGATTAACCTGCGCAATTGCATATCCCTGCAAAGCAGCAAGCTTCTGATAATATACTGCAGATGCAAAATCCACATCTACACCATATCCATTGTAGTATAAATAACCTACCTGATTGAGTGCTGGCGCATAGTCCATGTCTGCAGCCTTGAGATAATACTCCATAGCCTGCTCGTAATCCTTGTCTACGCCAATAGCATTCTCATATATCTGCCCAATGTAATAGCTTGCAAGTGCAGAGCCATTTTCTGAGGCAGTGTTAAAGTAGCCTAAAGCAGTCTTAGGATTCTCCTCGACGCCTAAGCCCTTAACATACATAACACCAATTGCAATGTTGGATAGATTGATTGCGTCTCTATCCTCTATCGCAGTACTTGTTGATGATGCAGCCTTGCTGTAGTAAGCATAGGCCTTCTTGTAGTCCCTAGCCACACCAACACCATATTGATAAAGCTTTCCATAATAATAGTTGGCATCTACATCACCAGCCTTCTGTGCCTGATTGAGAAGGTCAACTATCTGCTCTAACTCAGCGTTCTCAGACTCCTCTGCGTTCTCAGACTCCTCTGCGTTCTCATTAGAATCGCTTTCCTCTTCCTCTGATAACTCAGTCTCATCTTCTGTGAACTGGTATCCGCCCTTTGCAAGAAGAGTTCTTGCAAGGCCAACCTTGGCATTTATATTGTTGTTATCTGAAGCTAAAGTAAATAACTCCTGGGCACGGTCCAAATCCTTGGCAACACCTGTGCCAGTAAGATAAAAGTAACCTAAAGCTGTAGTACCCTCGTAATTACCAGAATCAGACGCCATCTTGTACCATGAAATGGCCTCAGTAAAATCCTGCTTAACCTCCTCGGTACCGTATTCAAGCATACGTCCAAGCATAACCTGAGCCTTGGTATCGTCCTCGTAAGCAAGGACCTCAAGCTCACTGTAAGTAAGAACACCATAGTCCTTGACCTTAACATCGTCAAAGGCTACCTGCTCCTTAGTGTCATTGTCTATTGCAGCCTGCTCCTCTTCTCCTTTGGAACATCCCATAAGAAGTGATGCAGACAAACTCGCTATCAAAAATAATTTAAATCTAAAATTCATTATTACTCCTAGTAAATGCAAATAAAATCTACCAGCGCAAATTATACCATAAATCAAATATCATTTAAATAAAAATGCGCACCAGATAACTGATGCGCATGTAAAACTTTAGGAGTTTTTCTCACATATAATTGACAATTTTAACAAAGTCATTAACAAAACTCATTTTAAGCATTAACGATTTTACCGAAGTCAGCCTTGAGTGAAGCACCGCCAATAAGACCACCATCGATGTTTGGCTTGCTAAGAAGCTCAGCAGCGTTGCCAGCATTCATAGAACCGCCGTACTGAATGCGAACTGCCTCAGCTGTAGCACCATCATAAAGCTTAGCGATAAGCTCACGGATGAATGCACAAACTTCTTCTGCCTGATCAGCTGTAGCTGTCTCACCTGTACCGATAGCCCAGATTGGCTCGTAAGCGATAACAAGGTTCTTAACCTGATCAGCTGTTACGCCTGAAAGATCCCATGTAATCTGTCTTTCAATCCACTCTTTGTATGTGCCAGCCTTGCGAAGTGCAAGAGACTCGCCACAGCAAAGGATTGGTGTAAGACCAGCAGCGAATGCCTTCTTAACCTTTGCGTTGATAAGGATATCATCCTCACCAAAGATATCTCTTCTCTCAGAGTGACCCATGATTACGTACTTAACACCAGCGTCTACAAGCATAGGAGCTGAAATCTCGCCTGTGAAAGCACCCTTGTCCTCGATGTAGAAGTTCTCAGCACCAACGTTAACGTTTGTACCCTTAACAGCCTCTACTACAGGAACGATATCAATTGCTGGTACGCAGTAAACTCCGTCTACAGCATCATTAACTACTAAATCCTTAAGCTCAGCAACAAGCTTTACAGCCTCAGAAGGTGTCATGTTCATCTTCCAGTTGCCGGCAATAATTCTTCTTCTTGCCATAATTTTTCTCCTATCTTTTTTGTGGCAAGTCTCCTATTCCTATAGTCGACTTGCTACTAAAACTTTAAATTCAAATAATTATTTGCGATTAACGCAGAATAATTATTAGACTATACGTATTACATAAATTCTAGTATTTTTCTAAAATTTCAAGGCAATTAGTATGAAGCTGTACAAAGACGTACAGCGAATACTAATTAACGCCGAAATTTTTGAAAAAGACGAATTTACTTATCGTCTGCTGCGTATACGCCAGGAAGCTCCTTACCCTCAAGGAACTCAAGTGAAGCTCCACCACCTGTAGAGATGTGGCTCATCTTGTCAGCAAATCCCATCTGGTTAACAGCTGCTGCTGAATCACCACCACCGATGATTGTTGTAGCATCTGTATCAGCAAGTGCCTGAGCAACTGCCTTTGTACCTACAGCAAGTGCTGGGTTCTCGAAAAGACCCATTGGTCCGTTCCAA
>JAILGH010000101.1 GCA_024697025.1 Pseudobutyrivibrio sp.
GATGATTCTATCCTCGCGCTTTCTTGCTACTGCATAAGTTCCAATGGTAAGCGCACATGGAAATACATGTCCTCCATTATAATCTGTGTGCTCTCCAATAAGATTAACACGTCCTGGTGCGAAATATTCGCGAATATCGCCCGTATTTCCGAATTTCTCAACGAATATCTCCTTCAATGCTTGTACATTCATGCCTGAATTTATACCCCCATTAATTATTTTTCCCTTATTAATTTTATTTTAACTTTGATTACAGCAAATATGCTTTCCAGCAAACGCCTATCTATACACTTCATTTTTGTTGTACTTTGCCATAGCTTCCAACAATTTATCTGAAGGGCTAAATATTACTTTAAAATCGTTGCCTTTTACCTCGCTGTGCGCCACCAAGATGTAATCTTTGTGCTCGTCTGAGTGTGCACTACAGTCCAAAATCTTAAGTTTAACGTGATCAAATCTAAGTGATTCGTTTGTTCCTACTGCTGCAACAAGCTTTATCTGTGCAGGCTCGATAGTAACAATAGATTTTCTCTTAGAATTATCAATAATCTTGGCTATCTCCAAGCTTCCATTTGTGTAATCGTACTCATACTCTATATTGCGATTAGTCATTTCTATTATGGTAATTATTCCAAATATCACTGATAAAACGCAAAGAACCGGCTTAACTGGCCCTACGAAGCTCATACCTGCTAGCAAAAACAATATCGTTGCAGCCAAAAGACCTCTCTTTTTGGCCTTCACTGCTGGTGTCTCCACTACTTTTACGGCGTCTTCCACAAATGTATCATTGTTCTCAAACATAAAAAATGCCTCCCATATATTATACCCATATAAATAGTTTAGCCTATGCCATACTCCTTTTTTACAAACTCCTTAAATACTGGTATTGAACGCTTTACCTTGTCGGTGTCGATGCAATAAGCCATCCTAAAGTATCCTGGAACACCAAAATTATCTGCAGGAACTAGAATCAAATCATATTTCTTGGCCTTCATGCAAAACGCATTAGCATCCTCCTCTAACGCTTTAGGGAAAATATAGAATGTTCCACCTGGGCGAACCACTTCAAATCCCATTTCCTTAAGCGCATCATAAAGAATGTTCATGTTGGTTTCATATACCGTCAAGTCACTAGTTTCATTTATAACTTGGCTAACAGCAAGCTGAGATGTGGATGAAGGACAGTTATGTCCTATGCCTCGGCTTATCTGGCCCATAATTACTGATAGTATATCTGCATCTGTAGCCCTTGGATTGACTGCCACATAGCCAATTCGCTCTCCTGGAAGAGACAAAGACTTGGAAAATGAATAACAGCTAAGTGTATTGTCATAATATTTGCTAGGATAAGGACACTTCTTTCCGTCAAAAACAATCTCACGATAAGGCTCGTCGCTGACAAGAAAAATGTCATGACCGTACTCTTCTTGCTTTCTATTAAGCACGTCTGCTAACTTTTTGATAGTTTCCTCACTATAAACAATACCTGAAGGATTGTTGGGAGAATTAATTAAAACAGCCATAGTCTTCTCATTTATGATAGACTCAAAAGCTTCAAAATTTATCTGAAAATCTGCTGTATTGGCTGGCACAATCTTCATGATGGCACCTGTATGTCTGATATACTCGTGATACTCTGGGAAAAATGGTGCAAACACAATGATTTCATCCCCAGGCTCTGTCACAGCTCTAAATGCGTGAGCAAGAGCACCTGCTGCACCTATCGCCATAAAGATATGCTTAGGCTCATAATCCATGTCAAATCTCTTGTTGAGGGAATCTGCCACAATTCCTCTCACCTTTTCAATACCAAGGGAAGGGCTGTAGCCATGTATTTTCATTGGATTAGAATTCTTGTACATATCGCTAACAGCATCTGTATATCCCTGAGGGCAAGGTACGCTTGGATTGCCAAGACTATAGTCAAATACATTTTCGTAGCCAATTTCAGCTCCTCTGGCTGTTGCGTACTCGCTAAGCTCCCTGATAATTGATTTTCCTGTAAGCATCTTTTTGAATGCCTGATTAATCATAACGATTTCTCCTAAATATTTACCTATTTTCAAATCACAGCAATTTGATTTTATCACAAAAAAATAGA
>JAILGH010000010.1 GCA_024697025.1 Pseudobutyrivibrio sp.
GACAATGCGTACAATGGAAACCCTTGGAATTCGCAGAAAACTAGTTACAAACAACATATATTTGCGTGACTATGAGTTCTATAATGAAGATAACAATCTAATCCTTTCAGATTTAGGTGCAAAGGCCGATAAGGCCGAGGCAACCGGAGACTATAGCGCATTCGTTTTGCCAGATGCATCTTGGCTAGACAAGCCTTACGCTGTCGACGAAGCGCTGCGCAAAAAGTACTCCATACATGCATGGATTGATAATCTGTTCAGGTAGATAAAGACATTAAATCAATTAGATGAAGAAGTAGTCATCAAGATCTGAATGTTATCAGAGAAATGATATTAGTTATTATAGAGAGTATATTTATTAAGTGAGGCAGTAGATAGCAATCTCTGAACACACCTAAACGAAACGTTTTGGTTGAGCGAGGTGTGTAAAGGATTGATAGCGTAACTGCCGGATTAAATACAGGAGTATATATGAAGTATTTAGTTACAGGTGCAAACGGCTACATCGGTCAAGGGGTTGTCAGTACAATGCTGGACCTTGGAGCCGAAGTGGTAGCGACAGATTTTCATACAGATGGTGTGGACCCTAGAGCAAAGTGCATCGACGCGGATTTGTTTTCTCTAGAGGACCCATATGGATACTTTGAGAAGCCAGATGTTGTGATTCATTTGGCATGGAGAGATGGCTTTAGACATGCCTCAGAGAATCATCTCAACGACTTGCCAAGCCACTATGATTTCATTTCAAAGATGTGCAGGGCAGGTATTCGCAAGATGTGTGTCATGGGTACCATGCATGAGGTGGGCTTTATGGAAGGCTGCATCAAGGAGGATACTCCATGTGCTCCACAGTCACTTTACGGAATCGCCAAGAATGCTCTTCGCCAAGCAACAATGCTTATTTGCAAGGAGACAGGGGTGAAGCTTCAATGGCTTAGAGGCTACTATATAGTTGGCAATGCCCACAAGGGATGCAGCATTTTTTCAAAGCTTACAGCTGCTGCTGAGGCAGGGGATGCCACATTCCCATTTACCACAGGCCAGAATCAGTTTGATTTTACTGATTACGAATTGTTCTGTGAGCAGGTGGCAAAGGCAAGCATGCAGGATGATGTGCTTGGTATCATAGAGTGCTGTAGTGGACATCCAATGCGATTGGCAGACAGGGTGGAGAAGTTCATTCAGGACAATCACTATACAATAAGCCTTGCTTACGGCACATTCCCGGATCGTCCCTATGATTCGAAGGCTGTTTGGGGCGACTCAACCAAGATTGACGAGATATTATTAAAGTTTAAATAGAAAGTAACAAAGGGAAGTTTTTTGTAAGCTTCCAGAGAGGTGTTAAATGAAACCAGTTTTATACATTGTAATTCCATGCTACAACGAGGAGGAGGTTCTCCCAATTACAGCACCAGAATTTTTGGCAAAGATTAATGAGCTTGTAAAGCTTGATAAGATTGATGACAAGTCCCGTGTTATGTTTGTAAACGATGGTTCTAAGGATAAGACTTGGGAAATCATCAAGGACTTGGCAAAGCAGGATGAGCACTATATCGGTATCACACAGAGCCGCAACCGTGGCCATCAGAATGCAGTACTTGCTGGCCTTATGGAGGCAAAGGAGCTTTGTGATATCACTATTTCTATCGACTGTGACGGACAGGATGACATCAATGCAATGAACGAGATGGTTGATGCATATGCAGATGGATGTGAGATTGTTTACGGTGTTAGAAACAAGAGAGATACAGATACTTTCTTCAAGCGTTTTACAGCAGAAGGTTTTTATAAGCTTTTAAATGGCATGGGAGCAGAGGTTGTTTTCAATCACGCTGACTACAGACTTGTATCAAGTCGTGTCCTTAACGAGTTTGCCAACTATAAGGAGGTCAATCTTTTCCTTAGAGGCATGTTCCCACTTGTTGGTTTCAAGAGCACTAGCGTTTACTACGCAAGAAATGAGCGTATTGCCGGCGAGAGCCATTATCCACTTAAAAAGATGCTTTCACTTGCATTTGATGGCATAACATCACTTAGCGTAAAGCCTATCCACATGATTACAGGCACAGGTATTTTTGTGTCATTCATCAGCCTTGTACTTTTGGTTTATTCAATTGTTCAGCATTTCCTTGGAAATACAGATCCAGGCTGGTCAAGTATTATGGTGGCAGTTTGCTTTATTGGTGGTATCCAACTGATTTCTCTTGGAGTTATTGGAGAATACGTTGGTAAGACCTATATGGAGACAAAGCAGAGACCACGTTATATTATTTCTGAGAGAACTTACGATAAGTCTGAGGAGAAATAGGCACCAATTCTACAAAGTATAACGAGAAAAGAGTTTATGAGGTTATAATGTTAGAACCTACAATCGAGAATTTTCTCGCTTTTGAGCGAGAGCATAAATGCAATCAAATAGAGATTGAGGGCATGCACGTGTGGGCCTTGTATCGTTATGAAATCCATAATGCTATCAAGGCTGCCACTGTTGGCCGCACCGAAGGCGACGACGCTCCTTTTACCAAAAAGGAGCTTTTTACAATGGCCTTAAATGCTCTCAAGCCTTTTACATACAAGAACGTTGACCTGCTGTTTATCGGCAATGGACGTCGCACCAAAAATCCGGACACTGGTATTTACGAGGATATCTACTGCGACGACCTGGCAAAAGAGTTTAACAGCGTCATCTTAGAGCACCCTGAGAATCACGGACATTGTACACCTAATGGAATGGACAATGTCTATTTTACTGATAGAGTAGCCTTTCAGACCAACCTTGGAGTTAAGCTTTCCAAGAAGTTTAATACCAAAAAGCGTCAGGAGAGAACAAGGAAGGTTACAGAGGTTTTCACACCGCTATTTGCAGCAATTAAAGAGGACTTTGGTCCAGATTTGGCAGATAAGCTTATACCGGATATCGTGGACAGAATGTACTATATTGATATTACTAAAAAGTTCTGCGGCAAGATTTTGGATAAGGCAAAGCCAAAACTTATTATTGAGATTTGCTACTATGCAATGGAAAGCTATGCCATGAGCATTCTTGGCCATGAGCGTGGTATTCCAACAGCGGAGTACAGTCACGGGTTTGCATTTCCAACCCACACTCCAATGCAGTACAACCCAGAGGACCACTTGACTGAGCTTCCGGATTACGAGCTGATTTATAGCAAGACTCAGCTTCCTATCGTTAATCTTCCAGACAATGTACAGATGGTTACAGTAGGATTTCCATTTTTTGAAAAACAGCGCAAGCATTATCAGGCTGCCAATCCAAAGGACGACAAGACAATCTGCTTCATTTCTACCCTTGCAGAGGGAGAGCAAATCAGCAAGGTGGCTGCCAAGGTTGCAGACCTGATAGGAGACGAATACCATATCTATTACAAGCTGCATCCACTTGAGTTTGGATACTACAAGCAGCGCTATCCTTGGCTTGTAAATGACAAGCTTGATGTGATAGATAACAATGAGAATCACATCTTCAAATACCTTGCCAATTCAAGCACGGTAGTCAGCACCCGTACTGCATCTGTTTGGGAGGGTATCGGATTTGGCTGCGATACAATTTTGCTGGATTATGGTGACACCGCCGTAAATATGGAGTATTTTATAAAAGAAAAGGGCGTGCCGCTGGTAGAATCAGCTGAGCAGGTGGTTGAGCTTATCAAGGCAGGCAAGGCCGGCAAGGTCGACCCGGATGGCATGTTTGAACCAAACGCTGCAGAAAACCTAAGGAAATTTATAAGTAACATTATTTCCTAAAGCAGGGCTGTTTGGAGAGTAAATTTATTAGACTAGGAGATTAGAAATATGAAGACAGTTGCATTTGTTCCTATAAAGATGAATAATGAGCGCTTGCCAGGCAAGAACACCAAGTGCTTCAGCGATGGTACTCCACTTGTGAGAGTTATCACTGAGAAGCTTGCAGCACTTAAGGGTGATTGCATAGATGAAGTATATTGCTACTGCAGCAATCCAGAAATCAAGCAGTATCTTCCAGAGGGAGTTGATTTCCTGGAGAGACCTACATTTCTTGATGACAAGTTCTGCAAGGGCCGTGCAATCTATGAGGAGTTTGTAAAGACAGTTGATGCAGATGTTTACATTCTTTGCCACGCAACAGCTCCATTTACATCAACAGAGCATATTAAGGAGTGTATTGAGGCAGTACAGCAGGGCAAGGCATCATCAGCATTTGCCGGCCAGAAGCACCAGACATTTTTCTGGAAGGATGGCAAGCCATTTAACTTTGATCTTAGCAATCCACCTCGTACACAGGACATGGAAGCTTACTATACAGAGAACCCATCTCCATACGTATTTACGAAGGAATGCTTTGCAGAAACACACGCCCGCTGCGGTCTTAATCCATACATCGTTGAGTGTGATGCAGCAGAGTGTGTAGATATAGATAATGCAGATGATTTCGAGTTGGCTGATGCAGTTTATTCATTCTTAAAGGCTAAGGGGAAATTAAAATAATATGGAACAACACATTAGATTATTGGACTGTACTCTCCGTGACGGTGGCCACATCGTTGAAGG